>NZ_CANRNX010000001.1 GCF_947632075.1 uncultured Flavobacterium sp.
GAGAGTGCTTTATAAACTTCGAAACCGTAGTTTCATAATCTTTAAAAGTACTTTCTCTAACGGACCCTCGCTTCTTTTCTAAAGCAAAATTTAAAGATTCCGAAAGTGAATTGTATTTAACTTCACTAACATCGTCTTCTTCATTAACCGTAGGGTTCCAACCTTGAAGTAGTTTTCGTTCAATTTCTGAACGATAGATTTCAAATTGTTGGGCTCTTTCTTTTAGATTTCTAATTCTGTTTAAGTCAAAAGTAAGCCTAAAGCGAACTTTGTCATAATTGAATTCAATAAAAGAACGAGAGCCACTTTGTTTTACAACTGGTGTTGTAAAAATACATTTAGTAATTTTTAACTTTTTCATTATTTGTTCCTTTTACAGAACAGCTAATAAACTATTGAAAGGGCATTCTAAGTTTATTTAAGTGGCACACATTTGGCACACTTTTTCGTTAAAAAAGCACAAAACACTGAAAATCAGTGTTTTATTAGTGGAGCCGCAGGGAATCGAACCCTGGTCCAAACAAGCAATCAAAGAGCTTTCTACACGCTTAGTTTTTGATTGAATTTTCGTTAAAAAGCAAGGCCAAAAACAGCCACTTTTTACTTAACCTCTAAGAGTTTCAAACAATATCCGAGGTACTAATTGTTCTAGGTTTACTTTTACGGTTCCCCTTAACAAAACGCCATAAACCAAGGCTTTTTTAGGAGAATTCAGCTTTCCTATCTAATAGGAACTGGGCGTATCTTACTATAATTCAGATTAAGCAGCTAAAGCGTAGTTTTCTTCGCCGTGTAAAAAAGTTTGAAACATGATATTAACGAGCTATATTCCAGCGCTCGACGTGCTTACTATTCAATTCCACTCGCTGTCAAAACCGATCGGCCCCGAAAAGTAGTTGGCAAATATAAAAAATAAGTTTGTTATAAATAACAAAATCCCGCATTATTACGGGATTTTTTATCCATTATCTACTAAATTTTTATAGCAATACATTAAGTGGTTGATAATGAAACATTAAAACTATAAATAAGATTCTGTAATAATCAACAAACAACAAAAATATGATCTAAAATAACTATTAAAAGATCTAAAATTATTACTCTCTACTTATTTGAGTTTTATTTATAAATAAAATTATAAATAATCCTATTTTAAAACAAAACTTTTTTAACATTTATCAAAAGTAATTATTTTTACAAAACAACCAAAATTAAATCTACATAAAACGTTAAAATTTAATTAAAAACAATAAATTATCTTGCCATTTTGATTTTTCGTTATACCAAAGCTTGCCCTTCCTAACTTCTAATGGTGAATTTACATTATTGATAAATAACGCTCCAGTTCCTAAGCCTTGAGGCATTTTAGAATTTAAAGTGAAGGTCCATTGCGCAATGGCATTTAATCCAATATTACTCTCAAGAGCCGAAGTTATCCACCAACCAATATTTCGTTCTTCTGCCAAGCGAATCCATTCTCCTGAACCTTTAAAACCACCTATCAAACTTGGCTTCAAAATGATGTATTGTGGCTTAATTTTATCTAATAGATTTTCTTTATCAAGCAAATTTACAACACCAATTAATTCTTCATCTAAAGCAATTGGTAAAGGTGTATTTTTACAAAGCTCTGACATACTGTCATATTGCTTTTGTTTAATAGGCTGCTCTATACTATGCAATTCTAATTCAGATAATTGACACAATTTACTTAAAGCTTCAATTGAAGCAAATCCACCATTAGCATCAACGCGAATTTCAATAACTTCCTTAGGATATTTACTACGAATGTACTGAATTAAATCTAATTCTTCTTGAAAATTGATAGCTCCAATCTTCAATTTTATACAATTAAAACCGTTAGCTAATTTATCATCAATTTGTGATTTCATAAACTCTTTACTTCCCATCCAAACCAATCCATTGATAGGAATTGCAGCTTGTGACCTTGTAAATAAAGAAGGAAATAATATGAATGGATTATGACTCTCTAATGAAAGAAAAGCTTGCTCTACTCCAAACTGAATTGATGGCCATTCACGCAACATTTCCCAAAGTTCATCAACTTGTTTTCCTGCTTCAATCCAAGAGCAAACTTCTTGCATTTTGTCTGAATAATCCAAACGATCATCGTAAGACAATCCTCTAAAAATACAACATTCACCAATTCCTTTTTTACCGTCTTTTTCTAAAATTAAAAACCAAGTTTCCTTTTCAGTCATTACTCCTCTTGAAGTCCCTGAAGCCTGTTTAAAATTTAAAATATATTTTTTAGCAGTTGCTTTCATAGTTTATTTCATAAAAAAAGCTTCTTTCGAAGCTTAATATTATACTGTTAATGACGAACCAATCTCTAATAAAATCAATTCTTTATTGTGATTTTCAAACCGTTCTTTTGAAGTTTCATGTTCAATTTTAATATATCCGAAGGTATCAAAATGATATCCTAAAACCTTCTTAACTTCTAAAAATTCTGCAGCAATAGCAGCATCTTCAACATCCATTGTGAAATTACTTCCGATAGGTAAAACAGCCAAATCTAACTTGGTTCGCATAGGAATTAATTTCATATCTTGAGTTAAAGCCGTATCACCAGCGATGTAAACATTTTTATTATCTGCATGAATTACGAAACCACCAGGCTGACCTCCGTAAGATCCATCTGGAAATGAAGATGAATGAACTGCATTTACATATTTAACTATTCCGAAATCAAAATTCCAAGAACCTCCATGATTCATTGGGTGCGATTTAAATCCTTTAGCTTCGTAATATCCTGCAATTTCAGCATTAGAAACAATAACAGCTTCTGGATTATTTTTAGCAATAGTTTCTACATCTAAAATATGATCGCCATGTGCATGAGTAATCAAAATATAATCTGCTTTTAAAGCATTTACATCAATGTGAGAAGCTAATTCATTTGCAGAAATAAACGGATCTACAATAATATTTTTTCCAGCAACTTCGATAGCTAAAGAAGCGTGTCCCAAATAAGTTATTTTCATATATTTTTTACATTAAGATTAAAGCTATTGATAAAAGTAAAGATATTAAAAAAGTGGTTAACGAAATGCGTTTTAATTCTGGATCTAAATTTCGTGGATTGGTAACCGTGTTTACAACTTTTAAATTCCTAAGCAAAGGAATAAATGCTAAAACAAAGGTAAATTGATACCATTTAAATCCTTTTTCCAAAGCAAAAGTATTCAATGCTACTACGGCAAGTAAAATCAAATAAAAATGATACATACGAGCTTTATTAAAACCTAACTTAACTACAATAGTGTTTTTTCCCATGGCAGCATCGTTTTCAATATCGCGCATATTATTCATGTTTAAAACTGCCATACTTAATAAACCAATTGCGATTGCAGGAAGCAAAACTGTAAAATCAAACGAATGTCCATACAAATAATAAGATCCTAACGTACTGACCAACCCGAAGAAAATAAACACAAAAACATCTCCTAAACCACGATAACCGTAAGCAGAACTTCCGACAGTGTATTTAATTGCCGCTCCAACACAAGCAACGGCTAAAACTAAATATGTTAAGGCTTGAATAAAATTTTCACTTCCGAAAGAAGCATAAATAACTCCGACTGATGAAATCAAAGACAGAACAGAAGTTATAATGATTGCTTTTTTCATTTGAACTTGCGTAATTTCTCCACTTTGAATGGCACGCTTTGGTCCTACTCTATTTTCGTTATCGGTACCTTTTACGGCATCGCCATAATCATTTGCGTAATTAGAAAGAACCTGGAAAAACAACGTAGTTAAAAAACATAACCCGAAAATTAACCAATAATTCCATTGATTATGGAACGGTTGATACGCACAAGCTGTTCCTACAAAAATTCCTGATATTGATAAAGGCAACGTTCGTAAACGTGCCGCTTTAATCCATTTTTTCATTTAAACTAAATGTTGTTTGATGAATGAAGTTATTTTTTTAAAAACTTCTTCTTTCTTTTCTTTATGTGCAGTATGTGCAGCATCTTTCACCCAATATTTTTCAACTCGTTTTACGACATCAAAAGCATCCATTTGAGCCGCTGATCCAAATTCATCAAACTCACCTTGGATTACCAATGTTGGAACTATAATTTTTGAAATAAAATGCTCAATATTCCACGTTTGATGTTCTTCTGCTAACCAAGTTTCTGTCCAAGCTAAATATAAATCCATCACTTTATCACCATGATATTTTTCAAGAACTTTAGCAATTTGAGTAGTTTCTAAAGTTTTCTTTGCTTGTCGAACACCTTCTAAAGTTGCTTCTTCTATTAAAACATGAACACCTTCAATAGTTAACGAATGAATTTTATTAGGAAACATACCAGCGTAAATAGTAGCTATACTTGCACCGTCTGAAAAGCCAAATAAATGCACATTTTGTAATTCTAATTTTTGAATTAATTCGTCTAAAATTTCAGCTTCCTGCTCTAAATAATTGATTGGACGCGGAATGGTATAATTATCGGATTTTCCGTAACCGCGGCGATCGTAACTAACTACAGTAACATTTAATTCTTGAGCTAACAAATCTAACCAATCACGCCAAAGTACTGTACAACCTAAAGAATCGTGTAATAAAACTAAAGTATTTGTAGCGTTTTCAGGTGATATTTTTTTATAATATAAAGAACTATTTTGTATTAAAATATAGTTCTCTTCAATATGCATTACATCCAATTTAAATTGCGTTTTTCTATGTTATATAACCAGTAATTCACTCGGTTTGTGATAATTTCTTCATCGGCAATTGAGAACGTTAAATATCCGCCTGCTGTATAAACTACAACACTTCCTAAATTTAAATTCAAATGCCAAATACGTTGATACGTCATTATTTTCTGAATCTTATGCGGCTCAATAATGCTGTAAGTTACATCCCAAAATCCACTTTTCTTTACAATGAAATTTTCTGTAAAATAGAAAAAAGCATTTTTATAAGTTATCCATTGATATAAAGCAGTTAAAATAAAAATTGGAAGCGCTAAATAGAGATAAATTTCTTCAAATTTAAACCAACTGATTCCGAAATAAACCAACGTAGGGAGAACACTAAACCAAATAAAATGAACCACAAATTTACGAATACTTGGCTTGATTCCGTTTTCTAACTTGATTTCTTTTTTGAAAATTTGATGTATGATTTCATTCTTTTCTTTTTTGTTTACTCCAGGAACATCAATTCCAATTCCTTTTTTAGAGGTATTGTTTTCAGAATCTGTTTGTAAGATTTTCATAATGGAAATATCCATTAACTTCTGAAAATAATTTTGTGTGTATTTTAAAACCTGAACACGTTGCGCCTTAATAATAGTGTTTTTAGTATCTAAAAGACCATAAGAAATAAACAGTTTTTTATTAATTACATCAATTTTATAATTGAAATATTTTAATAAAGTTCGAACCAAGTTAATGATTAAAACCAATAAAATTATTCCTACAAAAAATATTGGCAATAACATTATAGATAAATTTTCTTCGGCATAGGAACCTACTTCAGAAAAAACATCTATTTCATCTTCTTTATAAAAATCTTCAATCTTCTCAATTGCCTGAATTGATATAATAAAAAGCAACGAAAAGGTTTGTAAATAATTTCGTGTTACTCCAACTTTTACTAAGGTAGCTAATGAAATTTTTATAAAATTGGTTCTCTTTTTTTTCTGATGAGAAACTTCAGAAATCAAATCATTTTTAGATTGAACATCAATATTTTGACTACTTTCTCTTTCTAAAAGCTTCAATTTTAAAGCATGAGCAACAGCGCCAGAAACTGCATAAATTTGACCTTCGGTTTTCGAAGAACCGGCCGTTTCAATTTCAACTGAATATAAATTTAATAATCGATGTAGGAAATTTTGATTTAAATTTACTTGTTGAATTTTATCAAATTTAATTACCGTTTTAGATTTATTAAGCCACCCTTTTTCGATTATAAATTCACTTGCTTTAGAATTTATATAAAATTTAAAAAACCAGAAATTCAAAAAACCTAAAACCAAAATAAGAATCAGAACAGTTGCAAAAATCAATCCGATTTTAATCGATTTATTATCGTCATGTTCTCTAAAAAACAAAACCAACAATAACGGTAAAATCGATTTAATTAAGGCTTTTAGAACATTAAAAAAAATAATTACTAATCCTTTTTTTGATTGCCTTTGCGGAAAATTTAAATCAATTTGCTGCATTCTCTTCTGTTTTAGATTCGTTATTTTTTATTTCTGAATCAATTTCAGTAGTTGAAGTATTTCCTTGATTTAAAATTTCATCATTCAAATCTGTATGAATAATTTTATTTAAAAGCATATTTTTAATTTGTTCGGCCTTTTCTAATTCTAAACCTGGAATTGCAACTTCATTATCTGCACTTGCTGCTGTAAAACATTCAATAGTTGCTAAACCTAAATAACGAGAAAACCATCCTTGCTTTAAAACCACATGCTGCAAACGATTATACGGAACAATCTCATAACTGATTGATAAAATTCCAGATTTATAAATTAAATCTTGCTCACGAAAGGCAAAGCTTTTACGTTTGAATGCAATTAGTGAAATTATGTTATAAATAATTAATAAAATAAATGTGAATGATAAAATCAATCCTTTATAAAGCCAAGAAAGTGTTTCAAAAACAAATAGTAAAAGAGCAATTTCAATAGCCATAATAATAATTGTGGAAATAATTAAATTAAAAATGACTATTTTTTTATATCTCGAAGCAATTGGAGTTAATTGCGCTTCTTTATATTTTGGTAAGGAAGAAAAATCAATTGTTTGATTTGAAAATGTATCCATGTTTAGTTTTTCTCAAAATTAATTAAATACCACATATAAAACAAAAAATCCCAGCTTACACTGGGATTTTAATTTTATAATCTTCCGTCTATAATACCTTGAACAACTTCAGGATTAATCATCGTTGAAGTATCTCCAAACGTATCTAATCGATTGGTTGCGATTGAGCGTAACAAACGACGTAGAATTTTACTTGAACGTGTTTTAGGTAAAGCTTCTACAAACTGAATTTTATCTAATCTTCCAATTGGACCATAATGTGAAGCAATCAGTTGATTAATCTCTTTTTTAACATTTTCACGGTCACGAGTGGTTCCTTCAACTTTTAAGGTAATGAAACCATACAAACCATTTCCTTTAATATCGTGGTTATATCCAACAACAGCACTTTCTGCAACTGCTGGATGCTGATTTATAGCATCTTCAATTGGTGCAGTACCAATATTATGTCCAGAAACTATAACTACATCATCGGTTCTACCTGTTATTCTATAATATCCAACTTCATCACGCAAAGCACCATCTCCTGTAAAATAACAACCAGGAAAACCTGAAAAATAAGTTTCAATGAAACGTTCATGATCGTTCCAAATTGTACGAGCCATCGAAGGCCAAGGGAATTTTATACATAAAGATCCCATAACTTGATTACCCTTAATTTCATTTTGTAATTCATCCATCAACACAGTTTGAATTCCTGGTAAAGGTAAACTTGCATAAGTTGGTTTAGTGGGTGTAACATTTGCTAAAGGTGAAATCATGATACTACCAGTTTCTGTTTGCCACCAAGTATCAACAATTGGACAGCGTTTTTTTCCAACAAAATCATTAAACCAATGCCATGCTTCTTCATTAATCGGCTCACCAACTGAACCTAAAACTCTTAATGAACTTAAATCATGATCAACGATATACGAATAATCTTCAGTCATTAAAGAACGAATAGCTGTTGGAGCAGTATAAAATTGAGTTACTTTATGTTTATCTATAATATCCCAAAAACGACTTGGCGTTGGATACGAAGGAACACCTTCAAACATAACAGTTGTAGCTCCGTTTAATAAAGCTCCGTACAAATTATATGAATGTCCGGTAATCCAACCAAAATCAGCAGTACACCAAAAAACATCTTCATCTTTATAATCAAAAACATTATTAAAAGTATAAGCTGTCTGAATCATATAACCTGCAGTTGTATGAACCATTCCTTTTGGTTTTCCGGTTGAACCTGAAGTATAAAGAATAAACAATGGATCCTCAGAATCCATAATCTGAGCAACACTTGATTCTTCAGCTTTCTCATATAAAGGAGCCAATAATAAATCACGACCTTCTTTCATTTGAATTGGCTCTTTGGTACGTTCAATTACTAAAACCCTTTCAACTGAAGTCACTTCTTCAATAGCTTCGTCAACTATTGGTTTTAATTGAATTGCTTTCGCACCACGGAAACCACCATCTGAAGTTATTACCATTTTAGCTTCGCAATCTTCTACACGAGTTTTTACTGCTTCTGCAGAAAAACCAGCAAAAATAACAGAATGAATTGCTCCAATTCTTGCACAAGCTAACATTGCTACAGCTAACTCTGGAATCATAGGTAAGTAAATACAAACGCGATCTCCTTTCTCAATTCCTTGAGATTTTAAAACATTAGCCATTTTTGAAACTCGAACATATAATTCACTGTAAGAAATTATTTGAGCTTCTTCATTAATATCATTTGGTTCAAAAATCAAAGCTGTTTTATCACCTCTTTTAGCTAAATGTCTATCGATGGCATTTTTTACGATGTTTAATTTTCCATCGGTAAACCATCTTATATCGTGTTTATCAAAATCGAAATCAAAAACTTTATCCCAAGCTTGGTACCATACAAAGTTTTCTTCAGCTATTTTACCCCAAAACTTACGAGGTTCTCTAACAGATTTTTTATAATGTTTAAAATATTGTTCTAAATCAGCAATTTTATAATAACTCATTTTATATTTTCTTTATATAATATAAATATAACTTTTTTTTTAAGAAAAAATAAACTTCAGAAGAAGATGTTTAAAAATAGTTAATAATTATAATTAATTATAAAATTATTTTTGTGTTTATAGAAGAATTAAACTCGTTAATTATTTGGTCAAACACTTCAGAAACCGTATCAATTTGATTGATTAAACCAGCAATTTGTCCGATTTCAAGTTCACCTTCAACTAAATCTCCTTCAAACATTCCTTTTTTAGCTCTACCTCTTCCCAACACTTCCTTTAACTCATCAACAGAAGCTCCATTTATATAAGCATTTTGAACTTTATTAAAGAATTCATTTTTAATTAAACGAACTGGTGCTAATTCTTTTAAAGTTAATTGTGTATCACCTTCTTTTACATCTTTTAAAAGATTCTTAAAGTTTTCATGTGCTGAACTTTCAACCGTCATCGCAAAACGAGTTCCCATTTGAACACCATCAGCACCAAGAATCAAGGCTGCGTGCATTCCTTTACCAGTAGCAATTCCGCCAGCTGCAATTACCGGAATAGAAATTTCTTTGGTAACCATGGGAATTAAAGTTAACGTAGTAGTTTCTTCACGACCGTTGTGCCCACCTGCTTCGAAACCTTCAGCAACCACAGCATCAACACCTGCTTCTTGAGCCTTTAAAGCGAATTTGGTTGAACTTACTACATGCACTACAGTTAAACCTTTTTCTTTAAGAAACGAAGTATAAGTTTTTGGATTTCCGGCAGAAGTAAAAATAATCTTCACTCCTTCTTCAATGATGATATTCAGAATTTCTTCAACATTCGGATAAAGCATTGGTACATTTACACCAAAAGGTTTATCTGTTGCTTTTTTACATTTTTGAATATGTTCACGCAAAACCTCAGGATACATTGATCCTGCTCCGATTAATCCTAAACCGCCAGCATTACTAACAGCTGCGGCTAATTTATAACCACTATTCCAAATCATTCCTCCTTGAATAATTGGATATTTTATATTAAAAAGTTGAGTAATTCTATTCATAACTATTTTTTAAAATTTGAAGATACAAAAAACCAAACTTATTGAAGTTTGGCTCTTTGGTATTTAATATTAGTTTTATAATCTGGAAATAACTCCTGAACCTATTAATTCATCATTCAAATGCCAAGATACAAATTGCCCTTCAGTAATTGCAGATTGAGGTTCATCAAACTGAACATACATTCCTGATTCAAATTTATATAGAGTAGCTTTTTGTAACGGTTGACGGTAACGAATACGCGCGGTAACTTCGATAGATTCTCCATTTTTTAAAGCTAAATCTTCACGGATAAAATGAATTTCTTCTGGTTTTACAAATAAAGATTTTCTGAATAATCCAGGATGTTGACTACCTTGACCAGTATAAATAGCATTTTCTACTACATCTGTTCCAATAATAAACAACGGCTCCACCGTTCCACCAACATTTAAACCTTTTCGTTGCCCAATTGTATAATAATGAGCTCCATTATGATTTCCAACTTTCTTACCCATTTCTGGTACAAAATTAATCGAAGTAGATTCAGCAATTAATTGTTCTTCTAATGAATCGTATGCTTTTTCTTGCTTGTTAAAAACCGGATTATCTTTAGAAATTTCATAAATCAATCCTGCTTTTGGTTTTAATTGTTGTTGCAAAAATTCCGGTAAACGAACTTTTCCAATAAAACATAATCCTTGAGAATCTTTCTTCTCTGCAGTGATTAAATCATTGGCTGCTGCAATTTCACGAACTTCTGGTTTTAATAAATCACCAATTGGGAATAATGCTTTTACTAATTGTTCTTGAGATAATTGACATAAAAAGTACGATTGATCTTTATTCGGATCAACTCCTGCCATTAAACTATGAACTTCTTTTCCGTCGATAACTTGCGTTTGTTTACGACAATAATGTCCGGTTGCAACAAAATCAGCTCCAAGATCTAAAGCAATTTTCATGAAAACATCGAATTTAATTTCTCTGTTACATAAAACATCCGGATTTGGTGTACGTCCATTCTCGTATTCGTTAAACATATAATCAACGATACGCTCTTTATATTGTTCGCTTAAATCAACTGTTTGAAAAGGAATTACTATTTTATCAGCTACCATTAATGCGTCATTACTGTCTTCAAGCCAAGGACATTCGTTTGAAATAGTTACCGAATCATCATGCCAATTTTTCATGAATAATCCAATTACTTCGTATCCTTGCTCTTTTAATAAATATGCGGCTACGCTAGAATCAACTCCTCCAGATAAACCTACTACTACTCTTTTTTTCATTGTAAAAAAACTGATTTGCAAAAATACAACATTTCTAACTATTATTATATTCCTTTTAAGACCATTTTAAGGATTAAATATGTTATAAAAAAAACCTGATCGTTAAATCAGGTTTTCTTATCAATTATTTTTTATTTCTTTTTTGTTGCTCTTGAGCTGCTTGAGCTTGCTCCATCATTTCTTGCATTTTACGTTGGAATTTTCCTTGAGGTTTTTCCTTCGTTTTATTCTCGTCCATTTTCATTTTTAATTTATCGTGGCTTACAATTTTGTTTTTAATTACCCACATAATTGCAATTGTAATCATGTTAGATACAAAATAGTATAATGATAAACCTGATGCGTAATTATTAAAGAAAAACAACATCATAATAGGAGAAATATAAATCATAATTTTCATAATCTTACTCATATCTGGCATACCTTCTTGTGGTGCCATCTGAGGTTGATCTCCTGTTGTCATTTTCATATAGAAGAAAATTGCAATCGAAGCTAAGATTGGGAATAAACTCACGTGATCTCCGTAAAATGGAATTCTAAATGGTAGTTGAATGATGTTATCGTAAGAAGATAAATCATCTGCCCATAAGAATGATTTTTGTCTTAAATCAAACGCTGATGGGAAGAATTGGAATAAAGCATAGAATACCGGAATTTGTGCTAATGCAGGCAAACAACCAGCCATTGGATTTACTCCTGCAGCAGAATACAACTTCATTGTTTCTTGCTGTTTCTTCATCGGATCGTTTTTATACTTCTCGTTGATTTCGTTTACTTCTGGACGAATAATTTTCATCTTTGCTTGAGAAACGTACGATTTATATGTAATTGGCGACATTACTAAACGAACTAAAATAGTTAAAGCAATAATCGCGATTCCGTAAGGTAAGAACGAAGCTAAAATTCCGAATACTGGAATGAAAACAAATTCGTTAATCCAACCGAAAATCCCCCAACCAAGTGGCATTACTTTATCTAAATTTCTATTGTAGTCGTTTAAAATATCGTAAGAAGCTGGTCCGAAATATAAATTCATGTTGTAGTTTAATTCACCACCTTTGAATTCTAAAGGAACATTAGCTTGGAAATTTTTAGTAAATACGGTATCAAACTCTTCGTCTTTAACTAAGTTTTCAGATTTTAATTCTGCAGTTGTAAAAGCAGTATCTGTTAATAAAATCGAAGCAAAGAAATGTTGTCTGAAAGCAATGTAAGTTACATCTTTTTCTGTAGCATCATCTAAAGAACTTGAAGCACTTAAATAATCATCTTTTCCACCTTCGTATTCGTAAACCATTTCAGTATATCTGTTTTCATAAGAAATACTTTTTTCGTTACGATAAGCCTTTAACTGCCAATCTAAATCAGCAGGATTTGATCCATTAATTACATTAGCTAATCCAACTGTTTTAATACTAAAATCTAACATATAATTGTTAGGTTTTATAACATAACGGTATTCTAAGAAAGCATTTTCAGAAGATTTCAACTTCATAGAAACCACAGTGTTTTCACCATCTTTAGAAACAGAAGGTTCAAACAACATTTCGTTTGTATTGAAAACGCGGTTATCTTTAGTTTGGAATTTCAGATTTAATTTAGAGTTGTTGTCTTTAATTAAGGTAACAATTTCATTAGATTCTTTTGAAATCGCGTGGATTCCATTCAACTTAAGAGTTTTAATATAACCTCCTTTATTTGAAAAAGTAACAGTTAAATAATCTGTTGCAACAACAACCTCTTCGTCATAAGCAGCAGGTAAAGTTGCACTATAAGCGAAATCGCCTAAAGCAGCTTTAAATTTTTCTGTAGCCAATGAATCAGTTGGAGCTGCATTGAAAACTTCTGCAACAGCCATTGCAGCGGTATCTACATTTTCAGTCTTTTCTTTTTCTTCTTGAAGTTTGGCATCTTCTTTACCAAAACCACCAGAAATCATCCAAAATAAAAGTCCTGCGAGTAATCCCATTCCAATTAAACTACTCTTGTCTAATTTTTTTTCTTCCATTTAATTATTACTTAATTTTCAAATAATTTAGAGGTTCACCTCTTTTGTTTTAACCGTTGATTTTTTTATCTACAGCAGCTTTTACAAAATTCACAAATAAAGGATGCGGATTTGCTACTGTACTCTTATATTCTGGGTGATATTGAACCGCAACAAAGAACGGATGATCTTCAATTTCTACGATTTCAACTAACTTTGTTTCTGGGTTTACACCAGAAGCAATTAAACCAGCTTTTTCGAAATCTTTTAAATAGGTGTTATTAAATTCGTAACGGTGACGATGACGCTCGTTAATTAAAGTAGAACCATAAATTTCAAAAGCTTTAGTTCCTTCTTTAATTTCACAATCCCATCCACCAAGACGCATTGTTCCGCCTTTGTCTGTAATTGTTTTTTGCTCTTCCATGAATGTAATTACCGGATAAGGTGTATTATCATTCATTTCTGTTGAGTTTGCGTTTTCAAATTTCAATACGTTTCTTGCATATTCGATAACTGCCATTTGCATTCCTAAACAAATTCCCATAAACGGAATTTTATTTTCACGTACGTAACGAACTGCTTCAATTTTACCTTCAATTCCACGAGATCCAAATCCTGGAGCAACCAAAACACCATCTAAATTACTTAATTTATCGGCTACATTTTTTACTGTTAAAGATTCAGAATGAATTGAAACCACATTCACTTTTGCTAAGTTTTGAGCACCTGCATGAATAAACGCCTCTAAAATTGATTTGTAAGAATCTTGCAATTCAACATATTTTCCTACTAAACCAATATTAATAGTATGTTTAGGATTTTTTAATCTGTGTAAGAAATCATTCCATTTAATTAAATCTGGTAATGATTTTTCTGGTAAATCTAATTTTTTCAATGCTACACGGTCAAGTCCTTCCGCTAACATATTGTTAGGAACTTCGTAAATAGTAGAAGCATCGATAGATTGAATAACCGCTTCTGTTTTAACGTTACAGAAAGCAGCTAATTTCTGACGAATTTCAGTAGATAATTCGTGCTCAGTTCTACAAACTAAGATATCTGCTTTAATTCCACTTTCCATTAATGTTTTAACAGAGTGTTGCGTTGGTTTTGTTTTTAACTCACCTGCTGCAGCTAAATACGGAACCAAAGTTAAGTGAATAACAATAGCATTGCTTTCACCTAAATCCCATAATAACTGACGTACAGACTCAATGTATGGAAGAGATTCAATATCTCCTACCGTTCCACCAATTTCTGTAATAACAATATCGTAATCACCTGTATTACCAAGTAATTGCATACGTTCTTTAATTTCGTTTGTGATGTGAGGAACAACTTGAACTGTTTTTCCTAAAAATTCGCCACGACGCTCTTTTTCAATAACTGAAGAATATACACGTCCGGTTGTAACGTTATTAGCCTGAGATGTTGGTACATTCAAAAAACGCTCGTAGTGTCCTAAATCTAAATCTGTTTCTGCACCATCATTAGTTACGAAACATTCTCCGTGTTCGTACGGATTTAATGTTCCTGGATCTACATTAATATAAGGATCAAATTTTTGGATCGTTGTACGATACCCTCTTGCTTGTAACAATTTAGCTAAAGATGCAGCAATAATTCCTTTACCTAAGGAAGAAGTTACTCCACCTG
Source organism: uncultured Flavobacterium sp. (assembly GCF_947632075.1). Taxonomy (GTDB): domain Bacteria; phylum Bacteroidota; class Bacteroidia; order Flavobacteriales; family Flavobacteriaceae; genus Flavobacterium. Next base: position 14,756 of record NZ_CANRNX010000001.1, read on the forward strand.
TCACAAAAATATACTTAGTTTGTTTCATTATTTTGTTGTGTTGTGTTGCTGTTATTTAAACTTGGCAAAAATACAACTATAATTTATACTGCGAAAGTAATAATTTGTAATTATGAAATTTTAATGCTTTGGATATTTGAAACGAATATTTCTAATCATATCTTCTAATCCGTTTAATTTTAATTCGTAAACCAATTGCAATTGCTCTCCTAACTTCCCTTTCGGAAATCCTTTTCCACGATACCAAACTACATAATGTTCTGGTAAATCGATTAAATACCTGCCTTCAAATTTTCCGAAGGGCATTTTAGTATGTGCCAACTCAATAAGTAGTTTTTGTTGATCTTGAAGCATTAATGATAATAATGTTTATTAAAATTTCTAATTCAATTTAGAAACTTAAAATTATAAAAAGAAGGCTAAATTATGAATTCTATTCCGATAATTCTCTGAAAGAAAATAATTATAATTTATAATCTTTCTCATCATTTAAAACCAAAGCTTTTTTTATTTAAATTAGTATATAAAAATTATAGCTATGAAAATAAACACCTTTAATGATTTAGTTGAAGCCATTCAAAATGGAAAGCAAAATATTATAATTACAAGAAATATTCTTTGTAATTATTCGTTGTTGTTACCAGATAATGTAGATATTAGCGGTCAAGAACAAGAAAACGGACAAGTTCCATTATTATCTTTTCAAAATTCAGATGGTATAGGAATAAGTTCTAACAACACAATTAAAAATTTAAATATTGATGTTCCTTCAAATCATAAAGCCATTTTTAATACTACTGTAAGAAAAGATTTAGGTGTTTTTAATTTAGAAAATCTACAAACTACAGGTCAAGTTTCTATTATCACACGGGTTGGAGTAAAAACAACAAAAGTCAAAATACAAAATTTAAACATTATTGCTTCTGACTCTCGTTTCTATCTTGAGCAACCTCAAAAATACGGAGTAAATGTTTTACAAGGTGCTTTAACTATTTACAATATAAATCCGGATGAAGAAAGTATTTTAGAAGTACAAGCAGAAAACGTAAGTATTGGACAAAAAAATGCTCCTGTTAGTGGAAGTGGAATCTTTATTTGCGGCTTTGGTGATACGGGAGGAAAAACGCATGTTAAAAAATTACAAACCAATTCTGTTTACTCAAATGGTAAAATTCCTTTAGGAGTAGCTGATTATATTACTGGTGGTGTTTTTATATGTTACGGAGCACATGCAGATGAAGTAATTACAGACGGTGAAATTGTTACTTACGGAGTTAATGATATGGTTTTAGATGTTTGGGGAAGTGTTGAAAATTGGACAAGCAATGCACCCATAATTTCTTATGGTCCAAGCGGTGTTGGTTTCGTGAATTTCGGAACAGTTAAAAATTTCATTGCCAACGCCCCATTACAAACTTACGGACTTGGAGCTCGAGGATACAATCAATACGATGGAACTGTAGAAAATATAACTTTTAAATCTATTGAAACCTTTGGAGACGGTTCTGTTGGTATTCAAATTAGTAAAGCTATTGGAAATTTAACCGTAAACGAAAACGTATCTACATGGGGCTCTATCGGAAGTTCGTTAGTAAAAGGCGTTTACGTTGATTTGCCTGCTTACGCTTTTAGTATAAAAAACGGAGGTAGTGCAAAAAACATTACAATAAAAGGTAATTTACAAACTTTTGGAGATGAAGTAACTACTTATATAGTTGAAGAAGGTGGCAATCCGGGTGAATTACAAATCGAAGGTAAATTAATTGCTAAGGGTAAAAATTCAAAAACAAAATAAAGAAAAATACAGCCTTTTTGAAAGGCTGTATTTTTTTATTTTAAATCATCAATATAACGTTGTGTAATAAAATCAATATCTTTAATAGATTTTCTACACCAATCAATTTTCTTTTCAAGAATTTGTTGTTCAGTTAATTTCCAATCTACATCGCTTCTTCTTAATTTATTAGTTAACTGTTGAATAATAATCGCAGCAGAAACCGAAATATTCAAACTTTCTGTAAAACCAACCATCGGAATTTTTAAAAAAGTATCTGCTTCTTTCATAATATCTTCTGAGAGTCCGTTACGTTCAGTTCCAAAGAAAATTGCAGAAGATTTTGTAACATCAAAATTTTCTAAATCGTAAGCCTCAACATGCGGAGTAGTTGCAACAATTTGATACCCTTGATTTCGTAAAGTTTCTACACAATTAATATTGGTATTATATCTATGAATATCAACCCATTTTTCTGCACCAAGTGCAATTTCTTTATCAATGGTTTTTCCAAATTTTTGTTCAATTACATGCAATTCTTGAATTCCAAAAACCTCACAACTTCGCATTACAGCGCTGGTGTTATGCAATTGAAATAAATCTTCACAAACAATGGTTAAATGCTTGGTTCTATTTTCTAAAACTTCTAAAAAACGCTCTTTTCTATTTTCTGAAATTATATTTTCTAAATAATTTAAATAATTTTCATCCTGAAAAAGGAAACTATTATTTTCTATCATGATTTTGAATTTCTACAAAGATACCATTTCGAAGTACGATTTAATAATTACTTATGAAACAAATTTGAAATTGTTACTTACCTTAGCCTAAATATTATTTTATTATGAAATACATTCCATTTATATGTTTCGCTTTTTTATTTTCATGTGGAAAGAAAGAAGAAAAAAAGGTAACAGATCTTCCTAAAGAAATTAAAACCGAAATGTACACTTTAGAAACCAATAACTTTTTTATTGACATTCCTGAAGGATTTGCAGTTAACGAAATGAAAATTGCAAACAAATACGCTATGAAAGACTTAATCAAAAGCGATAGTTTACAATATTTCTTAGTTGCTTCTGATAAAATAAATTCAAAAATTACATTTGATTTTAACTCAAATTATCTAAATTCAGAATTAAATTTAAACGATTTAAACCAAGGTTTATATCAACAATACAAAGCAAAATTTCCGAATGAAGTTTTAGAAATTGCTATTCAAAAAGATACTTTAGTTGGCAACAAACAAATAAACTATTTGGTTTTTAATGCTATTTTCAATGATAAACCAGAGCAAACCATGTACAGTTTAATTAAAGAAAATGGTAATATTGTAAATATTAATTTTAAAACTGATGATGTTTCAGGTAAATTAAATGAAGACAAAAATCATTGGAAAATCATCGAAAGTATTGGTTTAAAATAAAATAATTAGATTTTATGAGCGTAATTGAATCCTTATCAACTTCGTTAAAATTAAAAGTACAAAATCCGAACATTGCAATTGCAAAAGAAATTGTAGAAACGAATAACCAAGCTGGTATTTTAGAATTAATTGAAGCATTATCAAATAAAAAGCTGGCTAACGATTGCATTAAAGTTTTAAATGAAATTGGATATTTGAATCCGAAATTAATAGAAAAATACGCTAATGTTTTTTTGGATTTGCTTTCTCACAAAGAGAACAGATTACAATGGGGAGCTATGACAGCTTTGGCTGAAATTACAAAAGTTAATCCAGAATTTGCAATCACACATCTAAATGAAATTATCAAAGCTTCAAACGAAGGTTCTGTAATTACAAAAGACCAAGCTTTTAATATTTTGGTTGAATTAGCTAAAACAGACAAATATTACAATCAGGTTTTTTCTTTAATGAACGAACAATTAATGATTGCGCCAAATAATCAATTTCCAAAATATGTAGAACAAACTTTCACTGTTTATAAAGCAGAAGATTGCGAAGTTTTTATTAAAACAATAGAATTAAAAATAGTTGATATCGATGTAGAATCTAAACGAAAACGTGCAGATAAAATTTTACAAAAACTAAAAAAAGAAGCAGCTTCAAAATAAAGCTGCTTCTTTTATTTAATAATCTAAAAGAAATCATAAATTAAAAATTGAGGTTTTAATTAATCTTTAAATAACTACCTTTGCGAATAAATTTATAAATCAAAAACGCATGAATCAAGAAATTAACGAAATCATCGAAATCATTGAAAATTTCCATGAAAATTATCAAACAGAAATGATTGAAGATTTTCCTGTGAACTTTTGTAACGATACTTTATTGTTAATTAAAGAATTCAAGAAAAATGCTTCGAATGAAAACGTAGCAGAGCTTAAAAATGTTTATGAAGTTTTCATTCATAAAATTTTAAAGAATGAAGCTGTTTTAAAAGAACATCAAAGTTTCAATTTTAATGAAATTAATACTTTCGAAGCTTTGGTTAAAAATTCGGCATTAGAAAATTTAGAACCTATTTACACCCATTATAGTTTTATTGAAGTTGAAGAAATTATTGAACAAATGTTTGATGAAATTAAAAACTTCAAAGAATCTCAAAAAGAGTTAAAAGAAGAATTAACTTATATTTTGGAAGATTATTTGTACCACATTGAATTCATCGAAGAAAACATGCAGTACAACTATTATATTTATTCTGAACTTCAAGAAATTGATAACGAAGAAAAATTAGCAGAAGCGATTGCAACTCTTCAAGAAGAAAAGAAAATTTTACACGAAAAATTTCAACAAAAACTTAATAGCAAAAAATAATTATGTGGGGAGAAACTGATGATTTCAATAATTCATTTAACGAATTTACAGAATACTATCAAGGAGTTATCAAGCATAAAAATCCGATTGCTTATGTAAATCGTGCTTTAGATTTATTGAAAGAATTTCAATTCAGAGCCATTCATGGAATGTGCAAAGAAGAAGAAGAATTTGTTTATGAAGAGTTTGTAGAAGAATTACAATTACATCAGAACTTGTTCGATACTTATATAGATTTCGACTTATCTAAAATTGAAGCTTGGGAAGATTTTATTGTAGATCAGAAATTACGTTTTGTAAAACCTTATGAAATTCATTATAGTTTTTCTGAAAACGAACAATTTATAGAAAACGTTTTTAATCAATATCAAAATTCAGAAATTGATGTTGATGAATTACTTTCACTTTTAAAAAATCCGGTTTACGATTATCAAGAAAACGCAGCAAATTTGAGCAACAATGCTTTTTTTAATCATTACATTTATGCTGAACTTGGAAAAATGGATCCTCACAATAAAGAACACGATGCTTTAACTTTAGAGATGCAAAATCAAAAAGAATTAATTGCATTAGGATATTTAAACAAATTACAACGTATTTTAGAATTAGATTCTGAAGATTAAAAGCACTTCAATTGAAGTGTTTTTTTATATTTATTTAAAAAAAAGACTATGAGAAAATTATTTTTTATTTTTTTGTTATTAGTTTAATTACTTGTAATAACAAATCGAACGAAAAAAATTCGGAAGAAAATTTTGATTGGTTACTTGGAAATTGGGAACGTTTAAATGATAATTCTGAACATAAAACTTTTGAAAATTGGTATAAAATAAACGAAACCGAATATTCTGGAACCGGTTTTACATTAAAAAATGGAGACACCATTAGCCAAGAAGAAATGTTACTTGCTAAACAAAACAACGAATGGAATTTATCTGTTTCGATTCCAAGCAATAAAGAAGCAACGGTTTTTAAAGTAACTTCGATTTCTGAAAATACTTTTATTTGTGAAAATCAAACAAATGATTTTCCTAAAAAAATTGAGTATTGGTTTGAAGATGCAAATTTAAAAGCTACCATCAGTAATCCAGAAAGGGAAATTAAATTTATTTTTGAAAAAAATAAACATCTGATTTAAAAAAAACACTTCTTTCGAAGTGTTTTTTTTATCTTTTAATAAATTTAAATTGAAGAATTTTAGTCTCTTTTTTAATCTTTAAAATATAACTTCCTTGAATTAAATTATCAATTTCAATTTGAGTTGTATTTGAAGTTGAACTATATTTTGGTTTAAAACTTCTTCCTAAAAAATCAAAAATTAGTACCTCATCTAAATCTGAAATTGAAACATTCAACAATTTTGAACTCGGATTCGGATAAACTTTAACTCTTTCCTTAATAAAATTTTCGTTAGACAAAGTTGAAACCGTTACCAGTTTAGTTTTAGAATACGTTTTTCCGCAAATAGTTAAATTTAAAGTCACATTATAATTTCCAGCTTGATTATAATTATGTGTTGGATTTTGATCCGAAGAGAAACTTCCATCTCCAAAATTCCAAACATAATTTGTTGCATTAACAGCTGTATTAAAAAATTGAATGTTTGATTCTGAACTTATATCAAATTCAAAATTTGCAAAATTATCATGTACGTCAACAAAGTAATTTTCTAATTGATTATACACAACTTCTTTTACTGCATGTTTAATTATTGCAGCTGTTTGAGTACTTAAATTACCATTAAAAGTTACCAAAGTTGGATCTTTCCTAAAAATCACAGCATAAAATGTATATGCTGCTGCCATTGAACCTTCTAAAGAAGGATGTGATTGATCTGAAGTGTATAAATTAATATTTGGATGATTTGCTCGAATGTAACGCCAAACCTGAGCAACAGGCGAAATAATTCCTTTGTTTGTTACTGCCATTTGATGATAACGTTCTTGCAAAAGATTATCCATTACCTCGTACGAACAAACCCCATTAAAGCAAATTTGTGGATCTCCATTTTGTCTTCCCCAAGTAGTATAAAAAATAGGCACACTACAAGCGTAATTTTGCGTTATAATTTGAGTTAATTGAGTTGCATAAGGATAAACATAATAGTTTACATAATTAATAGGAAACGCCGGTTTTTGACTCTGTTCTTGTAAAACTACATAATCCCATTGATTAGAATTAATTTTATTAATTGTAATTTGATTAAATGCATGATCAATAAAACTTGAACCTCCAATTAAATTACTATCGTAAATTAAAACATCGTTTGTTGTTTGAGCTGCTTGTGAAATTAAATTTGGTAAATTGTTATACTGTATATAACTATTTCCAACAAACATTACTTTTTTAGTAGTTTGGGCTTGAACATTAAACCATACGAATAAAAGAAAAAGAATGTATTTTTTTTTCATGTATTTTAATTTATATAGAAACTTAATTTATTAAAGTTTGAAATATATTACATTTTCACATATAAAAAAACGTCTAAACCTAAGTTTAGACGTTTTTGATTTTTATTGTTTTACAACTTTTAAACTGGTTTCACCATTTTTGGTTTTCAGTTTTAAAATATAACTTCCACTTGCAAAAGAAGAGAAATTAACTTTTATAGAAGTATCGTTATAATTTTCAGCATAAATAAACTGTCCTAAAGTATTATAAACAACAACTTGTTCAATTACATCTGTATGATCGATAGTTAAATAATCTAATACAGGATTCGGATAATATTTCACTTCATGTTTTACAAAGTCAGTATTATCTAAAGTAATATCAACAGTTACTGCAAATGGTAAACTTGGACATCCGTTAGTTCCAATATTCACAGCATAGTAAGTTGTACCTTGAACTAGTGGCATATTTGGCATTAACTGATTATTTAAGTTCATAGCATCTTCTTCAGTAATAAACCAAGCTGCCGTTGTAGGTTCAACAACTAAATGGTTAATTACAGATCCTTCCATAAACGTTTGATTCGCAACACCAGTTGGACTATTTGGTATATCATGAATGGTTACCGTTACTGGTGCTCTGAAAGATTCACAACCAAATTGAACTCTAGAAACATAATACGTTCCTGAAATTAATGGCGTTGTTACTGTTAATTCAGTAGTACTATTCATAGAAGCATACCATTTATGAGTAACTCCTGTTGCTGCAATAACTTCTAAATCTGCAACAACTGCAGAACCACAGAAATTAAAAGGTGCAACATTAGGAGCACTTGAAGTTGAAATTCTAACAGCAACAGTAGTTTTTCGAGATTCACATTCACCTAATCGTTGAGATACAAAATAGGTACCTTGAGATAAAATTGTATTATTTGAAAGCGGAACATTAGATTCTGAAGAATTATACCATAAAATTTCCGCATTAGGTTCTCCAAAAGCTATTAAATCTGAAACTGTTGAAAAACCGCATAAATTTTGTACATTACTTACAATAACAGAAGGTAAATTATTTATTGTTACAGTTACAGCTGTTCTTGTAGAATTACAATTTCCGTTTGTTTCAGAAACATAATAAGTAGCTCCATTAATCAAATTGATATTATTTTGTAAAGCTATTGTACTATCTAACGATGCATACCATTTATAGTTACCATCACCTGTTGGTAAATCTGACACTTTAGCAGAAAAACAGAAAATTTGATTTTCTATAACTGGAGCATTTGGAGTTGTAAATACATTAACTAAAACTGCAGTCTTAGTACTTTCACAACCGTTTATTATTTTAGAAACATAATAAGTAGCATCATTAACTAATACAGAATTCAATGCTAGAGCATCTGTAGAAGCTTCTGAATTGTACCATTTATAAGTTCCGTCTCCTTGAGGAAGATTTTCTAAAGTTGCAAAATCACAGAAACTTTGTGTTGTAACTACCGGTGCATCTGGAACATTATTCACAAAAATTTGAACAGCAGTTCTTAAAGATTCACATCCATTAACTGTTGTAGAAACATAATAAGTTGTACCTGTTACTAAATTAGTATCCAAAGCTAATTCATTTCCATCAATAGCAGCTGAGTACCATTTATAATTACCATTACCTTGAGGTAAATCTGCAATTGTTTGAGGTCCACAGAATGGAGCAACAGTTACAGAAGGTGCATTAGGAATTGGTTTAATAACAACGACTTTCTCAGTTCTTGGAGACTCACAACCGTTTATAGTTTGAGAAACAAAATAAGAAGTTCCGTTACTTAAATCAAAAGTACTTGCTAAAGCAGTTTCACTTGTTAAAGAAGAATACCATTTATAAGTACCGTTTCCGTTCGGTAAATCTGCTACAGTTACTGGTCCACAGAAATCAGCTACTTCTACCGTAGGAGCTACTGGAGTAGGATTGATAGAAACCAATACCGCAGTTCTTTCAGATTCACATCCATTCTCAGTTAATGAAACATAATATGTTTTATTATTCATTAAAATAGCATTTTCAGCTAATTCAACTGTAACCGTTTCTGTAGAATACCATTTGTAAGTTCCATTACCTTGTGGTAAATCTGAAACAATTGCAGAATCACAGAACATTTGAGCTGTTACTTCTGGAGCATCTGGTTTTGGATATATAACTAAAGAAACTGGAGTTCTCAAAGATTCACATCCATTTACTGTTACAGAAACATAATAAGTTTGCCCATTAGCTAAAGTAGTAGTAGCCGCTAAAGCTTCACCACCAGTTGCAACATCATACCATTTATAAACTTCAGGTGAAGTTCCTTGAGGTAATTGTGAAACCGTTGCAGATTCACAGAAAGGAGCTAGAACTACGGTTGGTGCTGTTGGAACTGTTTTAACAACAATTGTTTTAGCAGTTCTTGGAGACTCACATCCATTAACAGTTACAGATACATAATAAGTAGTTCCATTAGTTAAAACAGTTGTATCAGCTAAAACAGATCCACCTGTTAAGTGTTGATACCATTTGTAAATTCCATTATCTTTTGGTAAATCTGCTGCTGTGGCTGATCCACAGAATTCTGGAACTGTTACTGTTGGTGCTGTTGGAATTTCATTAATTACAATTTCAACTGAAGTTCTTGGAGATTCACATTCAAGAGTTGTAACCGAAACATAATAGGTAGTTCCGTTTACTAAATCTATAGTATCACTTAAAGGAGTTTCACTTGTTGATGAGCTATACCATTTATAAGTACCATTACCTTGTGGTAAATCTGCAACTGTAGCTGAACCACAGAAAGAAGGAACAGTCACAGAAGGTGCCGCAGGAATTGGATTTATTGTTACCGCAACTAAAGTTTTTGGAGATTCACAACCTAAAACAGTTTGAGAAACATAGTATGTATTTGTTTCTAATTCTGTTGAAGTTGTTAAAGCTGTTTCTGCAGTTAAAGAAGTATACCATTTATAAGTACCGTTACCTTGTGGTAAATCTGCAATTGTAGCTGAACCACAGAATGGAGTTACAGTCACAGAAGGTGCCGATGGAATTGGATTTATTATTACCTCAACTAAAGTTTTTGACGATTCGCAACCTAAAACAACTTGAGAAACATAGTATGTTGCTGTTTCTAATTCTGTTGAAGTTGATAAAGCTGTTTCTGTAGTTAAAGAAGTGTACCATTTATAAGTTCCATTACCTTGTGGTAAATCTGCAATTGTAGCTGAACCACAGAAAGGTGAAACAGTCACAGAAGGTGCATCTGGAGTTTGGTTTACAACTACCAAAACCGAAGTTCTTGGAGATTCACAATTATTTACAGTTTGTGAAACATAATAAGTTTCTGATACTAATAATTCAGTTGGATCTATTTCAGTTGGAATAGTTGCATCTGAATACCATTTTAATCCTGATCCTGTAGCAACTAAATCTGAAACTTTTTTACCTTCTACTGAACAGAAAGTTTGTATTTCAGCTGTTGGTGCATTTGGTGTTTGATTTACAACTACAGCAACAGCAGTTCTTGGAGATTCGCAATTATTTACAGTTTGTGAAACATAATAAGTTTTTGATACTAATAATTCAGTTGGATCTAATGTATCTGAAGTAGTTTCATTTTCATACCATTTTAATCCTGATCCTGTAGCTATTAAATCTGAAACTTTTTTACCTTCTACTGAACAGAAAGTTTGATCTAATGCTACTGGTGCATCTGGAGTTTGGTTTACAACCACCACAACCGAAGTTCTTGGAGATTCGCAATTATTTACAGTTTGTGAAACATAATAAGTTCTTGATACTAATAATTCAGTTGTATCTAATTCAGTCGGAATAGTTGCATCTAAATACCATTTTAATCCTGAACCTGTAGCTATTAAATCTGAAACTTTTTTAGCTTCAACCGAACAGAAAGTCTGCGTTAAAGCTACTGGTGCATCTGGTGTTGGAATTACAACTACTTCAACAGGAGTTCTTGAAGATTCACAATCATTTACAGTTTGTGAAACATAATAAGTCTCTGATACTAATAATTCAGTAGCATCTAATGTATCTGAAGTAGTTTCATTTTCATACCATTTTAATCCTGATCCTGTAGCTACTAAATCTGAAACTTTTTTAGCTTCAACTGAACAGAAAGTCTGCGCCAAAGCTACTGGTGCATCTGGTGTTGGAATTACAACTACTTCAACCGGGGTTCTTGTAGATTCACATCCGTTTTCAGTTTTAGAAACATAATAAGTTCTTGTTAATAATGAATAATCACTCGACAGTGGTAAGCCAGATAAAGGTTCTAAATACCATTTATAATTATTATTTCCTTGAGGCAAATTACTAATTCTGGCTTCATTACAAAAAAATTGATCTTGTACAATTGGTCCAGACGAGCTATTTATAGTTATAGCTACTTGAGTTCTTTCAGATTCATAATCCCCAATAACAACAGAAACATAATAAAAACCTGTTTCTACAACTTCATCTAAATCTAGAGGATTTTCACCATCTAAAGACGAATACCATTTATAATATTCAGCAGAATTAGATAAAACAGCAACTGTAACGTTTCCACAGAATTCTTTTTCTAAAAAAGGAGCTATCAATTTATAAGCTTGTAATTCTACTTGATTTGCATTTATATTATCATAAGTAGCAAATCTAGGGTTATTATTATTATAAGCTAACCTTCTGCTATTCGATGATTTATTTTTAATTGAAAAAACTTGAGCCGATAAATTTTGTATCCAAGTACTTCCATTATTTAAATTTTCTAAAGCATATGCATGATTTTGTGATCCATTGTAAGCAACATATTTATTAGTATTTTCACTGAATAGTGTTAAACCTCCATTTTGGTTTTGAATTTTCCATACATTGGAAACACTAGGGTTTTCTGTTTTTTCATTTCTGATACTAACTTGTTGTCTACCAAAAAAATTACCTGAATTATTTGATTGCATCAAAAAATTACTATCCTTATCTGTTATGACGTAATAGCCATTTGAAAGTACACTAGTAGTATTTACTTTTGCAAAAACACCTGTACCATTGTATTGTGCCCAAGCTACAGAAGTAAATAACAAAACGAACCAAAGTAAGTTTTGTTTTAAAAAAAATAATAGAGTTTTTAACTTCATAATCTTCTAATTATTATTTAATAATAATGCAGTTTAATTTGTTGAATTAAAATAGAACACAAAATTAGACTTAAAACAAAATATAAACTTGTATTTTTTAATAAGTTTTTAAAATTATACCAACATTTTAAAAGTTTTATTTTTTTTACTTTTAATATTAACCATAACTTTACAAAAGCTTAATTATAATTAAACAAAAATGAAATTCAATATTAATGAAACACAAGTTATATCGAATATTTTAAATAAAAAATTAGAGGATGATAATTCAAAGACAGATACGAATCAAATTATTTATTTAATTAACCAACTTAATAAACAAGAATATATTAAAGGTCGTTTACTTAAAGTTTTATATAATGAAATTATTGAAGAATTAGCAAATAATTCAGAAAATACAAATGAAATAAAAAATTTAGCATCCAAAATAAAATTTAAAGTTACTCCTAGATAATAAAAAAGTCAGTTATAAAAACTGACTTTTTATTTTAATTTCATAATAAACTGAGCATCTATTAAATTAAAATCATTTACTAAAACACTTGCACCTTCAAGGTTTTGTAATTTCGAATTTTCGCTATTGTATCCTAAACAATAAATACCTGCATCTACTGCGGCTCTAACTCCATTAGTACTATCTTCAATTACAATACAAGATTTTTTTTCATGTTTTGACAAAGAAGCCGCGTGAACAAAAATAGCCGGATCTGGTTTAGATTTTGGAAAATCTTCTCCACTTACCTTATGACTAAAAAAATCATGTAATTTAAAACGATTAAAAACGCGTTCAATAGTTCCTTTTGATGCTGATGAAGCTAAAATTAATTCGATGTTGTTTTTATGTAAATCAACAATTAAATTATAAACACCATCAATCATATCTAAATCTGGCTTAGTATCAAAAGCATCATTAAATAAACTTCGCTTTCGCAGAATTAAATCTTCAACATTATCAGAAAGATTAAATCTATCTTTTAATTTTTGAAATACATTTCGAGTTGAATTTCCTGTAAAGGTTGCATAAAGCTCTTCAGAAACGTCAATTCCTAATTCTTCAAAATGTTTAAAATATGCGTATTTATGAACCGGTTCTGTATCAACGATCACCCCGTCCATATCAAAAATTACTGTTTTAATCATGAGTTGTATTGTTTGGTCAAAATTAATCTTTATGTCTTTGATAAAAAAATAATAACCTTGCCAATATCACGGTAAATAACTTTATTTTAACATAAGAAAAAACTATCTTTGCAAACTGATTTATTTACAATGAGATTACATAGAAACTTAGTTTTTACCGTTATCGATTCGCTTATGGCGATTTTTAACGAGGGAGAATACGCAGATAAAGTAGTGGCTCGCGCCCTAAAAAAAGATAAACGCTGGGGAAGCAGCGATAGAAAGTTTGTTGCCGAAACCATTTACGAAATTGTTCGTTGGAAAAGATTATACGCTGAAATTGCAGAAGTTAGAGATCCGTTTGACAGAGATGACATTTGGAGAATATTTGCAGTTTGGGCAGTATTAAGAGGTATTAAATTACCAGATTGGAAATATTTTGAAGGTACACCTGTGAGAAAAATCAAAGGTCGTTTTGATGAATTATCTAAAATTAGAAAAATCAAAGAATCAATTCCTGATTGGATTGACGAATTAGGTGAAAAAGAATTAGGAACAGAAGTTTGGACTGAAGAATTAAAAGCTCAAAACCAACAAGCAAAAGTTGTTTTACGTGTAAATCGTTTAAAAACAACCAAAGAAAAGCTTCGTGCCCAATTAATGGATTTAGATATTGAAACAGATTTCCATGAAGATTATCCAGATGCTTTAATTCTTCGTGAGCGTGCAAACGTTTTCATGACCGATTTATTTAAACAAGGTTTATTTGAAGTTCAAGATGCTTCTTCACAAAAAGTTGCCTTTTTATTAGATGTTAAACCAGGAATGCGCGTAGTTGATGCTTGTGCAGGAGCTGGTGGAAAAACCCTTCACATTGCTTCTTTAATGGAAAACAAAGGGCAAATTATCGCTATGGATTTATACGAAAGCAAACAACGCCAACTTAAAATTAGAGCAAAACGTAACGAAGCTTTCAACATTGAATACCGTATTATAGACTCTACCAAAGTAATCAAGAAATTACATGATAAAGCAGATCGTGTTTTAATTGATGCACCCTGTAGTGGTTTAGGAGTTTTAAAAAGAAATCCGGATAGCAAATGGAAATTACAACCAGAATTTGTAGATAACATCAAAAAAACCCAAGAAGAAGTTTTAGCTAATTATTCAAAAATGGTTAAAGTAGGTGGTAAATTGGTTTATGCAACATGTTCTGTTCTTCCATCTGAAAATCAAGAGCAAGTTGTAAAATTCTTAAAAACTGAATTTGGTCAAAACTTTGAATTAATTCAAGACGAAAAAGTTTTAGCTAAAGATTCTGGTTTCGATGGATTTTACATGGCATTATTAGAAAGAAAAAAATAACAAATTTTACATGAAAAAAATTATTTCAACTGTTGCATTATTTTTTGGAGCAATTGTTGCTTTAGCGCAACCACAAAATCAAATTACTTATTACAGTGGTGTAGATTTTAATTTAAATGGTACTTTATTAAAAAATGCATTAGCATCAAAAATTACAGATACGCATAGAGATCGAATTTCATACGATCAAGTTTGGACAGCTTTAAAAAACGCAGATGTAAATCCATCAAACAATAGTCAGGTTATTTTACTGTATGGCCACCCTAGAGTAACTAGCGGAAAATACTCTCGAGTTCGTGCTAAAAATGATAATGGAGGTGGAAGCGGTGACTGGAATAGAGAACACGTATATGCCAGATCATTAGGAAATCCGGATCTAGGAAGCTCTGGACCAGGTTCAGATGCTCACCATCTTAGACCTACAGACGTTGGTTTAAATGGTGATAGAGGGAATAGAAAATTTACTTCAGGAAATGGCAATTCAGGAACTGTAGGTTCATATTTCTATCCTGGTGATGAATGGAAAGGTGATGTTGCTCGAATGATGATGTATATGTACTTACGCTACGGAAATCAATGTTTACCAACAAACGTTGGAGTTGGTACTGCTTTGAATGCAATTAACGATCAAATGATTCCTTTATTTTTACAATGGAACGCAGAAGATCCAGTTTCTCAAATTGAAGATCAAAGAAATACTTATTTAGGAAACAGAAGTAACTCTGCTGGACAAGGAAATAGAAATCCTTTTATTGATAATCCGTATTTAGCAACTAAAATCTGGGGAGGCCCAATTGCACAAGATCGTTGGGGAACATTATCTAATTATGATTTCAATGCAATTGAATTTGGTATTTATCC
The DNA here is from genome assembly GCF_947632075.1 of uncultured Flavobacterium sp. Classification (GTDB taxonomy): domain Bacteria; phylum Bacteroidota; class Bacteroidia; order Flavobacteriales; family Flavobacteriaceae; genus Flavobacterium. The sequence continues at coordinate 30,195 of NZ_CANRNX010000001.1, forward strand.
AAACCCTGCAACAGACAATAAAGTTTATATTCAAACAACAGAGCAAATAAACTTAATTTTGGTTCATTCAATTGACGGAAAATTAATTCAACAAATTAACAATCCACAATTTGATAATAATCAGTTTGAGATTAATAATTTAAATTCTGGTTTTTATATTATTACATTAAAATCAGATAACAAATCAACTGCAAAAAAATTGATTGTTAAATAATAAAAAAATCCACTTCTTTCGAAGTGGATTTTTTTATTTAATTAATTCTCGTGATATCAATAAAGCTTTAGAATCGTTTGTAACTAAATATTTTTTTATCCAAATACAATCTTCATTGTATTCGTATTCGTAAATAGCTGTTTTATCTTTAATTTCACCCCCTAAAACAATTAATGGGTAATTTCTTTCAGGCGTTGAATTTCTAGTTATTTGTTTGATATTCTTGCAATCGTCATAAACAAATTCTTCAACATCAATGTATTGAATACCTTTTTCGGTAGATGTTTTTTCTATACGAATTAAATCTCCAAACTCATTATAAAAATAACTTTCAGACCAACTTTTAGTTCCCTTACTTTCTTCAAATAATTTTGTAAAACGTTGAATTAGTCTTTCGTGTTTATCAAACACATATTTATGGTTATTGTCTTCTATTCTTAGTCCATTTTTATTGTATTTCAATTCATAATCGATTAACTGAACTTCATTTAAAGATTTATTAGGAAATTTAATTTCTAAACTTTTAAGATTTGAATTTTCATCGAAATTAGGTTTAAACTCAGTAGTTAGTTCATCATCATAAAATAATTTCACTGCAGAAACTTGTCCGTTTTTTAATTGAAAAACATGCTCTGAATTATTTATAGTTTTTTTTTCAATAACTACCTGATATTTATCCCAATTTGGATTTTTTTCCAAAATAAAAACTTGTGCTTTTACTGAAAAACTTAATAAGAATAAAAACAATAACTTTTTCATAAACTCAGATTATAAATTTAAAATTAATTCTTTAATTAGCTTTCTAAGTTTAGGCTCAGCAGCATTAACAGCTTCTAACACTTCATCGTGACTAATTGTGTGAATTGAATCTTCATTTCCCATATCTGAAATTACCGAAACTCCAAAACATTTCATATCCATATGTCTTGCAACAATAACTTCCGGAACAGTAGACATTCCAACACAATCAGCTCCAACTGAACGAATCATTTTATATTCTGAAAGTGTTTCAAAAGTTGGCCCGGTTAATCCGTAATAAATTCCTGTATGAACAGGTGTATTTAAATCTGCAGCTAATTTCTGAGCTTTGGCTAACATTTCCTTATTATAAGGCTCACTCATATTTAAAAAACGTGGCCCAAAACGTTCATCATTTATTCCTCTTAACGGATGCTCAGGAAACATATTAATATGATCTTTGATAAACATGATATCTCCAACTTTAAAGTTTGGATTTACTCCTCCTGATGCATTAGAAACAATTAAATTTTCTACGCCTAAGTATTTCATTACTCGAATTGGAAAAGTAACTTCTTTCATATCGTAACCTTCATAATAATGAAAACGACCTTGCATTGCAACAACTTGTTGATTTCCAACTTTTCCGAACAATAAATTACTTCCATGACCTTTTACAGTTGCAACTGGAAAATTAATAATTTCAGAATACGGTATACTAACTTCAATTTCCATATCGTTTACTAAATTCCCTAATCCTGAACCTAAAATTATACCAACAGTAGGTTTGTTTTGAATTTTATTTTGAATAAACGATACTGTTTCTTGAACTTTTTCCCACATATTTTTTTATTTTTTTATTAAAAGATTCAGCGTTATTTAAAAATTGCGTTTCAATTGGTAAATAAAACAATTGTTCATTTGGCAATTTTCCTTGTAAGCGCATAAAATCTTTTTCGGTTGTTATAATTTTTCCTCCATCAGCTTTTTTCAAAATTAAATCAATATCATTTTCTGAAAAATGATGATGATCAGGAAATGTTAAAATTTTATTTTTTTCTACTTTTAAGTGTTTGTAAAAATATTCTGGTTTTGCGATTCCGGCTATTGCTATAAAAGAATCATCATCAACATTATTTAATTCAAAAACTTCAGTTGTGTTTGTAATTTCTTTATGATAACCAATAGTTGTGAAATAAACTTCTTGATTGGCTTTGAGGTTTAATTTTTTACGAATTTTATTTTGTTCATCTAAACTTAAATCAGCTGGACATTTGGTTACAATTACAACATCAGCACGTTTAGCCCCAGATTTGAATTCACGCAGATTTCCGGCAGGTAAAACCAAATCGTTGCAATATAATTCATCATATTTAGTTAACAAAATATAAAATCCTGCTTTAATAAATCGATGTTGAAAAGCATCATCTAAAAGAATAACTTCGGTGTTTGGTAATTCTTTCAAAATTTGAGAAACTCCATTTACACGCTTAGCATCAACAGCTACATGAATATTCTTGAACTTAGAAAAATATTGAAAAGGTTCATCTCCAATATCTTCCATTTTAGTTGAAGCATCGGCTAAATAGAATCCTGCAGTTTTACGTTTATACCCACGGCTTAAAGTCACTGTTTTAAAATCTTGACTTAATAATCGAATCAAATATTCAATTTGTGGAGTTTTGCCGGTTCCACCAACACTCAAATTTCCAACACAAATAACTGGTAAGTCGAATTCGGTTTGTTTCTTCCATCCAAAATCAAACATAAAATTACGAATCGCAGCAATGCAACCGTAAATAAGTGAAAACGGAAATAATATTTTTCGAAGTCTTTTCATAATACGAAAATAGCTATTTTTTCTATCTTTGAGAATATAATTCGAAATCAAAATTCTATGAAAATTTCAAATGTAATTCAACTATTAGAAGAATTATCTCCGCTTGCTTATGCAGAAGATTTTGACAACGTTGGTTTATTGGTTGGAAACAAGCAAAACAACTGTACTGGAGTTTTAGTTTGTCATGATGCACTTGAAGAAGTAATTGATGAAGCAGTTACAAAAAACTGTAATTTGGTAGTTTGCTTCCACCCTATTTTATTCTCGGGTTTAAAAAAAATTACAGGAAAAAATTATGTTGAACGTTCGGTAATTAAAGCTATCAAAAACGACATTGCCATTTTTGCCATTCATACCGCTTTGGATAATCATCGTGAAGGTGTGAATCAGATTTTTTGTGATACGTTAGGTTTAATCAATTCTAAAATATTAATTCCGAAACAAAACTTCATCTATAAATTAACTACGTTTGTTCCGAAAAAAGACGCAAAAAATGTACAACAAGCTTTATTTAAAGCTGGAGCGGGTTCGATTGGAAATTACGATGAGTGCAGTTTTTCTTCAGAAGGAGTTGGTTCTTTTAAAGGAAATCAATACAGCGAACCTGTTATTGGGAAACCACATATTTATGAAGAAGTTGAAGAAATTAAATTAGAATTTACTTTTGAAAAACATTTGAAGGGGCAAATATTAAAAGTTCTTTTTGAAAATCATCCGTACGAAGAAGTTGCTTATGAGATCATTAAAACAGAAAATGAACTTCAGAATGTTGGAATGGGAATGATTGCAGAACTTCCGACAGAAATGGAAGAAAAAGATTTCCTATTAATGGTTAAAGAGAAAACTCAAACTGGAGGAATTCGACATAGTAATTTTCTAAATAAAAAAATTAAGAAAATAGCCGTTTTAGGTGGCTCTGGTAGTTTTGCTATTAATGCTGCAATTGCTCAAAATGCAGATGCTTACATAACAGCCGATTTAAAATATCATGATTATTATCAAGCTGAGAACAAAATTCTTTTGGCAGATATTGGTCATTTTGAAAGCGAAAGATATATAAAAAATTATATTGTTAGGTATCTTACAAAAAAAATTACTATTTTTGCAATTATTTTATCTGAGATAAATACAAATCCAGTTAACTATATTTAGATATGACAAATAAAGCAGAACTTACTGTAGAGGAAAAATTAAGAGCATTGTATGATTTGCAATTAATTGACTCAAGAATTGATGAAATTAGAAACATGAGAGGTGAGTTACCTCTTGAAGTAGAAGATTTAAAAGACGAAGTTGCTGGACTTACAATTCGTTTAGAGAAATTAAATACGGAGGTTGAAGCTGTTAACGAGCAAATCAAAACAAAGAAAAACGACATCGATTTACATAAAGAAGCGATTAAAAAATATACAGAACAACAAAAAGATGTTCGTAACAACAGAGAATTTAACTCTTTAACTAAAGAAATTGAATTCCAAAACTTAGAAATTGAATTAGCTGAGAAACACATTAAAGAATTCAAAGCTTCGATTGAACATAAAAAATCGGTAATTCAACAAAATTCTGAAAAATTAGATGCTAAAAAAGAACATTTAACTCATAAAGAAGCTGAGCTAAACGGTATTTTAGAAGAAACTAAACGTGAAGAAGAATTATTATTAGTAAAATCTGAAGAGTTTGGTGAATTAATTGAAGAACGCTTATTAAAAGCTTACCAACGTATTCGTAATGGGGTTAGAAATAAATTAGCCGTTGTTTCAATTGAGCGTGGAGCTTCTGCTGGTTCATACTTTACAATTCCTCCTCAAGTTCAAGTAGAAATTGCTGCTCGTAAAAAAATTATTACAGATGAGCACAGTGGTCGTATTTTAGTTGACGCAGCTTTAGCTGAAGAAGAAAGAGAAAAAATCAATGCAATCATTGCAAATTTATAATACAAAAAAGGTTTCGAAATTTCGAAACCTTTTTTTATTTTATTTATTTTTTAATAAACTTCAATGATTCTTTAGCTGAATCTTTCTTAAGTTTTATAAAATAATATCCTGAAGCCAAATTATTAATATCTAATTTTGTAAAACTACTATCTTGGCTTACTTCATTAATGTGTATTTTTTTACCAGTAATATCAAACAACTCAATTGAATCAAAATCTACATCAGTTATGTTTATATAATCAGTTGCAGGATTAGGAAACAAATTCAAATTCAACTTGTTAAATTCTTCTTTATCCAAAGTTAAATCATATGAAACAATTCCTCCCGAGATAATAACGCTAAAGTTTTTAGAACCTCCAGTTAATTCACCTTTATGTCTAATTGTAACTCTATAATTTCCTGAAGGTGTTAAACCCGTGTTTGGATCAAAGTAATCAATTCTTTCTATAGGATCAACATCGTTATCTCCCTTAATAGCATAAATATTAGACCAAGATTTATTTAATTTCCAAGGATAAGCCACTTGATTATTACTCACTTTAGTTAACCGAACATCTAAATCATTGACAAGAACTGGAGTTAAAGATTCTGCCATCGGGACTATTTCTCCTGGCCTGTCAGTCCAAGCGATTGTAATTTTTAAAGGCTCAATTCCATTTGTATAAATGTCAAAAAAATAAGTTTGATAATTCAATAAATCATATTCTTTAAAAATCACTAAATCTTCTGATGCTCTTTTAAGAATTTTTGCCCCCTCATCTGCATTTATCAACCCCCAACCAAATTTTGGATTAGGACCTTGAGAATCACCGGCATGATCTGCAGTATGAGCCATTAGAGCTTTTAAAGAAGCCGCTTTCATGAAACCTGAATTGCCATTTGCACTTGGCCAATATTGATTATAAATTTGTTGCCATAATCCAAATACTCCTGTAACTGCAGGTGCTGCCATTGAAGTTCCACTTAATATTGAATAATTTGCAACTCCTGTTCCGGTTGAAGAATATACACTAACACCTTTAGCTGAAATATCAGGCTTTATTCTAAAATCATCGGTTGGTCCCCATTGACTAAAAGTAGACATTTCTACATTATTTGTTCCATTTGTCTCTAAAACATAATTTGTTATGCCATGAACTGCAGCAACAACAACAGGATTTTTACCAACTCGCTCATGTGTCAATAAATCATATCCATTTTTAGAAGGATTCAACTTAGTAAGACTTCCTCCTACATAAATTCCATTTCTATCATTACCAGCTGCATATACAGGTTGATACATATTTGCATTAAAAGTAATTTCATCAATACTTCTTGCCAAAACTGCATATCTTCCAAAGAAACCCGGCAAATTTACATAAGCACGATTATTAATACCATAAGAATGATTTGAAAATAATAATCCTTCACTAGCTTCTAAAGTCATTTCTGCTAGATCATTTTCCCAGGTATTTGCCCATAACTTTCCTAATGGAGCCATACCCTTCGCAAAAATTCTTTCATTTCCACTTCCAATTATAGTACCTGAAACGTGGGTTGCATGATTAATTCCACTTTGGCTACCACCTGTAAAACCTTGACCATCTTTATTTATAACTCTTGTGACTCCTAAATTTTGATGAGCAGAAAGTGGTTGAGCACCATCCCAAATTCCATAAATAATATTCTCTCCCTTTATTGCCTTGTTAATGCTATTACCGTTATGTAATCCTTGAACTCTAGCAGTTTGAATAGAACTACGTGTAGCTGTATTATTATATGTAACATGATATTCAATATTGTTTATCTCTTCATTAAAACCACGTAATGAAAAATAACTACCATCCGAGTTATGTCCATCAAAAGGTAATCCGTTTGTATTAATAAAATGCAAACCTGAAGCATAATTTGAATTATGTTCAATATTTAATTCATTATATAAATTATTAAGTAATGTTAAATCATAGCTATTAGTAATAGCATTTCTTTGTTCTGTAGTTTGAGAATAGTTATTACTAATTCCAAAAAAAAACACAATAATTAAATATTTCATTTTCATATCTATCATTTATTAAATTAATAATACTTTTTAATTTATTTAACAATTAGACTAAAACTTTTTAAAAAATATTGTTAAATAAATTTAACAAAAAAAATAATAAAAAAAGGAGATTTCAAATTGAAATCTCCTTTTTAAATAATATCTAAACTTCCTTTACCTTCTCGAATAATTTCGGGTTCATGTCCTGATAAATCAATTACTGTGGAAGCATGATTATCTCCATAACCTCCATCGATGACTAAATCGACAATAGTTTGCCATTTTTCGAAAATCAATTCGGGATCAGTTGTGTATTCTAAAACTTCATCTTCATCGTAAATAGAAGTTGATACAATTGGATTACCTAACTTTTTTACGATATCGATTACTATATTATTATCTGGTACACGAATACCGACTGTAGTTTTCTTTTTAAATTCTTTAGGAAGATTGTTATTTCCCGGAAGAATAAATGTATACGGACCTGGTAAAGCTCTTTTCAGAATTTTAAAAGTACTCGTATCAATTTGCTTTATATAATCTGAAATATTACTTAAATCACTACAAATAAAAGAAAAATTAGCTTTTTCAAGCTTCACTCCTTTTATTTTTGCAATTTTTTCTAATGCTTTTGTATTGGTAATATCACAACCTAACCCATAAACTGTATCTGTAGGATATATGATTAATCCACCATCTCTAAGAACTTTTATAACCTTATCGATTTCTTTTTGATTCGGATTTTCTGGATAAATTTTAATAAATTGACTCATAGCTATTTTTATTAAAAATTACGAAATAACAGACAACTTAGCAAATCGTAACAATAATTTTTTTATTCCTCCTACTTCAAAATGAATTTCAGCTTTTCTATCTGCTCCTACTCCCTCTAAATTAAGAATTTTTCCTTTTCCAAAACGTTCATGCATCACTGTTTGCCCCTCTTCTAAACCTGAATTCTCTGCTTTTCCTTGTGTAGATGAAATTGCTTTAGATAATTCTTTTAATTTTCTAATTTGTGGTCCTGCTTCTTTATTATTAACTTCGGAAGCCCATTTTGGAGGCACACCTGGTACTGGTTTTGTTTGACGATATTTAGATTTATCGACATCTCCAAAAATATCAGAATCAATACCTGAACGGTAACGATAATTAGATTCAGGTGGCGTTAAAAATTCTAAATATTGCGGATCAATTTCTTCAATAAAACGAGACGGATCACAATCTGTTAATTTTCCCCAACGATAACGAGATTCTGCGTAAGTCAAATATGCTTGATGTTCTGCACGAGTCAAAGCAACATAAAACAATCTACGTTCTTCTTCAAGCTCACTTCGGGAATTCATACTCATTGCACTCGGAAACAAATCTTCTTCCATTCCTACGCAGAAAACAGTTGGAAATTCAAGACCTTTTGCTAAGTGAATAGTCATTAAAGCTACACGATCATCATCTCCTTTATCGTTATCTAAATCACTCGCTAAAGCAACATCTTCTAAAAATTCAGATAATGCTCCACGTGCTCCTTCAATTTCTTTTTGACCTTCAATAAAATCTTTAATACCGTTAAGAAGTTCTTCAATGTTCTCCATTTTAGCAATACCTTCTGGAGTTCCATCTTTTTTAAGTTCTTGAACCAATCCGGTTTTCTTAACAATATAGTCTGCTAAATAATAGGCATCTTGTGTTTGATCAATTACCTGAAAGTTTTTGATCATTGTTACAAAATCACTGATTTTATTTCGAGTACCTGTAGTCAATTTCAAATCGATTTTATCGATGTGTTCCATTACTTCAAAAATGCTACGTTTGTAATGGTTGGCAGCAATATTTAATTTTTCTACAGTTGTATTTCCAATTCCACGAGTTGGATAATTAATAATGCGAACTAAAGCTTCTTCATCTTTCGGATTAATTACCATACGCAAATAAGCTAAAACGTCTTTAATTTCTTTACGTTGATAGAAAGATAATCCACCATAAATTCTATACGGAATGTCACGTTTACGAAGCGCATCTTCCATCGCACGAGATTGTGCATTGGTACGATATAAAATTGCAAATTCACCATTCATTTTTTGATGCATCATTTTTTCTTCAAAAATGGTACTTGCAACAAAACGACCTTCTTCTGCATCGGTAATTGAACGATGTACTTTAATTTTAGGTCCGTCTGGATTTGCCGTCCAAACTACTTTATCTAACTTGGTTTTATTTTTATCAATAATGGTATTTGCAGCTTCAACAATATTTCTGGTTGAACGGTAATTCTGTTCCAAACGATAAGTTTGAACTCCTTTATAATCTTTTTGGAAGTTTAAGATGTTATTGATGTTTGCTCCACGGAAAGCATAAATAGACTGCGCATCATCTCCTACCACACAAATATTCTGAAAACGATCTGAAAGCGCTTTTACAATTAAATATTGCGAATGATTGGTATCTTGGTACTCATCTACTAAAATATATCTGAAACGATTTTGATACTTTAATAGAACTTCAGGAAATAACGTTAAAAGTTCGTTGGTTTTTAATAATAAATCATCAAAATCCATAGCTCCAGATTTGAAACAACGTTCTACATAATGTTGGTAAATGTCGCCAATACGTGGTTTTTTAGCCATTGCATCAGCTTCTTGTAATTCTGGATTATTGAAATAAGCCTTAACTGTAATTAGACTGTTTTTGTAAGAAGAAATTCTACTTAAAACTTGATTTGGCTTGTAAATATCACGATCTAATTGCATTTCTTTGATAATCTGACCAATTAAACGCTGGCTATCTTGCGAATCATAAATAGTGAAATTAGAAGGATACCCTAATTTGTCAGATTCAGCACGAAGAATTTTAGCAAAAACAGAATGGAAAGTTCCCATCCAAAGATTTTTAGCTTCGGCATGACCCACAATTTTAGCAATACGTTCTTTCATTTCACGTGCTGCTTTGTTTGTAAATGTTAGCGATAAAATGTTAAATGCATCAACACCTTGTTGCATTAAATAAGCAATTCTAAGGGTTAACACTCTGGTTTTACCAGAACCTGCACCAGCAATTACAATCATTGGGCCATCTTTCTGTAAAACAGGTGCTCTTTGAGCTTCATTTAACTGATCTATTAATGCTTGCATATTTTCTAATTTCAAAAAATCAAATTTACTACTACAATATGGTTATTACAAGTTTTAATATTGTAGATTAATATTTGTTTAATGTTTGATATTTACTAATTTCGAAAAAAAAATATCGATGGATTTAAATTATATGGAGTTAGCAATTCTTGCTATTGGATTGCTTTTAATAGTATCTATTTATTATTTCATAGTAAAATCTTCTGAAAAAAAGCAATTTGCAAAAAGATTAAAGCATGCAACATTTTATCAAGAAGAAATAAAGCAAAAACGCCAGGCAACACCACAAATTTTGCAAGCTTACGAGCGCTTAACTATTTTAATGGAACGCATTGATTTACCCAAACTTTTATCACGTGTTCAACCAATTTCAGAATTGAAACAAGATTATGCAAACTTTTTAATTCAGAACGTAGATCAAGAATTTGATTTTAATCTTTCACAACAATTATATGTTTCTGATGAAAGTTGGGCCCTAGTTTTAACTGCAAAAAATACAGTTATTCAAGAAATTTTGAAAACTTCGTTAAATGAAAAAGTGATAGATGCAAACAGTTTACGTTTGGCTTTATTGAGCAAAACAGAGCAAAACTCTGTTGTAGATTTAGCTAAAAATAGATTACGAAAAGAAGTGGGTGAAATGATTTAGATTTTTTGTATTTTAGAATTAAATTTTTTGAATATGAAAAAGCTATTTTTAATTTTAAGTCCGTTACTTTTTTTTGCTTGCGATACAAAAGGAGAATGTGGTTGTGAAGTTTATAATATTATAACCGATGAAGATGGAATTATTACTTATGAATTGATTGGAACAAGAGATGGTTATTGTTCACAATACGATTTAGAAGGTTATTATTACTTTGATGTAAATTGTGATTAATATAAAAGCCTCATCAGAATTCTGATGAGGCTTTGTTTATTCAACTTTATTAATTTCATCCATTAATTTTTGTAAAGCTTCATGTTCATCTTCAGGTAAATACGGAATCAAATCATTAAAATGTTTTTTGAATTCATTTTTTGTACATAACGAAATAATAGCCTCTCGACCAAATTTTCTAAATTGTGGTTTATGACTCACCAATGCATTCACTAAATGCGGCAACGTATTACTATCGTACTGATTTAAAAACCACATCGCCGAAATAGCGTTCATTCGAACATTGCTGTTATATTTAGAATAAGCATAACCTTCTAATTCTTTGTACCAATTGGGTTTATTTTCTAACTGATAATTTTCAGTAGCGAGTGCCAACATTAGCCAAGTAATTCTAAGATTTTTATCATTAAATCCTTGCCAATTTTTTGAAACATCTAATATCTGATGTCTTAAATCTGGACGTTGATACCAAAGATTTTTTAAAGCAATTTCTTGTGTAATATAAGAACCATCATTTAAAAATGATTGATAACTTTCTAAATATTCATTCGGAATTTCCTTAATAATTTGAACCAAAGCTTGTCTTACTTTTATATTATCAGTTTGAGCAATATAATCATAAAACTCTTTCGCTTCACTATAAGGAACGTTATGTAATTGAAAAACAACTTCACGTTTCACTTGTTCGTACGGACTATTCTTAAGTGCATTTAATAAATAATCTTTCTTTAATTCAAACGGAAGATTTTGTTTTTCTACCAATTCTAAATATTGCTGAATTAACGGATTATTCTTTAGTAAGAATAAAGCTTGCTTAATATCAAACGAAGAATTTGTTAACCATTCTTTTTTAAACTTTTCTTTATTGAAAGAAGTTATTTGAGAAACTTCATTTAAAAAATCGTCTGTAGTAGCATTTTTAAAAGCATACTTGTCAAGATAATTTTTTACAGCAGTTTGAAAATTATTATCCCCGATTAAATTTCTTAAAACAAATAAAGCCCAAGCTCCTTTCTGATAATACGTAATCGTTGTTGCACCTTCACTTACCAAAACCGTATTTTTAGCATTTTTACTTTCCTTTTGAATGTTTTCTGCCATTTCATAAAGTTCCCAATAAAAATAATCGTCCCCAAAAAATTCACGTTCAGCTAAAAGTGCATAAAATGTTGCAAAACCTTCTTGTAGCCAATGGTCTTTTGAAGTTTTCGCTGTTATTAAATCACCAAACCATTGATGAGCCATTTCGTGAGCATTTACGTTAACGTAGCTTCTATCTACAACACCAATTTTATCCACTACAAAATCTTGATTAAAAATCGTTGAAGTTGTATTTTCCATACCAGAATACAAAAAATCTTCAACCGGAATGTTTCTATAAATTTTCCAAGGATAATTATAACGAGTTTCTTTTTCAAGAAAATCAAACATTTGTTTGGTATATTTATATGTGGTCTCGTATTTCGATTTATCTGAAGATTTCAAATAAGATTCAATTGGAGTACCAGAAGTACTTTTCTGAGTGGTAACATCATACTTTCCAATTGCAAACATCAACAAATACGAACTCATAGGATCTGTCATCACATAATTCCAAGTGCTTACATTACCATTATTTTTTTTATTTGATAAAACTCCATTTGCAACCACCTGATAATTCTTATCAAAAGATATCGATAAATTATATATTACTTTTTCGTTATAATCATCGAAACTTGGCAACCAATGAGAAGTATATTTTCCTTGTCCTTGAGTCCAAATTTGCAAATCGTTTCCTGTTCCGATAAAATAAACGGTTTGTTTTGGAATAGTATTGTATTTAATGGTCAATTGGTTATCGCCCATTTTATAACCCGAAAATAATTTAATTTGTTTTTTATCGTATTTAAATCCAGCTGATTTTCCATCAATTAAAACCGACTGAATTTGCATATTCTTAGCATCAATTCTAATCGTATCTACTTCAGATTTAACATTAAAATTATAAGTTACATTACCTAAAATTTTACGCTGAGAAATATCAAAATCAATAGAAGCATTCGCTTTAATAAAATCAACTTGATTACTTTTTTGAGCGAAATTAACTTGAGAAATAATTATAAATAAAGGGAGTAATATTTTTTTCATACAGATATCATAGTAATCCATAAAAATAGTAAATGTTTTATAATCTCTTTATTTATTCAAGATAATTTAAAGCCTTCGCATAAAAAAGCTTAATTTTGCAACAAACCCTTTTTTATGCAGTTTACAGATTTTAATTTAAACAACAATGTTTTAGAAGCTATTAAAGATGTTGGTTATGAAGCACCTACTCCAATACAAGCTAAAGCAATTCCACTAATTTTAGAAGGAAAAGACTTAGTTGGATGTGCCCAAACCGGAACAGGAAAAACAGCTGCTTTTGCAATTCCAATTATTAATAATATTCATAGAATTGTTGGATCTGCCAAAAAAAGAAAATTAATTCGTACTGTAGTTTTAACACCTACAAGAGAATTAGCGATTCAGATTGAAGAAAACTTTGAAAAATATTCTCATTTTACAAGTATCAAAACCATGGTACTTTACGGTGGTGTAAATCAAGAACCTCAAGTAAAATCGTTAAAAGAAGGAGTTGACGTTTTGGTTACTACACCTGGTCGTTTTTTAGATTTGTACAAGCAAAAACACATTAATGTAGATCATGTACATCAATTAGTTATTGATGAAGCCGATTTAATGTTAGACATGGGGTTTATTGCCGATGTAAGAAAAGTTATAAAATTAACTCCAGACAATAGACAAACTTTATTATTTTCTGCAACCATGCCTTTGGCTGTTCGTGAATTGGCAGATGATTTTATGAACAATGCAGCTTTTGTTTCTGTAGATCCAATTTCAAGTGCTTCTAATCAAGTTAAACAACGTATTTATTTTGTTGAGAAAGAAGATAAGAAGAAACTTTTAGTTCATTTAATTGCTGAACAAGAATTGAAAAATATTTTAATTTTTGCAAGAACAAAACACGGAGTTGATTCAATTGTAGAATATCTTCAAAAAAACAATTTGAATGTCGATGGAATTCACGGTGATAAATCACAGAGCAAACGTGAAGAAATTTTAAAGAAATTTAAAGATAAAGAAATTGATATCTTAGTTGCCACTGATGTAGCTTCGCGTGGAATTGATATTGACGCACTTCCGGTTGTTATTAATTTTGATTTACCGAATGTTCCAGAAACATATGTACATAGAATTGGAAGAACAGGAAGAGCCGGAATGGATGGAGTTTCTATTGCTTTTTGTGGAAAAGATGAAAGAACATATTGGGATTCGATAAAAAAACTCACTCGTATTATCGCGAAAGAAGTTCAGGACCATCCTTATCCTTGGAAGGAAACAAACCCAAATTCTAAAACCGATTTTAGAAACAAAAAGAAAAAAACTGGCGGAAACAACGGAAATTCAAATTCGAAAAATGCAGCTAATTCAAGAAAATCAGATGCATCTAAAAAAAATAAAAAAAGATGGTACTAAGAATTCTTAATTTTAAGATTTCATTTTAATCATCATCTCAAAATATACATTTAACAAAAATCTAAATCGTAAAAACATTTAATTTAAAAAAGATAATTTTTTAGATATTTGTGAACAGACAAAACGGATATGATAAAAGTAGAACGTTTATTTGATGTTGCTTATTATGCACATCAAAAATACAATTTGCAAGTCATTTTTGCTACAAAGCAAAACGGTACTTGGAAAAAAACTTCGAGTCAAGAATATTTAAATCAAGTAAATGCAATTTCTAAAGCCCTGATTCATTTAGGAGTTCAAGCAAATGATAAAATCGCAGTTATTACAACAGCGAACAGAACCGAATGGAATATTTTAGATATAGCAATCTTACAAATTGGTGCACAAAATGTACCAATTTATCCAACGGTTTCGGCTGAAGAGTTTGAATACATTTTCAATCATTCTGATGCTAATTTATGCTTCGTTTCAGATGCAATTATTTACAATAAAATTAAAGCTATTGAAGAAAAATTACCTTTAGTAAAAGATATATATTCGTTTGATGTTATCGAAAATTGTAAAAACATCCAAGATTTAATCAACTTAGGAAATTCATTACAAAATGAAACAGAAGTTGAATTAAGAAAAAACAACGTTAAATCAGATGATTTAGCTACCATAATTTATACTTCTGGAACGACCGGAAAACCAAAGGGAGTTATGTTATCTCACAAAAACATAATTTCAAATTTCTTAGCCTGCCAAGATCGAGTACCTTTTGTTTACGGAAAAGATGTTGCGTTAAGTTTTTTACCTTGTTGTCACGTTTACGAACGAATGCTTTTATATTTATACCAGTATGGTGGTTTATCAATTTATTTTGCAGAATCTATTGATAAAATCGGAGAAAATATCATTGAAGTAAAACCAAACGTAATGTGTGTTGTACCTCGTTTACTTGAAAAAGTATACGACAGAATAATTGAAAAAGGTGCAGCTTTAACTGGCTTAAAACGAAAATTATTCTTTTGGTCTGCTGAACTTGCAGAAGAATTTGAACCTTATGGTAGAAACGGAGCTTGGTATGAATTTAAGTTAAGCATAGCACGAAAATTAGTTCTTTCTAAATGGAAACAAGCTTTAGGTGGGAATTTAAATACAGTTGTTTGTGGAAGCGCTGCGTTACAACCAAGATTAGGTAGAGCGTTTACAGCTGCAGAAATGGTTTGTATGGAAGGTTACGGTTTAACCGAAACTTCACCTGTAATTGCCGTTAACGATTTAAGAAATAATAATTTAAAATACGGAACAGTTGGTAAACCAATTGTTGGTGTTGAAGTTAAAATTGCCGAAGATGGTGAAATTTTAACCAAAAGCGATTCTGTAATGTTGGGTTATTATAAAGATCCTGAAAAAACAGCAGAAGTTTTAAAAAATGGTTATTTCCATACTGAAGATATCGGAGAAATTGATTCTGACGGATTTTTAAAAATTACCGATCGTAAAAAGGAAATGTTTAAAACTTCAGGTGGAAAATATGTAGCACCACAGGCTTTAGAAAATGCAATGAAAGCTTCACGTTTTATTGAACAAATTATGGTTGTTGGTGAAGGAGAAAAAATGCCTGGAGCTTTAATTCAACCTGATTTTACTTTTGTTCGTCAATGGACAAAACGAAAAAGAATAAACGTTGGAACTACTAATGAAGAGCTAATTGCTAATGAATTAGTAAAAGCAAGAATTCAGAAGGTAATTACAGAGATAAATAAAGGATTTGGAAATTGGGAACAAGTAAAAGTCTTTGAATTAACACCTGATGTTTGGAGTATAGAATCTGGACATTTAACTCCAACTTTAAAATTTAAACGTAAAAAAATAAAAGAAATGTACATTCAAGAATATAACAGAATGTATAACATTTAACAAAAAATCCAATTAAGTTTTTCTTAGTTGGATTTTTTGTTTTTTAAAACCGAAACTGGTTAATTTATTAGGGTTAATTAAAAATATTAGAAAATTTCACGTTTTAAATATCAATGAAATCAGGGATATAATTTGTGTAAGAAAAAACTAACTTTAGAAAAATAATTTAAATCTCACATTAGAACAGAAAATATTTCTAAAAAAACGTCCAATTAAAATAAATCAATCTAATGCTCCACGGTATTTTTACACTTTTAAACTCCAAAAGAAATAACAATATTGAAATTTCTACCATTTTGCTTTCTGAGTTTAATGATCAAAATTTTGATATTGATAAAAAAGACTTTGCTTCTATTCATATCTCAAATCGCCCATCTTCAGATATTGAATTAAATAGTTTAACAAAAAGCAAAGTAGATTATCAACTGTCTGGTAAAATAATTTCAGAAAAAGCTTTTCTAAATTCAATAGAAAAGATAGAAATACAAACTGAAGTATTAGATCAAATTTTTTATATTAAAAATACCATTAAAATTAAAAAATTAGATCGCAAAGAATTCAATAACATTTCAATTTACAACTATTCGAAAAAAAATACGAGCAAGATTCCTAAAAATATGTTATTTCTTAAAATTGAATTATATATTGAGATTATGAATTGTGAGGAACCAAACGATATTAGTTTAATCTCAGAAAAATATATTACACTTTAAAAAAAAACGAGAAATTAAAATTTCTCGTTTTTTTTTAAATTTATATTCCTAAATAATTACTTGGTGAAATTTGTTTTAATTCTGCTTTAATTTCATCAGAAACATCCAGATTTGAAATAAATTCTTGTATAGAATCTCTTGTAATTGCAGCATTAGTACGAGTTAAATCTTTTAAAGCTTCGTACGGATTTGGATAAGCTTCTCTTCTTAAAATAGTTTGAATAGCTTCAGCAACTACTGCCCAATTGTTTTCTAAATCTTGAGCAAATTTAACTTCGTTTAACAATAATTTATTCAATCCTTTCAAAGTTGCTTCAAAAGCAATAATTGTATGCCCCATCGGAACTCCAACATTTCTAAAAACTGTACTATCAGTTAAATCACGTTGTTGACGTGAAATAGGAAGTTTAGCAGACAAATGTTCAAAAATAGCATTTGCAATTCCCAAGTTTCCTTCAGAGTTTTCAAAATCAATTGGATTTACTTTATGTGGCATTGCAGAAGAACCAATTTCTCCAGCTTTGATCTTTTGTTTAAAATATTCCATTGAAACATAAGCCCAAATATCACGATCTAAATCAATTAAAATGGTATTGATTCGTTTTAATGCGTCGAAAAATGCAGCAAAATGGTCGTAATGTTCTACTTGAGTTGTTGGAAAAGAATATTTTAATCCTAAAACACCTTCTACGAAATTTTCGCCAAATTGTCTCCAGTCATTATTTGGATAGGCAACAAAATGTGCATTAAAGTTTCCTGTTGCTCCTCCAAATTTCGCAGCAAAAGGAATGTTGTTTAACAAACGTAATTGTTCTTCTAAACGAACTACAAAAACATGAATTTCTTTTCCTAAACGAGTTGGTGATGCAGGTTGTCCGTGCGTACGTGCTAACATCGGAACGTCTTTCCATTCAATGCTTAACTCTTTTAATTTGTTAATTACATTGATTAATTTTGGCATATATACTGTAGCAAAGGCATCTTTTGTAGATAACGGAATTGCCGTATTATTGATATCTTGAGAAGTTAATCCGAAGTGAATAAATTCTTTATGTTGTTCTAATCCTAATTTATCAAAAGCTTGTTTAATAAAATATTCAACAGCTTTTACATCGTGGTTAGTAGTTTTTTCAGTTTCTTTAATCCATAATGCATCTTCGGTAGAAAAATCTTGATAAATTTTTCTTAATTCAGGGAAAAGAGTTTTATCTACATTTTGTAATTGTGGTAAAGGCAATTCGCAAAGTGCAATAAAATATTCAATTTCTACTAAAACGCGGTATTTGATTAAAGCTTCCTCAGAAAAATAAGGTGCTAAAGCTTGTGTTTTATTTCTATAACGACCATCGATTGGCGAAATAGCATTTAATTCTGTTAGCATAATTTCAATTGTGTTGTTAAGGTGCAAATATAACTTGCTTTTTGGTAGTTTGAAAATTATCTGACTTCAAAAAAATAAAATAACAATTTAAAAATTAAGTTTTTTTTTAGAACTAAAAAAGGGATTAGATTTATAAAAAAAACTAATCCCTTTTGAATATTATATAAACTTATTTTACTTCTAATACCGTGTTTTGAAATGAAACCCCATCCCAACCATTAACCATAAACTGACGAATGTTTTGATGATTTGTTTCTGTTGGAGTTTCTAAAACTGCTTGATAATGCTCAACAAATAATTTTAAAGTATCTTGTTTAGAAAGATTATTCAACTTCGCAAAAAATAAAACTTTAGCACTCCCTTGATTTTCATCTTCAGCATTTTCTTGGTTTCCGTTTGAAAAAGCACTTGCAGTGTAATTATAATTTTCTTCGATAAAAGCAATTACATCAGAAAATACAATCTCCTTATTTTCAATTTTCTTTAATAAATCTTGAACCATTAGTCTAATAAGTAAATTCCGTTTTCTTTAATTTCAATTTTCTTTTCTTTATACAACGTTCCAATTGTTTTCTTGAACGTTTTTTTACTCATATTTAAAATTTGCTTAATTTCTTCTGGATGACTATCGTCGTTCAAACCTAAGAAACCATCATTATATTCTAATTCATCTAAAATGATTTGAGCATATTTTTCAACTTTTTCGTAACCTAATTTAGTTCGAGAAACGTCAATTTTTCCGTCAGGACGAATTGTTTTAATATAACCAATAATGCGATCTCCGGTTCTTAAGTCTTCGAAAACCTCATTTTTGTACATTAAACCTTTATGTTTTTCATTGATGATTACATTAATTCCTAAATCGGTAATATGTGAAACAATTAAATCTACTTCCTCACCTTCCTCGACAGAAATATTATCATTATTTAAGAATTGATTTAATTTTGAAGAACCTACCAATCTATTAGTTTTCGGATCTAAACGCATATACGTTAAATAACGTTTGTTTACTTCCATAGGGCGGGCTTGTTCTTTAAAAGGAACAAACAAATCTTTTTCTAATCCCATATCCATGAAAGCACCAAATTCGTTAATGTAATTTACTTTTAATAAAGCAAACTCGTTTAAATATATTTTTGGTTCTAAAGTTGTTGCTACTGGACGTTCTTCATGATCTAAATAAACGAAAACAGTAATCTCATCATTAAATTCATATTGAGCCGGTAAATATTTTATTGGAAGTAAAACATCATTTTCCCCATCGGTTAAAAATAAACCAACAGTTGTTCTTCTATCAATTCGTAACGTATTGTATTCGCCTAATAAAATCATAAAATTAAATTTTTACAAAAGTACGAAGTTAATGTATATGTTGATTACCTTTTGATTTATATATTTTTAAATAAAAAAAGAAGACTATAAAAGTCTTCTTTAAATTTAATATGTTTTGGATGATTAAGTTAACATACCACCATCTACATTAATAACTTGACCTGTGATGTACGCAGACATGTCTGAAGCTAAGAAAACACAAGCATTAGCAACATCTTCTGGAGAACCTCCGCGTTTTAAAGGAATTGCATCCGCCCAACCTTTAACCACTTCTTCACTTAATTTAGCTGTCATTTCAGTTTCGATAAATCCTGGAGCAATTACGTTACAACGAATGTTACGAGAACCTAATTCTAAAGCAACTGATTTTGAGAATCCAATAACTCCAGCTTTAGAAGCTGCATAGTTAGTTTGTCCGGCGTTACCTTTCACTCCAACAACGGAACTCATGTTAATAATTGAACCTTTTCGGTTTTTCAACATTGTTTTTTGAACTGCCTTAGTCATGTTAAAAACAGACTTTAAGTTTACGTCAATTACGTTGTCAAAATCTTCTTCAGACATACGCATTAACAAGTTATCTTTAGTAATACCAGCATTATTAATTAAAATATCGATATTTCCGAAAGCTTCCAAAACTTGATCAACTAAAGTTTGTGCTTCATTAAAATCTGCTGCATTAGATTTATATCCTTTAGCATTAACACCTAAAGCAATTAATTCGTTTTCTAAAATTTTAGCTGCTTCTTCTGATGAACTATATGTAAAAGCAACATTTGCTCCTTGTTGAGCGAATACTAAAGCAATTCCTCTTCCAATTCCGCGTGTAGCTCCTGTTACAATCGCAGTTTTTCCTTCTAATAATTTCATTGACGAAATGTTTTTTGTTTCCTAAATATGAGCAAATATACTTCTTTTAGTGAAATTTCAAAGAATTAAATATTTGAAAGATTCTGCCTTAATTTAAAGTTTCTTGATAAAAAGATAGTTAAAACCGTAATTAAAAATAAAAACATCAAATAATAACTATTTGATAGTAAATCTAGATATCCCATTTTTTTATCGGTTAAACTTAAAAGAATTAAAACTTGTGCTCCGTAAGGAATTAAGCCCTGAATTATACAAGAAAAAATATCTAAAACTGAAGTTGCTTGTGCTTTCTCTACATTATAATCTGTTGCTATTTTTTTTGCAATTGGTCCAGAAACAATTATAGCGACTGTGTTATTTGCCACAGCCAAATTAACTAAAGACACAACCATTGCAATTGCAGCATTGGCAGTTTTAGATCCTTTAATATTTTTTTGAACTCTATTTATAATATAATCAATTCCACCAGCTTTTTCAATTAGAGCTGCTAAACCACCAGTAATTAATGAAAGTAAAAATATTTCATTCACAGATAAGAATCCATCATAAATAAAACGCATATAATCTATAAATAAAATATCTGTAGATAAAAGTCCAATGAATACAGCTAATATGATACTTAATATTAAAACTAAAAAAACATGCAAACCTAAAATAGATAATACAATGATAGCTAAATATGGAATTAATAAATAATATTGGTTAGAATAGGTCATTTGAACAACTTCTGTACTCTGAGGTTGAGTCACGAAAATAGCAATAATTGTTAAGATTGCAGCTGCAAAAGCAATTTTAAAATTAGCAATAAACTTATCTTTCATTTGACAATCCATTACTTGTGTAACTGCAATTGTTGTATCTGAAATTAATGATAAGTTATCCCCAAACATAGCACCACCTAAAAGTGCACCTGCCAACATGGGAAGTGATTCTGTATTATATTGAGCCAAGCCTACAACAATTGGCCCTAAAGCAACAATTGATCCAACAGATGTTCCGATTGAAAAAGACAAAATACATGAAATAATAAACACACCAATTATTAAATATTCTGGTGTTATATTACCAATTCCAACAGCTACTATAAAATCTGTTGCACCAATTACATTCGTAACAGTTGTAAAAGCACCTGCTAACAAATAAATCACACACATGGTAATGATTTTTGAATCGCCACAACCTTTTACAAAGGTTTCAATTTTTTCATTTAAAGAATCTTTAAAAAGTGGAATTGCAACTAAAACTCCAATTGTCGCAGCGATTGGAGACGGAAATTTATAGAAATCGTTATAATAAATTCCTGCACCAATAAATACAACAATAAAAACAATTAACGGAATTAGTGTTGTAAATTTATATTTAATCATAGAAAAAAAAACTTATATTAATTATATCATAAATTACTAATAATTTAAATTTTAAATACTTAAAAACAAAGCCCTTAGGCTACAAACAAAAGCAATTCAATACAAAAGTAAGTCAAAAATCAATAAATGATTTTGAAATGTATTGTAAATAATTATAACTTTGAATTAAAATAATCTAGATTATGAAAAAAATACTTTTAACAGGAATGATTGCTTTATCGGCAATTTTCACTTCTAATGCCCAAGAAGGTGTGTCTAAAAATGCTTTAGGTTTACGTTTTGGTTCTAATGACGGAATCGGATATGAAATTTCTTATCAACGTGCTTTAAAAACTAATAACCGCTTAGAAGTTGACTTAGGGTGGAGAGATGATAACAAATACAATGCAGTTAAATTAGCTGGAGTTTACCAATGGTATTGGAATATTGATGGTGGTTTTAACTGGTATGCGGGTGTTGGAGCAGGAATTAGTTCATGGAACTATGAATATCAAACAGCTAAGGCAAGTGGATCAACTTTATTCGTTGCAGGGCAAGTTGGTATTGAGTATAACTTTGATATTCCGTTACAGATTTCATTAGATTTCCGTCCTGAATTTTACTTAAATAATAACGATTACAGAGATAGTTTTGGTCCAGATATCGCATTAGGTTTACGTTATAAATTCTAAAAAATAAAAAAACAGATTAATTACTTAATCTGTTTTTTTATTTCAAAATTTGAGCAGAATGTTCTTTAGTTTTAACTTTAGAAATCACATCTTCAATAATTCCATTTTCATCAATTACAAAGGTAGTTCTATGAATTCCATCATATTCCTTACCCATAAATTTCTTTGGTCCCCAAACGCCAAAAGCATTAATCAATTGTTTATCTTCATCTGCAATTAACGGAAAAGGTAAATTATTCTTTTCTTTAAATTTTTGCTGACGCTCTTTACTATCAGCACTTACCCCTAACAAAGCATAATTTGCATTAATAAATCTATCGTAATTATCACGCAACTCACAAGCTTCTGTTGTACAACCAGGAGTTGAAGCTTTTGGATAGAAAAAAACAACTAACTTTTTACTTTTAAAATCTTCAAGTTTATGTGTTTTACCTAATTCATCTGTACCAATGAAATTTGGTGCTTTATCTCCAATTTTTAATGTATTCATTTATAACTTTTTTGTAAAAATAGTGATTTTAGTAAGAATTTAAAAGTGATATCTTTGTGATAAAATTTGTTATAATGAATAAAGCTGAAAAAGTTCAATTTGTTATTGATACCTTAGAAAATTTATATCCTGAAATTCCAACTCCATTAGATCATAAAGATCCATATACTTTATTAATTGCAGTTTTACTTTCTGCTCAATGTACAGATGTAAGAGTAAACTTAACTACACCTCATCTATTTGCTAAGGCAGATAATCCGTACGATATGGTAAAATTAAGTATTGAAGAAATTGCAGATATAATTCGTCCTTGCGGATTAGCTCCAATGAAATCAAAAGGAATTCATGGTTTGTCTGAAATATTAATTGAAAAACATGAGGGAATAGTTCCAGCTAATTTTGATGATTTGGAAGAATTACCTGCAGTCGGACACAAAACAGCAAGTGTAGTTTTAGCACAAGCTTTTGATATCCCTACCTTTCCTGTTGATACACATATTCATAGATTAATGCATCGTTGGAATTTATCAAACGGAAAAAGCGTACAGCAAACAGAAAAAGATGCTAAACGAATTTTTCCAATTGAAACCTGGAATCGTTTGCATTTACAAATGATTTGGTACGGACGCGAATATTCACCTGCTCGTGGTTGGAATTTAGAAAAAGATATAATCACAAAAAAAATTGGTAGAAAATCAATCATAAACGAGTATAACAAAAAAGCACTTAAATAACTTAAGTGCTTCTTCCAAATTAATTTAAAATAATAAATGATTTTACTTTACTGCTTTTGTTTACATGCAAAGCTTTAGAATAATTCAAGATGAAATCTACAACATCTTTACGTGGTTCTTTCAATTCAGTTTTTTCTTCAGAGTAGTTTTTTATCATATTAACAAAATTACGTTTATTACAAAACGCAATATTTTAATAATTATTGCTAATCGTGAAAAATTATTTGTTTATTTTCTATATGTTTTCTTAAATTTAAAAGAGCATAACGCATTCTTCCTAAAGCAGTATTGATACTAACTCCGGTAACCTCTGCAATTTCTTTAAAGCTTAAATCTTCATAAATTCGCAATATAACAACTTCACGTTGATCTTCGGGAAGAAATTCAATTAAACTTTTCACGTCTAATTCAATCTGATTGTTAATCAAAAACGATTCAATATTCGGAGAAGCATCTACCATATAATCAAAAACCGAATATTCTTCTTTATCACGTTGCATAGGCATTTTGTTTCCTTTACGATAAGAATCAATAATCAGATTATGAGAAATACGAATTACCCAAGGTAAAAACTTACCTTCTTCGTTATATTTATCAGATTTTAACGTATGAATTACTTTTATAAAAGTATCTTGAAAAATATCGTTCGCAAGATCGCTATCTTGAATTTTAGAGTAAATAAATCCGTAGATTTTTGATTTGTGACGATTAATCAATTGAGATAAAGCTATCTCATTTCCTGCAATATATTGATCTATCAATATTGCATCCGACAAAACACAACTAGCCATAGTCAAACACTTATAAGTTTACACAATTTTCTTAAAAAGTATTTTTATTAAATAGGCTAACTGTTTTTTAGATTAATAGTCTCAAATATATCAATAATAATTAAATAATAAAATTTTATTAAAAAAAATATAAATTTTACCAATACTCAAAATTCATTATTTATAAGAACCATTTTTTTAAAAAGCCCTAAATAATCCGTAACTTTGTAGTTATTTTATAAATTAATATGAAAAAAATAGATTTTTCTAAAATAGATCCTAAAAAGAATATCATTATAAAAGGTGCTCATTTACATAACTTAAAACATGTAGATGTTGTTATTCCTCGAAATGAAATGGTTGTAATTACTGGACTTTCTGGATCTGGAAAATCAAGTTTAGCTTTTGATACACTTTATGCCGAAGGTCAAAGAAGATACGTTGAAAGCTTATCATCTTACGCTCGTCAATTCTTAGGCAGAATTGATAAACCTAAAGTAGAATATATTAAAGGAATTGCGCCTGCAATTGCTATTGAACAAAAGGTAAATACTACCAATGCACGCTCAACCGTTGGTACTTCTACAGAAATTTACGATTACTTAAAACTTTTATTTTCAAGAATTGGTATAACATATTCACCAATTTCTGGCAATGTAGTTAAAAAGCATTCGGTTACCGATGTGATAAATACCATTAAAACTTTTGATGAAGGTTCAAAATGGATGTTACTTTCAGAAATTAAAGTCACAGAAAAAAGAACCATATTTGAACAGTTAAAAATGGCCTTACAGCAAGGTTTTGCTCGTGCTTTAGTTAATGAAGAAACCATTCGTTTAGATGAGTTTACAGAAGAAACAAAAAACGAAAAATTTAAATTTAAATCGGTTTTCTTAATTGTAGATCGCTTAGTTGTAAAAACTGAAGACGAAGACTTTTTTAGTCGTTTAGCAGATGCAATAGATACAGCCTTCTTTGAAGGAAAGGGCACTTTGTACCTTCGTGAAATTGGAACCGGAACGCAATTAGAATTTAATAATCGTTTTGAATTAGACGGTATAACTTTTTTAGAACCAAATATTCATTTATTTAGTTTTAATAATCCTTACGGAGCTTGCCCAACTTGTGATGGCTACGGAAACATCATTGGAATTGATGAAGATTTAGTTGTTCCGAATGGTTCACTTTCCGTGTATGAAAACGCAATTTACCCATGGCGAGGTGAAACTATGAGTTGGTTTCGCGATCAGTTAGTTAATAATTCACATCATTTTGATTTTCCAATTCATAAACCTTTTTATGAATTATCTGAAGATCAAAAGAGATTAGTTTGGACAGGTAATAAATACTTTACCGGACTAAACGATTTCTTTAAAGAACTTGAAGAAAAAAACTACAAAATACAAAATAGAGTTTTATTATCAAGATATCGTGGTAAAACTAAATGTACAACTTGCGAAGGAAAACGATTACGAAAAGAAGCTGATTACGTAAAAGTTGCCGGAAAATCAATTTCTGATTTAGTGGAATTGCCAATTGTAAAACTTCGTGAATTTTTCAAAAATTTAGAATTAAATGAATACGATTTTCAAGTAGCGAAACGCTTGTTAATTGAAATAAATAACCGTTTAGAATTTTTATCTGAAGTTGGTTTAAATTACTTAACGTTAAACAGGACATCGAACTCATTATCAGGTGGTGAATCACAACGTATTAATTTAGCAACTTCTTTAGGAAGTAGTTTGGTTGGTTCTATGTATATTTTAGATGAACCAAGCATTGGACTTCATCCGCGTGATTCTGAAAAATTAATTCAAGTTTTATTGAATTTAAAAAAATTAGGAAACACAGTTATCGTTGTTGAACACGATGAAGATGTTATGAAAGCTGCTGATCAAATAATTGATATTGGTCCAGAAGCAGGTTCATTTGGTGGCGAATTAGTTGCGCAAGGTACTTATGCCGAAATTTTAAAATCTGATTCGCTTACAGCCAAATATTTGAATGGAGATTTAGAAATTGAAGTTCCTAAAAAACGTAGAACTTTTAAGAACTTCATTGAAATTAAAGGAGCAAGAGAAAACAATTTAAAAAATATAGATGTTACATTTCCTTTAGATTGTTTGACTGTAATCACTGGAGTTTCTGGAAGTGGAAAAAGTACATTAGTGAAGAAAATTTTATATCCTGTTTTGCAAAAACATTTAACCGGAACTGGCGATAAACCAGGAAAATTTAATTCAATAAGCGGTTCATATTCTCATATCAAAAACTTAGAATATGTAGATCAAAATCCAATCGGTAAAAGTTCGAGATCAAACCCTATTTCATACTTAAAGGCTTACGATGATATTAGAGATTTATTATCTAAGCAACAACTTTCTAAGATTAGAAATTACCAACCAAAGCATTTCTCTTTTAATGTTGACGGTGGCCGTTGTGAAGTTTGTAAAGGTGAAGGCGAAGTAACTATCGAAATGCAGTTTATGGCAGATGTGCATTTACCGTGTGAAACCTGTCATGGTAAACGTTTCAAAAAGGAAGTACTTGAAGTTCAGTTTGAAGGTAAAAACATCGACGATATTTTAAATTTAACCGTGGATGATGCCTATGACTTTTTTGAAAAAACACAACAATCTAAAATATCTCAAAAAATAAAACCTTTACAAGATGTAGGTCTAGGCTATGTTAAGTTAGGACAATCTTCATCTACATTATCTGGTGGAGAAGCGCAACGTATAAAATTAGCTACATTTTTAGGTAAAGGAAATACTAAAGAACGTACCTTATTTATCTTTGACGAACCTACTACAGGACTACATTTTCATGATGTAAAAAAATTATTGAAATCGTTTAATGAATTAATCGAAAACGGACATTCAATAATTGTAATTGAACACAACTTAGACTTGATTAAGTGTGCAGATCAAATTATTGATATAGGCCCTGATGGTGGAGAAAACGGCGGTCAATTAATGGCAACCGGAACACCTGAAGAAATTGCAAAAAATAAAGAATCTATTACAGGAATTTATTTGAAAGATAAATTATAATCATAAAAAAAGTCCAATTTAAAATTGGACTTTTTTATATCAATTAGCGAACTAATTTTTTGTATTTAATACGAGTTGGCGCAACATCACCTAAACGTTTCTTACGATTTTCTTCATATTCAGAGAAAGATCCTTCGAAGAAATAAACTTCAGAATCACCTTCAAAAGCAAGAATATGTGTACAGATACGGTCTAAGAACCAACGGTCGTGAGAAATAACCACTGCACATCCAGCAAAGTTTTCTAAACCTTCTTCAAGTGCACGTAACGTATTAATATCTAAATCGTTGGTAGGCTCATCTAAAAGCAAAACGTTTCCTTCTTCTTTTAAAGTCATAGCTAAATGTAAACGGTTACGTTCACCACCAGATAAAGTTGCAACTTTTTTATTTTGATCTGAACCTGCAAAGTTAAAACGAGATAAATAAGCACGAGCATTTACCTGTCTACCACCCATCATAATTAATTCTTGACCATCTGCGAAGTTGTCGTATATCGATTTTTCTGGATCAATGTTAGTATGAGATTGATCTACGTAAGCAATCTTAACCGTATCTCCAACTACAAACTCACCTCCATCGGGAGTTTGTTCTCCCATAATCATACGGAAAATAGTAGATTTACCGGCACCGTTTGGTCCAATAATTCCAACAATACCAGCTTGAGGAAGTGTGAAGTTTAAATTATCATATAATAATTTATCTCCAAAAGCCTTAGCAACACCTTTCGCATCGATTACATTTGTACCTAAACGAGGTCCGTTCGGAATATAAATCTCTAATTTTTCTTCTAATTCTTTTTGATCTTCATTTAATAAACGATCATAGTTTTGTAAACGTGCCTTTTGTTTCGTTTGGCGACCTTTTGCACCTTGACGAACCCAATCTAACTCACGTTCTAAAGTTTTTCTACGTTTAGAAGCAACTTTCTCCTCCTGTTCTAAACGTTTTGATTTTTGATCTAACCAAGAAGAATAATTTCCTTTCCAAGGTATACCTTCCCCACGATCTAATTCAAGAATCCAACCTGCAACATTATCTAAGAAATAACGGTCGTGCGTTACAGCGATAATTGTTCCTTTATATTGTTGCAAATGTTGTTCTAACCAATGAACAGATTCAGCATCTAAGTGGTTCGTTGGCTCATCTAATAACAAAACGTCTGGTTCTTGTAATAATAAACGACATAATGCTACACGACGACGCTCTCCTCCAGAAAGCACAGAAATTGGAGTATCTGGTTCAGGACAACGTAAAGCATCCATTGCAATAGCAAGTTTAGTATCTAATTCCCACCCTCCTACTGCATCAATTTTATCTTGTAAATCTGCCTGGCGATCCATAAGTTTCTGCATCTTATCTGCATCTTCATAAACTTCTGGTAAACCAAACATATCGTTTATCTTATTGAATTCATCTAAAATCGAAACAATTTCAGACATTCCTTCTTTAACTACTTCTAAAACCGTTTTAGAGTCATCTAACTGAGGTTCTTGTTCTAAATATCCTACAGAATACCCTGGAGAAAAAACAACATCTCCTTGGTAGTTTTTATCTACTCCAGCAATGATTTTTAACAAAGAAGATTTACCTGAACCGTTTAATCCTAAAACACCAATTTTTGCACCGTAGAAAAAACTTAAGTAAATATCTTTTAATACTGTTTTGTTTGTTGAAGAGTAAGTTTTACTTACTTTCGACATCGAAAAAATTACTTTTTTATCGTCTGACATATGAAATGATACTAATAATTTCTTTAAAATATATAAGAATCAAAGATACTCTTTTCTTTTTGAAAAAGAAATTTGTAACTCTACTTCATTTAGTATGTTATTTTTTATAATTTCGTAGCAAAATAAAAATTGAGATATGCAGTTTACAGAAAACTTTTTAAACACTGATAAAATTAAAATTGAAGGACAATACGTTTCTTTATTTGATACTGAAGAAAGAGAATTAAAAATTTTTGTTGGAGAGGCAATTAAAACCGTTTCTTGGTCTGACAATAAATTAACGGTTACTTTAGAAAACGATTCTATTAGATTATATAAAGATACTATTAACTATAGTGATTTTTAATTACCTTAGTTAAGTAGGAAATTAAACACCCTAAATAATTAAATTACTTAGGGTGTTTTGTTATTTTACAATACAACCAAGTAATGGTAAAAGTTGGTGTAAAATCTATTCCTGGTAAAATTTCTTCTATAAATGTAAAAACTCCACCAACCTTTCCTATTGCACCTTTAAAAATTCTTGAAATTAAAAAAGCAGCAATTGGAGCCCAAATAACATCTGAAAACTCCCCAAGAAAAGGAACAGTATAAGATAAATATCCAATAAAGTCAAACAATAAGCAAAGTACTAATTTTTTACTAGTTGCCATTTCTTTTACCTGTTTGTTTACTAAAATTTGTTCCATATTCGAATTGATTTAAACTTCTAATAAATAATCAATTAACTAAAAGTAAACCAAATTTACAGCTATTTAAAATAAAGTAACACGAATTTAACGTAACTTTAGAGCATCTTTTTTGTATTGATTTTTCAAATCGATTCACTAAATAATTTTCAAATGATGATTAAAGCGAAAAATATCCAAAAATATTATAACGAATTACAGGTTTTAAAAGGTATTGATTTAGAAATTAATAAAGGAGAAATAATTTCTATAGTTGGATCTTCTGGGGCCGGAAAAACTACTCTTTTACAGATTTTAGGAACTTTAGATAAACCAACCTCAACTGTAAATACTTCATTGATTATTAACGGGATTGATGTTTTAAAGTTGAACGATAAAGAACTTTCTAAATTTAGAAATTTAAATTTAGGGTTCATTTTTCAATTTCATCAACTTTTACCAGAGTTCACAGCATTAGAAAATATTTGTATTCCTGCTTTTATCGCTGGAAGAGACAAAAAAGAAACAGAAATTGAAGCAAAAAAACTACTTGACTATTTAGGTTTATCACATAGAGAAAAGCATTTTCCTTCAGAATTATCAGGTGGTGAACAACAACGCGTTGCCGTTGCAAGAGCTTTAATTAATAAACCTGCTGTGATTTATGCAGATGAACCTTCTGGAAATTTAGATACACAATCCGCAGAAAATTTACATCAACTATTTTTTAAATTACGCGATGAAATGAATCAAACTTTTGTAATTGTAACACATAATGAGGAGTTAGCCAATATGGCTGATAAAAAATTAGTTATGAAAGATGGTCATCTACAACAATAAAAAAAGGAATTCTATAGAATTCCTTTTTTTATTGTTTAAATTTTCCCTTTTGAAATCATCACGTATAAAATTACAATTGGAATTAAAAGTAAAATTGCCATTTCATAATGTACAAGTAATACGCGATAATCCAAAAGTAAAACAGATAAAAAACCTCCAATAGCTCCACCAAAATGAGCAGTATGCCCAATTAAATCATTCTGTCTTTTCATTCCGTATAAAGAATAAAGTAAATACCCTATACCAAATAAATAAGCCGGAACAGGAATAATAAAATACAATCCTAATTTAGCTTCTGGAACCAATAAAATAGCTGCATACAAAACACCAGTAATTGCACCAGAGGCTCCAATGGCAGAATAGTATGGTTGTTTTTCGTGAATTTTCAAACTCAACAAGCTTCCACAAATCAAACTAATGATATAAACTATTAAAAAAGAAATTGAGCCAAAATATGAAATTACAACCGGTGCAAAAAAATATAAGGTTAAAAGATTAAAAACTAAATGTCCAATATCAGCATGTAAAAAAGCAGAAGTAAACATACGATACTTCTCGCCTTTTTGAATTGCTCCAATATTGAATTTATATTTTTCGAAAAATAAACGATCATTAAAACCTTTATAACTTACAAGACAAATAATCGCAATTAAAATAATTAGTACTTCATTCATAATTTTAATAAAAAAAACGAAGATAGTAATTAATCCATTTTTTTATTAATAAAATCAATATTAAAGTATCTTTGTGAAAATTTAAATTATGGGTGCAATAAGTTACTATTTGGTTTATGCAATTTTATGGTGTGTTTCTATATTACCATTTTCTTTGTTATATTTTTTATCAGATTGTATTTATTTTCTTCTTTATAAAATTATCGGATACAGAAAAAAAACAGTCAGAAATAATTTAAAACTTGCACTTCCTCATTTATCAGATAAGGAACGTTTAATCATAGAAAAAAACTTCTACCATCATTTATGTGATATGTTTTTAGAAATGGCTAAAACGGTAACCATATCTGAAGAAGAAATGAAAAAAAGATACAAGTTCAAAAACATTGAAATTGTAAAAGAATACGAAAAGAAAAACAAGAGTATTGTTTTAATGGCACCTCACTACGCAAGTTGGGAATGGGTGATTATCTTAGGAAAATACATAGATTATAAAGGTTTAGGAATTTACAAAAAACTTAGCAATCCACGTTTTGATCAATTGGTTCGTGATATGCGATCTAAATTCGATGCAGAATTAATAAGTACTAAAGATACCGTAAAAACAATTAAAGATTATCAATCGAAAAATTTACATGGTGTTTATTTGTTCTTAAGTGACCAAACACCCCGATTGAGAAAAGGCTTACATTGGGAAAATTTTTTAGGCCATGAAGTTCCTGTTCACATGGGGGCAGAAAACTTAGCTAAAGAATTAGACATGAATGTACTTTATTTAAAAGTATCTCGTGTAAAACGTGGTTTTTATGAAGCAGAATTTATTCCTATTTCAGACAACGTAGCTAAAGAACCTGAATTTGAAATAACTAAACGCTTTTTAAAATTATCTGAACAACAAATTTTAGAAAAACCAGATTATTATTTTTGGACACATAAACGTTGGAAACATATAGGCAAAAAAAACGAGACTAAATAAGTCTCGTTTTTTTTTATTTGTAATTACAATCCTGCAATTTCTTTTATCTCGTCAATTACTTTTAAAGCTAATTCATCTGCAAGTTCTTGCGTTTTAGCTTCAGTATAAATACGAATAATTGGTTCTGTATTCGATTTTCTTAAATGAGCCCAATTTTCAGCAAAGTCAATTTTTACACCATCAATAGTAGTAATTTCTTCGTTTACATATTTCTCAGCCATTTTTTCTAAAATCAAATCAACATCAATAGCTGGTATTAATTCAATTTTATTTTTACTCATATAATATTGCGGATACGAAGCACGTAATTCAGCAACGGTAACATCTAAATTAGCTAAATGCGTTAAAAATAAAGCAACTCCAACTAATGAATCACGACCGTAATGTGTTTCTGGATAAATAATCCCACCGTTTCCTTCACCACCGATTACAGCATTTGTAGCTTTCATCATTTCAACTACATTAACTTCACCTACAGCCGAAGCTTTGTAAGAACCGTTGTGTTTTTCTGTAACATCTCGTAAAGCACGAGAAGAAGACATGTTAGAAACTGTATTACCTGGCGTTTTACTTAAAACATAATCAGCAACAGCTACTAAAGTATATTCTTCACCAAACATTTCACCATCGTTTGAAATAAACGCCAAACGATCTACATCCGGATCAACCACAATACCAAAATCGGCTTTTTCTTCAACAACTAATTTACAGATATCAGTTAAGTGTTCTTTCAATGGTTCAGGGTTGTGAGGAAAATGACCGTTTGGTTCACAATATAATTTCACAACTTCAACTCCCATTTTTTCAAGTAAAGCTGGAATTACAACTCCACCAGATGAGTTAACTCCATCAACAACTACTTTAAACTTCTTTCCTTTTACAACTTCCGCATCAACTAATTTTAGTTTTAAAATTTCGTCAATGTGTTTATCCATATAATCAGTAATTGGAGTAATCGTTCCTAAATCATCAACTTCAGAAAAAACAAATGCTTCAGATTCTGCAATTTCTAAAATAACAGCGCCATCAGCTCCACTTAAAAATTCACCTTTAGCATTCAAAAGTTTTAACGCATTCCATTGTTTAGGGTTATGAGAAGCCGTTAAAATAATACCTCCATCAGCTTTTTCTAACGGAACAGCGATTTCAACAGTAGGCGTTGTAGATAATCCTAAATCAATAACATCGATTCCTAACCCAATTAAAGTATTAACAACTAAATTATGAATCATTGGTCCAGAAATACGAGCATCTCTACCAATTACTACTTTTAATTTATTTTTAGAAATGTTATTTTTTAAAAATGTTCCATAAGCCGATGCAAACTTAACGGCATCAACCGGAGTTAAATTATCTCCTACAACTCCACCAATCGTTCCTCTAATTCCAGAAATAGATTTTATTAATGTCATAATATATAAAGTGTTTTTTCTATAATCAATTCACAAATATAAAAATAACCGAATCAAAAAAAGACAGAATTAATCATTATCTTCGAACAATGAACTTTTTAGCCCACATTTATTTATCAGGAAATAACGATCGCATTAAAATTGGGAATTTTATGGGTGATGGAATTCGAGGTAAGGATTATGAAAATTTTCATCTCGATATAAAAATTGGTGTTCTAATCCATCGAGAAATCGACACATTTACAGATGCTCATTTAATTTTCAGAAAGTCAAAAAGACGTTTTTCAGAAAAATACAATCATTTTTCTGGAATTATAACTGATATGATTTACGATCATTTTTTAGCCAAAAATTGGAATAATTATAGTGAAATTCCACTTGAAGAATTTTCAAATAATTTTTATAAAAGTCTTGAACTTCATTATAAAGAATTAAATCAGAAAACTCAAAATATGCTTCCGTATATGACAAATAGAAACTGGTTGTATAATTATCAGTTTTTAGATGAATTGCAAATAATTTTGGGACAAATGGATAATAGATTCAAGTTTGATTCTAACATGAAAGATTCGATATCCGAGTTAAAAAAAGATTACATTTTGTTTGAAGAAGAGTTTACAATTTTTTTTCAAGAATTGATTACTTTTTCTGAAAATAAATTAAACGAATTACAACAAAAATTTTATCCGTAAATAAATTGTTTAATCAGTTATTCACAGATATTTTTGCAAAATGGAAAAGAAAAAAAATACAATTAAAAATAAATTAGCCCACACCTTCAGATATTTTGAAGGTATATTGTATTTACTAAAATCTATTTTAACCGATAGACAATTTTTATATTTATCGTGCGTAATTGTTGGAATATCTTCAGCATTGGCAGTAATCGTTTTAAAAACATTTGCCCATTCTGTACATAAATTTGCTACTTACATTGATACTTTTTTAAAACTCCCGTATTTAAACAGTATTTTACCAATTATTGGAATTTTACTTACTGTTTTTATTGTTAGAAAGTTTTTAGACGGAACAATAGAAAAAGGTACCAGCCAGATTATGATTGCAGTTGCAAAAAAATCTGGTATTATGCCACGTAAACAAATGTATGCCCAAATTATCACAAGTTCGCTTACTGTAGGTATGGGTGGTTCTGCCGGATTAGAATCTCCGATTACTATTACAGGAGCAGCATTTGGTTCTAATTTCGCACAAAATTATCGCTTAAATTATAAAGACAGAACTTTACTTTTGGCTTGTGGTGTAGCTTCTGGAATTGCGGCAGCTTTTAACGCACCAATTGCAGGAGTTTTATTTGCTATCGAAGTTATTTTGGCAGATATGAGTGTAACAGCTTTTATTCCAATCATGATTTCTTCAGCAACCGGAGCATTAGTTTCTAATGTTATTTTGAAAGAAGATATTTTATTATCATTTAAAAATCAGTTAACTTTTACAAATGATAATATTTTATACTACGTACTTTTAGGAATTGTAACTGGATTATTTGCTGTTTATCATGCCAGAATGTTTCGTAGAATTGAACATAAAATAGCTAATGCGAAGTTAAAACCATATCATAAAGCGTTGGTTGGTTCTTCCATTTTAGCTATTCTTATCTTCTTTTTTCCAACATTATTTGGTGAAGGTTATGAAAGTATAAAAGCATTAGCAGATAATAAAGCTGGTCTTGTTTTAGAAAATTCTTTAATAGAAAAATTCAAAGAAAATCAATGGGTAATTTTACTTTTTGTAACCGCAACAGTTTCAATTAAATCGATTGCAACAGGTTTAACCTTAGGAAGCGGTGGAAACGGTGGAAACTTCGCTCCTTCGTTATTTGTTGGTTCTTATTTAGGATATATTTTAGCAAAATTCATTTCATTAATCGGGTTGAAAGATCTACCTATTAATAACTTTACTATTGTTGGAATGGCTGGAGTTTTAAGCGGATTATTTCATGCACCTTTAACAGCTATTTTCCTTATTGCTGAGATTACTGGAGGTTATGGCTTAATGCTACCTTTACTAATCGTTTCATCAATTAGTTTTGCTATTTGTAAACGTTTCGAAAAATATTCGATGGATATTATCGGAATTGCAGATAAAGGAATTGTTTTTACATCTGATAAAGATAAAAATCTTTTAAATAGAATAGAATTGCAAAGCATCATCAAAAACGATGTAGAAACATTAAATGAAAACGCAACAATTTATGATGTAAAACGAATTTTCTCAGAATCACATCAAACTTTTATCCCAATTTTAAATAACGAAAATAATATTGTTGGAATAATTTATTTAGATGGTGTTCGAAAATTCATCTTCAGTGGCTTTCAAATAAAATTCACAAATTTTAAAGACGTAATTCAACCTGCTCATTTCTGTTCTATTACAGAAAATACCGGAAACGTTTTAAAACACATGGACGAAAATAAAAATGTTCATATGTTATTAACCCGAGAAAATAAATATTTAGGTTACGTTGATAAAACATCGATTTTAGAAATTTATCGCGAAAATCTAAAAAATCTACGAATAGAATAAACAACTCCAAAAAAGTTTACATCTTTTTTAAGTAACTAAAAAACAGGAAAATCGTATATTTGCGGTTTGACAATTTATATGCAAAATTCTGAAGAAAAAATTGAAGTTTATGGCGCTCGCGTTCATAATCTTAAAAATATAGATGTTGTAATCCCGCGTGAAAAACTTGTGGTAATCACAGGCCTTTCTGGTTCGGGAAAATCGTCGTTGGCTTTCGATACTATTTATGCTGAAGGACAAAGAAGATACATTGAAACTTTTGCTTCGTATGCACGCCAATTTTTAGGCGGATTAGAACGTCCGGATGTTGATAAAATTGAAGGCCTTTCGCCTGTTATTGCTATCGAACAAAAAACAACAAATAAAAGTCCAAGATCAACTGTTGGAACTATTACTGAAGTTTACGATTTTTTACGTTTACTTTATGCACGTGCATCTGACGCTTACAGCTACAACACAGGCAAAAAAATGGTGAGCTATTCTGATGAACAAATCAAAGATTTAATTATCAAAGATTTTAACGGAAAACGCATTAATATTTTAGCTCCGGTTGTAAAGTCAAGAAAAGGGCATTATCGTGAATTATTTGAACAAATTGCAAAACAAGGTTTTGTAAAAGTTCGAATTGATGGTGAAATTAAAGATTTGGTTTCAGGCATGAAAGCCGATCGTTATAAAACCCACGATATCGAAATTGTTATCGACCGTATTGCTGTAGATGATTCTGAAGCAACTTTACAACGTTTAAACGAAAGCATCAAAACCGCAATGTATCATGGCGATGATATTTTAATGGTTTTAGAAAATGAAGCTAAAGAAGCGCGTTATTTTAGTCGTCATTTAATGTGTCCAGAAACTGGAATTTCTTATCCAAATCCTGAACCGAATAATTTTTCATTCAACTCTCCAAAAGGAGCTTGTCCGCATTGTAACGGATTAGGAGTAGTGAATGAAATCAATATGGAAAAAATTATTCCTAATAAAAGTGTTTCAATTAAAGCTGGTGGAATTATTCCTATTGGAGAACAAAAAAGTACATGGATTTTCAATCAATTAGAAATTATTGCTTTGCGTTATGAATTTAAACTTTCAGATCCTATAGAAAAAATTCCGGCGGAAGCATTGAAAATGATTCTTGAAGGTGGAAAAGAAAATTTCTCACATGCTTCTAAAGTTTTAGGGATTACAAAAGAATATAAAATTGATTTTGAAGGAATTACAAATTTCATAACAAATCAATATGAAGAAAGTGAATCTGCTACAATAAAACGTTGGGCGAAAGAATTCATGGACGAAAATAATTGTTCTGTTTGTGAAGGAACCCGTTTACGTAAAGAATCGCTTTTCTTTAAAATTAACGAGAAAAACATTGGCGAATTGGCTGCCATGGACATTGACCAATTGTATGAATGGTTTGCCGATTTACACAATCATTTAGATAATAAGCAACAAATTATTGCTAAAGAAATTATCAAGGAAATTAGCTCACGTTTATCTTTCTTGTTAGATGTTGGATTAAATTATCTGAATTTAGGACGAAGCTCAAAAACTCTTTCTGGTGGAGAAGCACAACGTATTCGCTTAGCTACCCAAATTGGTTCGCAATTAGTTGGTGTTTTATATATTTTAGATGAGCCAAGTATTGGATTGCATCAACGTGATAACGAAAAATTAATTCATTCGTTAGAGAAACTGCGTGATATTGGTAACTCAGTTTTAGTTGTTGAACATGATAAAGACATGATTGAAATGGCCGATTACGTTATTGATATCGGTCCGAAAGCTGGAGCAAATGGTGGAGAAATTATCAGTGCGGGAACTCCAAAAGAAATGCTTCTTGAAGATACATTAACCGCGAATTACATCAACGGAAAATTAGAAATTCCAATTCCTAAAGAACGTAGAAAAGGAAACGGAAAATTCTTAAAATTAAGTGGTGCAACCGGAAATAACCTAAAAAATGTAACTGCAGAGTTTCCTTTAGGAACTTTAATTTGTGTAACCGGAGTTTCCGGAAGTGGAAAATCTACATTAATTAATGGAACGCTTTATCCAATTTTAAATGAACACTTCTTTAATGCTGTAAAAGTTCCTCAACCTTACAAAAAAATAGAAGGATTAGAACATATTGACAAAGTTATTGGAATTGATCAAAGTCCGATTGGAAGAACCCCACGTTCAAATCCGGCCACTTACACAGAAGTCTTTTCAGAAATTAGAACTTTATTTACCAAAACACCTGAATCTATGATTCGTGGCTACAAACCAGGTCGTTTTAGTTTTAACGTAAAAGGCGGACGTTGTGAAACTTGCGAAGGTTCTGGATTACGAAAAATTGAAATGAGTTTCTTACCGGATGTTTATGTTGAATGTGAAACTTGTCAAGGAAAACGTTTCAATCGCGAAACTTTAGAAATTCGTTATAAAGGAAAATCTATTGCAGATATTTTGAATATGACCATTGATGAAGCGGTTCCGTTTTTTGAGAACATTCCAAAAATATATCGCAAAATCAAAACCATTCAAGATGTTGGTTTAGGATATATTAAATTAGGCCAACAAAGTACAACGCTTTCTGGAGGTGAAGCGCAACGTATTAAATTAGCAACAGAACTTTCTAAAAAAGATACTGGAAATACATTTTATATTTTAGATGAACCAACAACAGGATTGCATTTTGAAGATATTCGTGTGTTGATGGAAGTGATTCAAAGCTTGGTAAACAAAGGAAATACTGTTTTAATTATTGAACATAATATGGACGTAATTAAAATTGCCGATTATATTATTGATGTTGGATATGAAGGTGGAAAAAATGGTGGGGAAATTATCGCAAAAGGAACACCAGAAGAGATTATAAAAAATAAGAAAAGTTTTACTGCGAAATTTCTTAAAAAAGAATTAACTTAAAAAAAATTAAAATTTATGAATGACGAAATATTTAATGAAGAAGACGCTAAGATTAAAGAAAAGTTGACTCAAAAATCTTGGAACGAAATAAAAACAAATGATTCTTGGGCGATTTTTAAAATCATGTCTGAATTTGTAAACGGATACGAAAAAATGGGGCGTATTGGTCCATGTGTATCAATTTTTGGATCTGCAAGAACAAAAACTGATGATCCGTATTATAAACTTGCAGAAGAAGTTGCTTTTAAAATTAGCCAAGCTGGTTATGGAGTAATCACTGGTGGTGGACCTGGAATTATGGAAGCTGGAAATAAAGGTGCACATTTAGGAAAAGGAATTTCAGTAGGTTTAAATATTGAACTTCCATTTGAACAGCACTTCAATCCGTACATTGATCATGACAAAAATCTACAATTTGATTATTTCTTTGTAAGAAAAGTAATGTTCGTAAAATATTCTCAAGGATTTGTTGTGATGCCTGGTGGATTTGGAACTTTAGATGAGCTTTTTGAAGCAATTACTTTAATTCAAACCAAAAAAATTGGAAAATTCCCTATCATTTTAGTAGGTACCGATTTTTGGTCTGGTTTAATAGATTGGATTAAAAATGTGTTATTAGAAAAATACAATAACATTTCTCCAAACGATATGAACCTGATTAAAGTTGTAGATACAGCAGATGAAGTTGTTGAAGCTATTGATGCTTTCTACAAAAAATATAACTTGAAGCCAAACTTCTAATTATTAAAAAAAACCGATTAAAAAATTCAATCGGTTTTTTATTTCAAAAAAGTGTTTAAAATTTATTTTGTAAATAATAACTCTCTGTATTTTGTAAGTGTCCAAATTTCATTATCAACTTCTAATTCAAGTTTATCTGCGTGGTATCGGATGATATCAAAATAAGGTTTTACTTTATCGCAATAAGCATGAGCTGTTTCTTCAATATTTTCTAATGCGTTTGCGTTTTTACGTTCATCTATCATTGCATGAACATTTGCGTTTATACCTTCGATATGTTGAGAAATCTTTTTAATAATAATAATTTGCTCTTTGGCAACTTCTTCAAAACCATTTCCAAAGATTTCTTTCAAACCTTTTACATTTTCAATTAAAGTATTTTGATATTTAATTGCTGTTGGAATAACATGATTTCTTGCAATGTCTCCTAACACACGACCTTCAA
Organism: uncultured Flavobacterium sp.; assembly: GCF_947632075.1. Classification (GTDB taxonomy): domain Bacteria; phylum Bacteroidota; class Bacteroidia; order Flavobacteriales; family Flavobacteriaceae; genus Flavobacterium. The sequence continues at coordinate 70,696 of NZ_CANRNX010000001.1, forward strand.
TTTGAATTTTCTTGATGTATTCTTCTAACTCAATTTCGTAACGAGATTCAACTTCAGTATGATTCATTACATTCATTTCAGCAAAAACATTAAATGATTTATCTGAAATCTTAGCTTTTAATGCAGCAGGAGTGGTTTTATGATTGCTTAATCCGCGTTTAACTGCTTCTTGTTCCCAAGCATCGCTATAACCATCACCTTCAAACAAAATATTTTTTGTTTCTTTAATGTATTCTCTTAAAACATTAAATATAGCTTCATCTTTCTTCAATCCTTTTTCTTCAACTAAAGTATCAACTTCTAATTTGAAATCTTTTAATTGTTTAGCCACAATAGTATTTAAAGTTGTCATTGAAACTGCACAGTTTGCAGTAGAACCAACCGCACGGAATTCAAATTTGTTTCCTGTAAAAGCAAACGGAGATGTTCTGTTACGATCTGTATTATCTAATAAAACATCTGGAATTTTTCCTACAACATTTAACTTTAAATCTGTTTTTTCTTCTGGAGATAATTTTCCATGAGAAACACCTTCTAATTCTTCTAAAACTTTAGTTAATTGCTGTCCAATAAAAATAGAAATAATTGCAGGCGGTGCTTCATTGGCACCTAAACGATGATCGTTAGAAGCAGAAGCGATCGAAGCGCGTAACAATTCTTCATAATCATGAACTGCTTTAATTGTATTAATGAAGAATGTTAAAAACTGTAAATTACTTGTTGGAGTTTTTCCTGGAGACAATAGGTTTATGCCTGTATCTGTAGCTAATGACCAGTTGTTGTGTTTACCTGAACCATTAACACCTTTGAAAGGCTTTTCGTGAAATAACACTTTAAAAGAATGACGTTCAGCTACTTTTTGCATTACATCCATCAATAATGAATTATGGTCAACCGCTAAATTTGTTTCTTCAAAAATTGGAGCCAACTCAAATTGATTTGGAGCCACTTCGTTATGTCTTGTCTTAACAGGAATTCCTAATAACATACATTCATTTTCTAAATCACGCATGTAATTTAATACACGACTTGGAATAGATCCGAAATAGTGATCTTCTAACTGTTGTCCTTTTGCTGAAACGTGACCTAATAAAGTTCTTCCTGTTTGAAGAATATCAGGTCGTGAATTTGCTAAAGCAGAATCTACCAAAAAATATTCTTGTTCCCATCCTAAAGTGGCTGTTACCTTTTTTACGTTTTTATCAAAAAAACGAGCAACTTCGGTAGCTGCCTGATCAACTGCTGTTAATGCTCTTAAAAGTGGTGTTTTGTTGTCTAAAGCTTCACCTGTATAAGAAACAAAAACAGTTGGAATACATAAAGTTGTACCATAAATAAAAGCAGGTGAAGTTGGATCCCAAGCTGTATAACCACGTGCTTCAAAAGTATTTCTAATTCCACCGTTTGGAAATGAAGAAGCATCAGGTTCTTGTTGAACTAATTGGCTTCCACCAAATTTTTCAACCGGATCTCCTCCATCAAAAGAAGTCTCAAAAAACGCGTCATGTTTTTCTGCAGTAGTACCTGTTAATGGTTGAAACCAGTGTGTATAATGAGTAACACCTTTAGAAAGTGCCCATTCTTTCATACCTAATGCGATGTAATCTGCAAATCTACGATCAATTTTTGTTCCATGATCAATTGCTGATTTTACAGCTTTATAAGCCTCTGAAGTCAAAAACTGACGCATTGCTTTTTCATTAAACACATTACTTCCGAAAATAAGTGATTTTTTATCCAATTCTTCAACATGAACTGGTTTTCTTGAACTTGCTACCTTTAAAGCTTCAAAACGAAATGACGCCATTTATATTAATTGAGTTAATTAGACTTCTTTTTACAGTTCAAAAATATAAAAAAAAATAAAACAATTTTAAAACACCCCTATTTATTTCAACACATCAAGTAAAAAAAACAATATTTTAAACAACACACCCCACAAAACTAAGCTTGTCAAATAAAAAAAACATAATTTTATTTTTTCACACACTTTATTTTAATAATTGTAATTTTGAAAAAAATACAATTAATGCAAAACGTATATTATAAAGGACAAGTACTTTGGTCACAAATTGATGCAAACGGCCATGTTAGACATTCAGCTTATTCTGATTTGTGTACACAAGCGAGAAGCAATATGATGAAAGAAATAGGTTTCTCAATGCAAGAATTTGCAAAACATAAAATAGGTCCAATTTTATTTCGAGAAGAAACTATCTTTTTAAAAGAAGTACGAATGGATGAAGAAGTTTATGTAAAAGTTTTAATGACTAACTTTAATGAAGAAAATCATCGATTTACTATTACTCATGAATTATACAATAGTAAAAATTTAAAATGTGCTATTGTAAATGTTGAAGGTGCTTGGATGGATTTAGTAGCAAGAAAGTTAACCTTAATTCCAAAAACATTGTTACCACTGATTGAATTTATTCCCAAATCTGAAGATTTTAACAAATAAAAAAAAGCGTAATATAAATTACGCTTTTTTTTATTTGTTTTTATTTAATTCCAAAACAGCAACCTCTTTTCTTAAATTAGAACTTGAGAAACGGTGATCTCTCGTATTATAATACAATTCAATGCCTTTTTCTTCACAATATTTACGTCCTGTAAAATCTCTATCGGCATATTCATCTCCTAAAATACGTACATCAATTTTAAAAGATCGTAAGATATCTTCTAAATCTTGTTCAGTTGCATAAGGAACAATTTCATCTACATGCTTACATCCCTTTAATTGAATATAACGCTCAACAACCGTTTGTGACGGCTTGTTCTTTTCTGGTCTATCTAAAGTAGGATCTGTTTGTAAACCACAAATTAAATAATCACATTGACGTTTAGCTTCTTCAAGCATTTTGATATGACCTGCATGAAGTAAATCAAAAGCACTGAAAGTTATTCCAACACGAATATCTTTCTTATTTGTTGTATTTATTTTAGAATGAGAATTTTCCATTTGAATTTTAAATAAACTTATTAGTTAATCATAACAAAAATAAGATAAAAAAAACAATTACATGCTTGCTGCCGCAATAAGTCCGATAATCATTACAATTAACATTAATGCATAAAAAGCTAATAAAACAATCATTAAAATACCAATATATCTATAATGTGCTTTTAAATTTACTAAAGCTTCAGTAAATAATTGTTGATCGGTAATAGCTATTGCTTTTTTAACTTTTGTTGCAAAATCAAACAAATACTTTATTGGAAAATAATAAAGTAAAGCCATTACAAAATAAATTATTGAAACAAAAATTCCTCCAATTGCATCAAAAGGATTATCTTCCATTGCATAAGGATCGATAGAACTTATCATTGAAGTAATTGTTCCCATAAAAAATCCCAAAACAACCATAAGTCCAATACCAACAAATCCTATAATTGCAAGTAATTTAGCCCATTTAGCTGTTTCTAATAAGGTTGATTTAATAAAATCTGTAACCTCAAGTTTGTTTTGTGATTGTGTGTCTTCTAAATTCATAAGCAATTTTTAATAAAATTTATTTTTCAAACTCAGCCAAAGTCTTTGCTATGATAGAAACACAATCTAGTAATTGCTCTTCGGTCATCACTAATGGAGGTGCAAATCGAATAATATTTCCATGTGTTGGCTTTGCTAATAATCCGTTATCTCTTAAACGCAAACAAATATTCCAAGCCGTATCGCTCTCTTCAGAATCGTTAATTAAAATAGCATTTAATAATCCCTTTCCACGAACCATAGTACAAATATTTGAATTTTGAATGTACTTATTTAATTCATATCTAAAGATTTCACCCAGAACTTCTGCATTTTCAGATAATTTCTCATCAATAACAATATCTAAAGCAGCCATAGCAACAGCCGCAGCAATTGGATTTCCACCAAAAGTAGAACCATGCTGTCCAGGTTTAATTACATGCATAATTTCGTCATTTGCTAAAACAGCAGAAATCGGATACATTCCGCCAGAAAGTGCTTTCCCTAAAATTAAAACATCTGGTTGCACATTTTCATGATGAACTGCTAATAATTTCCCTGTACGTGCAATTCCGGTTTGCACTTCGTCTGCAATAAATAAAACATTATTAGATTTACATAGTTCTTTTGCTTTTGCCAAATATCCTTCAGAAGGAACATAAACTCCAGCTTCACCTTGAATTGGCTCAACTAAAAATCCAACTACGTTTTCATTAGTTAAAACTTCCTCTAAAGCTTGTAAATTATCGTACGGAATACGAACAAATCCGTCAGTGTAAGGACCGTAGCTTTTTCTTGCATCTGGATCATTTGAAAAAGAAATAATCGTAGTTGTTCGTCCGTGGAAATTATTTTCACAAACTACAATTACGGCTTGATTTTCCTGAACACCTTTAACTTCATATCCCCATTTACGAGTTAATTTCAAAGCTGTTTCAACTGCTTCAGCACCAGAATTCATTGGTAATACTTTATCAAAGCCAAAAAGTTCGGTAATTTTCTTTTCGTAAACTCCTAATTGATCATTATAAAAAGCACGAGAAGTTAAAGCTAAAGTTGCTGCTTGCTTAGAAATTGCTTCTACTAATTTTGGATGACAATGTCCTTGATTAACAGCCGAATAAGCAGATAAAAAATCGTAATATTTTTTACCTTCCACGTCCCAAACAAAAACCCCTTCTCCTTTAGATAAAACTACAGGTAACGGATGGTAATTATGAGCTCCGTATTTATCTTCTAAAGCAATAGCTTGCGCTGATGTTAATTGTGAATTTGACATTTTTTTTGTTTAATATTTAATTTTCAGTAATTCCTTCTTAAAAAACGGAGAGAAATCATCCAAATACGAATTTAGGTAAATTCTTTCAGAAAATTAATTGAAAACAATCTAAATTACAGAAAAAGATTTTTTTATAGAAACTATTATTATTTTTGCATCATGGCAAGAAAACAAACAGAAAAAATCGTATTCGAAAACGTAGAAGTCCTTGATGCAGGTGCAAAAGGCGTTTCGGTTGCGAAAGCTCCAGACGGAAAAGTAATCTTTTTACCTAATGTGGTACCTGGAGATGTAGTTGACATACAAACTACTAAAAAGCGTAAAGCTTATTATGAAGGAAAAGCAACCGTTTTCCATAAACTATCTGAACATCGCGTAGAACCAGTGTGTGAACACTTTGGTGCTTGTGGTGGTTGTAAATGGCAAAACATGTCTTACGATAGACAGTTGTTTTACAAACATCAGGAAGTTTACAACAATTTAAAACGTATTGGAAAAATTGAACTTCCAGAATTTGAACCAATTTTAGGTTCTAAAGAACAGTTTTTCTATAGAAACAAAATGGAATTTTCGTTCTCTAACGCGCGTTGGTTAACGGAAGATGAAATTAAATCTGATGCAGAATTAGTTCGTGAAAACGCATTAGGATTCCATATTCCAAAAATGTGGGATAAAATTCTTGATATTAAAAAATGTCATTTACAACAAGATCCGTCTAATGCGATTAGAAACGAAATTAGAGATTTCGCTAATGCAAACGGAATGGAATTCTTTAATCCGCGTGAAGCTTCTGGATTCTTAAGAACTTTAATGATTAGAACAGCTTCAACGGGTGAAATCATGGTTTTAATTCAGTTCTTTAAAGAAGATAAAAAACAACGTGAATTATTATTAGATTTCTTAATGGAGCGTTTCCCAGAAATTACTTCGTTACAATATGTAATTAACGGAAAAGCAAACGATACTATTTACGATCAAGATGTAAAACTTTACAAAGGAAGAGATTATATCTTAGAAGAAATGGAAGGTTTGAAATTTAGTATCAACGCGAAATCGTTCTACCAAACAAACTCTGAACAAGCTTACGAATTGTATGCTATTACAAGAGATTTCGCTGGATTAACTGGTGAAGAATTAGTTTACGATTTATACACTGGAACAGGAACTATTGCGCAATTCGTTTCTAAAAAAGCGAAAAAAGTTGTTGGTGTAGAAGCTGTACCTGAAGCGATTGCAGATGCAAAAGTAAATGCAGAACGTAACAATATTACAAACTGTGATTTCTTTGTTGGAGATATGAAAAATGTTTTCAATGATGAATTTATTGCGCAACACGGACATCCGGATGTAATTATTACAGATCCACCTCGTGACGGAATGCATAAAGATGTGGTTGATCAAATCTTAAAAATTGCTCCAAAACGCGTAGTTTACGTAAGTTGTAATTCGGCAACTCAAGCACGTGATTTAGCTTTAATGGATGAGCTTTATAAAGTGGTTCGAGTAAGACCAGTTGATATGTTCCCACAAACACATCACGTTGAAAATGTAGTTCTTTTAGAACTTAAATAATACAAAAAAGCAATGTTTCTAAAGCATTGCTTTTTTTATGAAATTTCTTTAGTATTTTTGATGCAATAATTGATTTAAAAAATGATGAATCTTAAAAAGAGTTATACTATTGGATTACTGGCAATTGCAAGTTTATTTGCATGCGAGAAAGACGATATTTGCGAAGGAGAAGCTGCAACTCCGAACATGAGAATTGAGTTTTACGACAAAGCAAATAGTACTGTTTTAAAACCATTTTATAAACTACATTGTTATGCAGTTCCACAAACTCCGACAGATTCTGTAAAAATCATTGAATTTACATATAAATCAGAAATTCAACTTCCTTTAGACATTGCATCGAATCAAACGATTTGGAACGTTACTTTATTTGAAATTGTAAATAATGATACCATTCAAAAAACAGATCAATTAACGTTTACTTACAATCCGAAAATAGAATACGTCTCAAAAGCTTGCGGATACAAAACTGTTTTTGAAAACGTAACCGCAAATTTAAACGCAAACAACCCAGAAAATTGGATTACTAATTTTACGTTACTTAATAATAACATCATTAACCAAGAAACTCCGGATGCTAAAATATATTATTAGTTCATTACTTCTTTTAGTTGGAATTACAACTCAAGCTCAAGATACCATTTCTCAACCAAAATATCAGGATATTTATGGTTTAAGAATTGGAACTGATTTAATTAAGGCTTCTCGAAATTTTTGGGATAAGAATTATACAGGTTTCGAAGTAAGCGCAGACTATCGATTGGATAAAAGAAAATATTTAGCTTTTGAATTTGGTATTGAAGACAAATTTAAAGAAGAAGATCAGCTTAGTTTTACAACCAACGGGTTGTTTGCTCGAGTTGGAATTGATTATAATGTTTACGACAACTGGTTAGATATGAATAACATGATATTTATTGGAGGAAGATATGGTTATGCAAATATGTCACAAACATTGAACTCTTTTAATATTTACGAAACAAATTCATATTTTCCTACTCAAACATTTCATCCAAATCTAAAAACAACTGGTTTATCAGCGCATTGGTTAGAATTTGTAACTGGAATAAGAACTGAAGTAGCTAAAAACTTATTTTTAGGATTTACTTTTAGAATGAAATTTTTGATTGCTCAAAATCAACCTTCAGATTTTGAAAATTTATATATTCCTGGGTACGGAAAAAAATTCAGCGGAAATATTGGAGCTGGATTTAATTATTCAATTATGTATAATATTCCGCTTTATAAAAAAGCAAACAAAAAAGAATCTATGTAAAATAGATTCTTTTTGTTTTATTAACGTCCTTTAAAATTTTTCATACCATCGTAAATCCCAAAAATATTTCCCATAATCCATTCAAAAATTGAAAGCGGTAAAATACCTTGACTTAATCTAATAAACCAATACGGCAAAGGCATGGCTAGCATTTTAGTGTTTTTTTCTATTGCTTTAATAATTCGTTCCGCAGTTGGTTCAGGCTCAAGAATTGGTAACAATTTAGATTGAACACCATCAAACATTCCTGTATTTATATAAAAAGGCATAATAGTGGTAACCGAAATATCTTTATTTAGTTGTTTCATTTCTAAACGCAAGCTATCACTCCACCCTACTGCGGCCCATTTTGAAGCTGCATAAACAGACATTTTTGGATTAGATATTAAACCGGCTGAAGATGCAATATTGCAAATGGATCCGGAATTTCTTTTCATCATTTCTGGTAAAAAAGCTAAAGTAATTTGCATAATGGCATCTGAATTTATAGCCATTGTTTTTGAAATATCTAAAGTTGTATGTTCATGAAAATATTTCCCTACAACTATACCCGCATTATTAATTAATATATCGATATACTTTAATTCTGATAAAACTTTAGTTGCAGTATTTTGAATTGCTTCTAGATTAGAAACATCAACTTTAAAGATTAAAATTTTTGAATCGAAATGTTCAAATTCATTTAGCGTTTGCTGCAAACCTACTTCATTTATATCCCAAATAACAACACATGCAGCTTTACGTTCTAAAGCTTTACGCACCATTATTTTACCAATTCCTGAAGCTCCGCCTGTGACTAAAACTATTTTATCTTTAAAATTCATACTATCATCTTTATTTTAAAGATATAAAAATATTGACTTTGTCTTATTTAAAAATAGAAAGAATTTCGTCAACCGTTACTTTTCCAAAAAACTCAGTAACATCAACTGATTCTAAAACAGAACGGATATCATTTTCGTTGTGATTTTTTCCAACGAACAAATCTTCAAGTTCTTCGATAGGTTTTGAAGCAAAGAAATCGCCAAAAATTTTCACTTTTTCAATTGTTCCGCCACGAACAACATCTAAATGAACCTCGATAAAACCAGCCGGAATTTTAGCAGCGTTTTGAAAACTGTATTTAGGTGAAAATCCAAAATTCCAATCCCAAGTGCTGTATTTTTCTACAATTAATTGTTCAACACCTTGAATATCTTCAGAAGATAAATCGTAAATTGAAGCGGATAGATTTGTAAGAAGCATCTCACTTATTAAAGCTTGCTTAAGATGTTCTAAAGTAATATTGTCAGATAAATATTCTTTAAGATTAATTACACGAGCACGATTAGATTTTACAGCTTTATCTTTATACTTAAGTGGATTTATTTTTAAGGCATCACCTAAAATTGACATATCGGAATCGAAAAGTATAGTTCCGTGCTGAATCATTTTTCCATTGCGAGCTAATTTGGCATTTCCACTAAACTTTTTACCCTCAACCAATAAATCGTTTCTTCCTTCTAATTTCGCAGGAATATTTAATTGATTTAACACCTTTACAACTGGCTCTGTAAATTTTGAAAAATCCATAAAATCATTCTCCCCTAAAAGAGTATGAAACGAAAAATTAAGATTTCCTAAATCATGATAAACAGCACCACCACCAGACATTCTTCTCACTACTTTAATCTCTTTTTCTTTTACATAATCAAGATTAATCTCGGCTAATGTATTTTGAAATTTCCCGATAATAATTGAAGGTGCATTTACATAAAGTAAAAAAATGGAAGTTGTTGGAAATTTGTATAACAAATATTCTTCTAAAGCTATATTGAAATAAGCGTTGTTTGAAGGTGAATTGATTATTAACATGCTAATAAGTTTTACTCAAATTTACGAAGATTTGAATAAAATTTACTCTTTTAAATTAAGATCGAAGGTTTTAACTAATAATTCTAAATTCGGATTCAATTCAAGCATGTGATTAAATTTATCTTCAATTGTAAATGCTTTTTTAATTTTAATTTCTTCGTTAACAATAATCTGAATTTCGATATCGTAATTATTAAGTTTCTTACGAAGGTAATTCACAAGATCATATTTATTTTCTTCGAAACTTATTTTAGAACCTTCATTAGGTAATTCAATGGTAATAGAACTTCCGTTAAGTTGAGGTACAGACATTTTCATGGTTGAATACATTAGCATTCTTCCCGTTGTATAAAAACGATCAGCAATAAAATCCCAATGTTCAATCATTTGTTCAAAATTAAAAGCTTCTCTTGGTAAATCTTCAGGATTTACGGTTACTTTACTTAATGAAGCTTCTAATTCTTTTTTGCGTTTAATACTTTTTAACGATAAAGCAGAAACTGCATATTCGTTGCTTTGCGTATTAATTACAATTTTCTGAGTTTCAATTTCAGGTTCAACCTCGTTAACTTTATTGTTATCGGAATTTACTGTAGAAATCGAAGTATTTTGAACTGAAATATTTTGTATTTCTTCAGTAAACACAGGTTTTAATTCAAAAAAACTTGGAGGAATTATGAACCGATTAGATTTTTTTTTTCATCCATTTGTGTTAGTGATGCTAATTGCATCAAACACAATTCAACCATTAAGCGTTGGTTTTGGCTTGTTTTAAATTTTAAATCACAATCGTTTGCAAGATTAATTCCAGCAATTAAAATTGAAATTGGTAATTTTTGAGATTGAGCTAAAAATAACTGCTTGTTTTCGTCACTTATTTCAAGTAAATTTAGAGTTTCAGGATTCTTACAAACCATCAAATTTCTGAAATGTGATGCCAAACCTGCAATAAAATGCTGTCCATCAAACCCTTTTGCTAAAATATCATCATAAGCCAATAATAAATTCGGAATATCATTGGCAATAATCATATCTGTGATTCGCAAATAATAATCAAAATCTAAAACGTTTAAGTTCTCAGCAACAGCTTGTCTGGTTAAATTATTTCCGCAATACGAAACCACACGGTCAAAAATTGATAACGCGTCACGCATAGCACCATCAGCCTTTTGAGCAATGATTTGCAAAGCATCATCTTCAAAAATTATTCCTTGGCTGCGAGCTACTTCTGCCAAATGATTTTTAGCATCAGTAATCGTAATTCGTTTAAAATCAAAAATCTGACAACGAGATAAAATCGTTGGAATAATTTTATGTTTTTCTGTAGTAGCTAAAATAAAAATGGCGTGTTTTGGCGGTTCTTCTAAAGTTTTAAGAAACGCATTAAAGGCTGCCGAAGAAAGCATGTGTACCTCATCAATGATGTACACTTTATATTTACCTGTTTGTGGTGGAATACGAACTTGATCAATTAAATTACGAATATCATCTACAGAGTTATTTGAAGCAGCATCTAATTCAAAAACATTAAATGCAAAATCTTCTGTAGGATCATCATATCCTTCTTGATTGATTTTACGAGCTAAAATACGCGCACAAGTTGTTTTTCCAACTCCTCTTGGTCCAGTAAATAATAAAGCTTGCGCCAAATGATTATTATCAATAGCATTTACTAATGTATTGGTAATGGTTTGTTGACCAACAACGTCTTTAAACGTTTGCGGACGATATTTTCGCGCAGATACTATAAATTGTTCCATGGTAAATATTATTCCTACAAATATACAGATTTAAAAGAAATTTACAAGGTTTAAAAGCCGACTCTTATTCTGGAAAATATCCAGATTCGCCGAGTTTAGCTTTCCAATCTTCATTTAATTTGACCAAATCATATTTTTTATTCGGAGGATAATATCCGATTTTTCCTTCACGATAAAGTTCATTCAAAATTCGCTCAATATAAAAATCTTCCAAAACATTATTTGCATCAAATTGAGTTTTTAGATTAATATCAAAAAGCTTTGCAGTTTGGTTTGACCAAAACGCCTTCCAGCCGCTTTTAAATTCTTTAATTAATGAAAAAGTAGTTTGTCCAGTTTGTCGATCTATTAACTTAACCAAAATTTGACCATCTTTTCGAGATAGTTTTTTTAATCGATCTTTAAACTGACTTTCTAAATATTTTTGCGAAGCGTTAATATACTTACGCTTTTCACGTTTTGTTTCAAATTTTTCTAAATTTAAATTTACTGATATTAAAGCTTCGGAAGTAGCAACTACATAAGGATAAACACGTAAAATTCGTCTGCGAAGAATATCGTTTGCTTTAAGCATTTCTAATTCTTCTTTAGTAAAATTTATATTTAGTTCCGGAAGATCGTATTCCGTTTCAATTTCACCTTTTTCATTTACAATTGTGTCTAAAGATTTTGCATATTTCTGCCAATCTTCTACTTGTGCAAAAGAAAAATTTCCTAAAAGCAAAAAGCAAATGATATAAAAAATGTGTTTCATATAAGGTGATTTTATACTCAAATTTATATATAATTTTATAAGATTGAATATCTAATTGAGTATTTTTGTAAATAAAGTTAAAAATATGGAATCAAAAACAATACTAAACAATAAATCGATTACTTTTTTAGAACAATATTTAAATAATGCATCGCCAACCGGTTTTGAAAGTGAAGGCCAGAAACTTTGGATGGAATATTTAAAACCTTACGTAGATACTTTTATTACAGATACCTACGGAACTTGCGTTGGAGTAATTAATCCGGATGCACCTTATAAAGTAGTTATTGAAGGTCATGCAGATGAAATTTCTTGGTATGTAAATTACATTACTGAAGATGGAATGATTTACGTAATTAGAAATGGAGGAAGCGACCAAATGATTGCTCCGAGTAAACGCGTAAACATTCATACTAAAAACGGAATTGTTAAAGGTGTTTTTGGATGGCCAGCAATTCACACAAGAAATCGTGGTGGCGAAGGCGATCAAGCTCCAAAAATTGAAACAAACTTTATTGATTTAGGATGTGAAACACGAGAAGAAGTTGAAAAATTAGGTGTTCATGTAGGATGCGTGATTACATATCCAGACACTTTTGAAGTTTTAAACGGAAATAAATTCGTTTGTCGTGCTTTAGATAATCGTGTAGGTGGATTTATGATTGCCGAAGTTGCACGTTTATTAAAAGAAAATAAGGTGACTTTGCCTTTTGGATTATATATCACAAATTCTGTTCAAGAAGAAGTAGGTTTACGTGGCGCAGAAATGATTACACAAACTATTAAATCGAATGTTGCTATAGTTACTGATGTTTGTCATGACTCTACAACACCGATGATTGATAAAAAAATTGAAGGAGAATTAAAAATAGGTAAAGGTCCAGTGATTACTTACGCTCCAGCGGTTCAAAATAAATTACGAGAGTTGATTATTAATACTGCGGAAGCTAACAATATTCCTTTCCAACGTTTAGCTTCATCTCGTGTTACAGGAACAGATACCGATGCTTTTGCTTACAGTAATGGTGGAGTTGCTTCTGCTTTAATTTCACTTCCTTTAAGATATATGCACACAACGGTTGAAATGGTTCACCTTGACGATGTTGAAAATGTAATTAAGTTAATTTACAATACACTTCTTAAAATAGAGAACAACGAAACATTCAGTTACTTTAAATAACAAAAAAGCCTTTCTTTCGAAAGGCTTTTTTGTTATTATTTCCAATTAAAAGTAATTGTTTTTACAATATCAGGATTTAAACTTAAATGAACCGGACAAGTAAAAGCTGTGCGTTCTAAAATTGTTTTAGTTTTTTCATCAACTTGAATATTCATGTTAAAGTCTACTTTTATTTCAGCTATTTTACGAGGACTTGCTTGCATAATTTTAGTTACTTCGGCTGTTGAATTTGCTAAATCTACATTCATTTCAGCTGCTTTAATTCCCATAACTGTAAACATACAAGTTGCTAATGAATTAGCTACTAAATCGGTTGGAGAAAAAGCTTCTCCCTTTCCATGATTATCTACTGGCGCATCATTTACAATAGTCTGTTTGGACTGCAAGTGTGTAGATTCTGTTCTTAAATTCCCTAAATAAATTACTTTTGATGTCATTATTCTGCTTCTTTTATGGTTAAATCTTTATCGTAATACAATACATAAATTCCTGAATTAAAAATACCTCCGTTTTCATTTACATAAGTAAATCTATTTTCAATTTGTTCAGAACCGTACCCAAAAATAGAATTTGTTTCCGAATCATTCTGAACCATTCGTAAAATAACATCCATAGTTACATCAAATCCGCGTAAAGCGAAACGATTTGGCATCGTATCAAAACGCTTCTTAAAAGCACTTTCAAAGTTTTGATTTACATTAGAAGTCGTATCATTTGTTACCGAAGGATAAGTGAATTGCAAATCAACTAAATCTTGCATTCTAACTTCCGTAGAATCTAAAACATCTATTTTCTCTAAAGTTACCAATCGAATTTCATATTTAACACTTAATTTTTTCAATCCTGAAACTAAATCAACCGCAGAACGAATTGCATTATTATCTAAAATCACGTAATTGATTTGACCTGATTTTAAATTAGATTCTACTGAAGAAATATTTACATTTCCGTTATCAGCTGTATTTACAACATTCACATTCGGATAATCTGTAGAAAAATAGTTTTTACTTGTTGAATTTTTAGGACTAACAACCGCTACAATATTACCAGATTTAGATCTTAAATACTCCATCATTGTATTTCTTATCAATCTGTTATTTGGCATTGCATGAACTTGATTCGAATATGGTTTTCCAACATCGGTTGATAATGGAGAAACAACCATTAAATCTTGATTCTTAAACACTTCAGAAAAAGCATCGACATTTTTTTGAAAGAAAGGTCCGATTACAACATCTGTAGATGAAAAATCAATTTCATTACGCAAAGCTTCGATATTTAAAGATCTGTTGCTTTCCTTTGAATCAACAATTTTTATGTGAACTGGTAAATTTAACGCCTTAGCAGAATCAATAGCGATTAGAGCTCCTGAATAAAAATCTAATGCCATATTAAAAAACACATCAGATTTTAAACGTTTATTTAAAGTAGTTCGGTCTGTGAAAGATTCTTCATTAATATTAAAAGGTAACAACAACGTTAGCTCTTGAATGTCATTTTTGTTTACTTTCTTAATTTCAGACGTATTGCTAATTGGATACATATTTGCAGCAACCTCAGGCAAGGGCTTTTGAACATAAAGTTTCATTCCTTCTTTCAATCCGTTTTGCAATTCGGTATTCCATTCTAATAAATCGTTTTGAGAAACATTATATTTTTTAGAAATTGAAAAAAGTGTTTGCTTAGGTTCAACTATAATAAAACGTACTTCAGTACTTGTACTAAAATTTTCATTTCTTGATTCAATTATAGTTTCTCTTATTGGAATTTTTATAGTTTGATCTTTCTTCAAACCATTAGCTTCTAAACCTGGATTCATTTCGTAAATAGCACTTACTGAAGTATTGTTTTGAACAGCTAATGAATAAATAGTTTCCTTTTCATTTACAACAATTTCCTTGTAAGGTTGCTCAATTATTGTAGCTTTTTCTTTAGGTTTAGAGATGTTAATACGTTGACCTATCTTCAATCCATTTTCTTTCAATTCTGGATTATATAAATACAACTGATCAATAGCAACATTGTATTTTTTAGAAATTCCGTACACAGTTTCTTTAGGTTGTACTTCATGCTGAAGTCCTAAATAATTTAAATTTGGAACTAATAAAATTTGATTTTCATTTATATCGTTAACCGCAGCCGGATTCAACAAAAATATTTCGTTTACTGTTGTTTGATATTGCCTTGCTATTTGAGTCACCGTTTCACCTTTAACAACCGTATGTACATTCGTTGTTTGTTGAGAAAATGCAACAAAAGAAGTACACATTAGCAAAAAGAAAGTTGAAAATTTATTTTTCATAACATCTGTTTTTAATCAAAAAAAGTCGCTGATAAACAACGACTTCTTATAATATATTATTCCCACTCAATTGTAGCTGGTGGTTTTGAGCTAATATCGTAAACCACACGGTTAACACCTTTAACTCTATTAATAATTTTATTCGAAATCTCCATTAAAAATTCATAAGGTAAATGAACCCAATCAGCAGTCATACCGTCTGTAGATTGCACTGCGCGTAAAGCAACTACTTTTTCGTAAGTACGCTCATCTCCCATCACTCCAACAGAATTTACAGGAAGTAAAATCGCTCCTGCTTGCCAAACATCGTCATACAATCCGTGCTCTTTTAATCCGTTAATAAAAATAGCATCTACTTCTTGTAAAATTGCTACTTTTTCTGCTGTAATATCACCTAAAATACGAATAGATAAACCTGGACCTGGGAATGGATGACGCCCTAATAATTCAGGATCAATTCCTAAAGAAGCCCCTACTCTACGTACTTCATCTTTAAATAACATTCGTAAAGGCTCAACTACTTGTAATTTCATATATTCTGGTAATCCACCAACATTATGATGTGATTTAATTGTAGCCGATGGTCCTTTTACTGAAATAGATTCAATAACATCTGGATAAATAGTTCCTTGCCCTAACCATTTAGCATCTGTAACCAATTTAGATTCATCATCAAAAACATCGATAAAAACCTTACCAATAACTTTACGTTTAGCTTCAGGCTCTTCGATACCAGCTAATTCAGATAAGAAACGATCAGAAGCATCAACTCCTTTTACATTCAATCCCATTCCTTTGTATTGATCTAAAACACTTTGGAATTCGTTCTTACGTAATAATCCGTTATTTACAAATATACAATATAAATTTTCTCCGATAGCTTTATGTAATAAAACTGCTGCTACCGTAGAATCAACTCCTCCAGATAATCCTAAAATTACTCTATCGTTTCCTAATTTTTGTTTTAAGTCAGCAACCGTTTCATCAACAAAAGCATTTGGAGTGAAATCTTGAGCTACTTTAGCAATATTTACTAAAAAGTTTTTAATTAATTGAGTTCCGTCAGTTGAATGGAAAACCTCTGGATGAAATTGAATTGCATAAGTTTGCTCACCATCAATACGATATGAAGCATTCTCAACATCGTGTGTACTTGCTAAACGTACACCGTTTGTAGGTAATGTTTTAATTGTATCTGAATGGCTCATCCAAACTTGAGAATTTGCAGGAATATTTTCAAAGAAAGCTTCACCTTCTTTAATGAAAGATAAGTTTGCTCTTCCGTATTCTCTTGTATTTGAAGGAGCTACTTCACCTCCATTAAAATGTGCTAAATATTGAGCACCATAACAAACAGCTAATAAAGGTAATTTTCCTTTAATGTTTGATAAATCTGGATGTAAGGCATCTTCTGAACGAACAGAATATGGGCTACCCGATAAAATTACAGCTTTGAAAGAAGATAAATCTTCTGGAATTTGGTTGTAAGGAAGAATTTCGCAAAAGATATTTAACTCGCGAACTCTACGCGCAATAAGTTGTGTATATTGCGATCCGAAATCTAAAATAAGTACGTTGTGTTGCATGTACAAAAATAAGCATTTATTGAACATTCAAAAATATAAAATGAATTTTATTTTATTCGAAAAAAACATTTTTTTTAAAAGACTTTGAAAAACGGATATTTGGTTCTATTTTTGTTAGTATTGCTGTTTTAACTTAACTTTTTTCTTTATAGAAATGAATTTCAGAAATCAATTATTATCCTTATCAATTGTTGTTGTATCACTTACTTCTTGTGGTTTTAAAGACAAGGACAAAGAACCTGTTTATATTGAACCTCTTTTGCTTGATACTATTTTCTCAAATTCTTATAAAGGTATAATTCCCTGTCCGGATTGTGCTGGAATTGAAACTACTTTAAAGATTTTTAAAGACAGTACAATATCAAGAACCGTATATTACCAAGGTAAAGACGAGCTTCCGATTACACGTACTGGTACATGGAAACTTAAAGATTCTATTTTTGAAGCAAAATTTGACAGAGAAAAACTTTTCTATAAAATAAAGTCTGGAGATTTAATCTTACGTGTAGGATCAGATTTTAAAGAAGTAAAAGGAAATTTAGCAAACGATTATATTTTAAGAAAAGCGGATGCTTTTGATTTAGAAAAACACTTAGGTATTTATCACTTAGGTGATTTATCTTCGGATTTTAATAAATTATCTTTGTCTAAATTAAAAAAGAATGTAATTGGTATTAATCTTTCATCCTATTCAGAAAATGATACTATTGAAAAATGTCATATTAAATTTGAAGGAAAATTAAATAAAGAAAATATTATAGAAGTAAATCTTGGTAACAAAAAAGATAGTCTTCAACAAATGTTGAAAATTTTATTTACGATTAAGGAAGCACACGTTTATTATGAAAACGTACCAAAAGATTCAATAGCATTAAAGTGCTCAGATTCTTTAAACGTAAATTATCAAGGAACTTACTTAAAGTATTAATAAAAAAAAACGTCTAATTAAATTAGACGTTTTTTTTTATTATTTATTTCAATGGAATATTTTGTAAAATTTCTAAAACAAATTTCCAATATTTTTGAACTGAAGAAATCGAAGCTCTTTCTACTGGTGAATGAGCACCACGAATGGTTGGTCCAAAAGAAATCATATCCATACCTGGATAGTTTGTTCCTAAAATACCACATTCTAAACCAGCATGACAAGCAACAACATTTGGTTTTACACCATTTTGTTTTTCGTAAATATCTTTTAATACTTCTAAAATCTCAGAATTTGGATTTGGTGTCCAACCTGGATATGATCCTGAAAATTCTACTTCGCATCCCATTAATTCAAAAGCAGAACGTAATGCATTTGCTAAATCGAATTTAGAAGTTTCAACAGAAGAACGAGTTAAACATTTAACTGATAGTTTTCCGTTACCTACATTTACTTTTGCAATGTTATTTGAAGTTTCAACTAAATCTTCAAAATCTGCACTCATTTTATAAACACCATTATGAGCCGTATACATAGCACGAACAAAGTAGAACTGAGCAACTGGTGGCATTACTTTAGTTGGTAAAGTTTCTAACTTCTCAAAAACAACTTCTAAATTAGGTTCTGTTGTAGCGTATTCAGCTTTAATTTCATTTACGATTTGTTGCATATCAAAAACAAAAGCTTCATCGAAAGTTTGTGCAATGATTACTTTGGCAACACTTTCACGCGGAATAGCATTACGTAAACTTCCACCGTTGATTTCAGAAATCTGCAAACCAAAATTATCAAATCCGTCAAATAACAAACGGTTCATAATTTTATTAGCATTACCTAAACCTTTATGAATATCCATTCCTGAATGTCCACCAACTAAACCTTTAACTGTGATTTGATATCCAATTGAACCTTCAGGAACATTTTCTTCATCATATTCAGCCGTTGCAGTAACATCAACACCACCAGCACATCCTATATCTATCTCATCATCTTCTTCTGTATCTAAATTTAAAAGAATTTGACCATCAAGCATTCCTCCTTCTAAGCCCATTGCACCCGTCATTCCAGTTTCTTCATCGATTGTAAACAAAGCTTCAATTGCTGGATGTGTAATATCTGTTGATTCTAAAATTGCCATAATCGTAGCAACTCCCAAACCGTTATCTGCTCCTAAAGTAGTTCCGTTTGCACGAACCCAATCTCCGTCAATGTACATTTCAATTCCTTGAGTATCGAAATCAAAAACAGTATCGTTGTTTTTTTGGTGAACCATATCTAAATGCGACTGTAAAACCACGGTTTTGCGATTCTCCATTCCGGCAGTAGCAGGTTTTTTAATAATTACGTTTCCTACGTGATCTTTGATTGTAGGGAAACCTAATTTTTGACCAAATTCCATCATAAAAGCAATTACTCTTTCTTCCTTTTTAGAAGGACGAGGAACAGCATTTAAGTCGGCAAATTTATTCCAAAGAGCTTTTGGCTCTAAATTTCTTACTTCTTGACTCATTATATAATGTGTAAAATATTTACTGATTTAAAGTTCAAATTTACGAAATATACAAAAACAATCACATAACAGATTAAAATATTACAGTCTATCCTTCTAAATCAATCAAAATTCAAATTCTCTTTGCTGAAAAAATAATTTACAAATGTTAAAGTTTAGAAACTTTCAAAATATTAAATTACATTTATAATAAATAAACACACAATATTGTAAATTATTAATACGTTATAAACAAAAACACAACTAAATATCTTAACACAAACCACTTTTAGTAAATAATAATCATTTAAAAAATTAGTCATGGGAAACTTTAATTATTTAGGAAAAGATTGGTCTAACATTGTATTTGAAGGACGCAATAAAATGTATGGTGCTTATAAATTAAGAGAAGAAAATATTAAAAATACGACTTTGGCTTTAATTTTAGGAATTGGAGGTTTAGGTTTGTTATTCGGAGGTACTTCATATTTGTATGCTTCTAATTTAAATTATTCAACAAAAAATCATGATGATGGCATAATTTGTAAATATCCAATTATAGAAGTAAATTTAATAGATGTAGATAATTCAAACAAACAAAAACCAATTGAAAAACCATTTACAGACGAAACTCCAAAAGTTGAGCCAGAAAAAATAGTTAGCTCTGCTCGAACAGATGTGCAAGAGAATATAAAATTTACTGAAACTAAAATTATTGATGAGAATAAACAAATCGAATCTTTAGCTAGTCAAGATATGTTTAATGACGCTACTAATTCTGGTGTTAGTAATTCTGATGCAGATTTAGAAAAAGGTAAACTAAAATCTGATGGGAGAGTTACTGGATTATCAACTGAAGGTAATGAAGGTACTAACAGAAAAACCACAGAAGAAACTACCAAAATATTGGAAGAAAAAGCACATACTTTTGTACAACATAAAGCTGAACCAATAGAAGGTTTTGAAAAGTTTTACAATAATTTTGCTCGAAAATTTAGCAATCAGGATATAAATACCAATTCTTCAGAAATTGAAGTTAGAGTAAAATTTGTAGTTGAAAAAGATGGTTCATTTACAAATATTCAAATTTTAGACGATAAATATGGAGTAGGCAAAGAAGCTGAACGTATTTTAAAAAGTATGCCTAAATGGAAAGCTGCTTCACATAATGGAAAAACTGTACGTTCTATGTTTATTCTTCCAATAAAAATTCAAGTAAAATAAAAAAATCCAAACGAGAGTTTGGATTTTTTTTATAGTTTTTTAAATCTATTAAACGTTAAAGCGGAAGTGCATTACATCACCATCTTTAACAATATATTCTTTACCTTCTACTCTTAGTTTTCCAGCTTCTTTAACTTTAGCTTCGGAACCATAATTTGAAAAATCTTCAAAAGCAATTACTTCAGCACGAATGAATCCTTTTTCAAAATCAGTATGAATTACTCCGGCAGCTTTTGGCGCAGTGTCTCCAACTTTAATAGTCCAAGCACGTACTTCTTTTACTCCAGCTGTAAAATAGGTTTGTAAATTTAATAATTTATATGCTGCGCGAATTAAAACAGCTGAACCAGGCTCAGTTAACCCCATATCTTCAAGGAAAACTTGACGCTCTTCATAGCTTTCTAATTCTGTAATATCAGCTTCTGCTCCAACAGAAAGAATAATTACTTCAGCATTTTCGTCTTTTACTAATTCTTTTACCTGATCTACATATTTGTTTCCGTTAACTGCAGAATCTTCATCAACGTTACAAACATACAATACAGGTTTTGCTGTAATTAATTGAAATGCTTCAAACAATTCTTCTTCATCATGATTCTCAGGAACCACGGTACGAGCCGATTTTCCTTTCAACAAAGTAGTACGAATTCTTTCTAATAAAGCAGCTTCAACCTGAGCTTCTTTATTTCCAGTTTTGGCAGCTTTTTTAACCTTTTCTAAACGTTTTTCAACAGTTTCTAAATCTTTAAGCTGTAATTCAATATCAATTGTTTCTTTGTCACGAATTGGATTTACATTTCCATCTACGTGAACAATATTATCATTATCAAAACAACGTAACACGTGTATAATTGCGTTACATTCTCTAATATTTCCTAAGAATTGATTTCCTAAACCTTCACCTTTACTTGCACCTTTTACTAAACCTGCGATATCAACAATATCAACAGTAGCCATTTGTACGCGCTCTGGTTTAACCAATTCCTCCAATCTATTAATTCTTGGATCAGGAACGTTTACAACTCCAACATTAGGTTCAATTGTACAGAATGGAAAGTTTGCGCTTTGTGCTTTTGCGTTCGATAAACAGTTGAATAAAGTTGATTTTCCAACATTTGGTAATCCTACAATACCTGCTTTCATATGGTGAAATATTTTTAAGTCAAATTATAAAGTCCGCAAATATACGTTATTAATCGAAATATTAATAATACATAAAAAAGAATTAAGCACAATTACTATACAAATAATGACGAAATTTATTTAATTGACAAAGCTCCTGAAGGGCATTTTGACACTTGTTCTACTAATTCTGCAGAAGTAGCATTTTCAGGCTTCATCCAAGGTTTTTCTTTTGGATTATAAACTTTAGGTAATATTTTAACGCAAATTCCAGCATGTTCACAAACTTCTGGTTTCCATAAAATAGTAATTTCTCCGTTGGTGTATTCGTGTGTAGTCATATTTTTTATTTTAAAGATATAAAAAAAAGACAGATTAACTGTCTTTTTTATGTTTAAATAACCATTCGTAAATAGCATCTTCTCGATATAAATTTTCGACTGAACCGTGAGTTCCACCTTTTATAACTTGAAACTCTAATGGAGCGTCTTTTTTACATTTTTTAATTGCGTTTACAATTTTCTGTGATTCAGATATTTTTACAATATTATCCTTATCACCGTGAATTACTTTAATAGGAACTTGCGATAAATTACAAGCATCTAACTCTTCTCCACCTCCACAAATTGAAACAGCAGCCGCAATCTTATCATGATATTTCCCAACAAATTTCATAGTTCCGTAAGATCCTAAACTCATTCCTGTAACATAAATTCGTGTAGAATCAACGTTATAATTATTTAGAACATATTCTAATATTTCATTTACTTTATCAGGATTCCAAGGTCCAGAAGGTAATTGTGGGGCCACAACAATCGCAGGAATATCTTTTCCTTTTTCAATTGCTTTTAAAACGCCGTATCGTTTCACTCGATTTATATCAGTTCCTGATAAACTTCTTCCGTGAAGAAAAATTAAAACAGGTGGTTTATTATCTAAAACTTCAGGTTTAGGAAGGTTTAACCAAAAATTATATGAAGTTTCTCCGATTACGGTTTGTGGTTGTGCCTGTAAAATCTCAGCAAATAAAAGACACAAAAAAAACACTAACTTTTTCATTTTTATTTTTTAGAATAGTTAAAGTTAGTGTTTAATTTTATTATTATCCAAATCTAAATGATGTCATACTCAAAGATCCCCCAACGTAATCGTCGTTAAATATTGTTACATCATCTTTATCAGATTGTAATGCTAAATTATAAATCATTGGAAAATAGTGATCTGGAGTTGGAATTGCAAGTTTTGCATTTTTACTTAAACTTTCATAATCAACTAATGATTTATGATCTTTAGAAAGAATTTTTTTCTTAAAAATCTCATTCAATTCAATTGCCCAATCAAAACCGAAACCTGGAGTGTCCATAGTTTTCCAATCAATCATTCGCAAATTATGAATCATGTTTCCTGAACCAATAATTAAAACACCTCTTTTTCTTAAATCATATAAATGCTTAGCTAAGGCATAATGATAAGAAGCAGGTTGATTGTAATCAATACTTAATTGAAGAACTGGCACATTTGCTTCTGGGAACATATGACGAACTACTGTCCAAGTACCATGATCTAATCCCCAATCGTGATCTAAACCAACGTTTGTAGATGTAATTAACTTAGCTGTTTCTTCTGCTAAAAACGGACTTCCTGGAGCAGGATATTGAACATCAAATAACGCTTGTGGGAAACCTCCAAAATCGTGAATTGTTTTTGGTTCCTTCATTGCCGTTACATGAGTTCCTCTTGTTAACCAATGCGCAGAAATCACTAAAACTGCACAAGGCAAATCAATTTTTTCTCCGATTTTTTTCCATTGTTGTGAGAATACATTATTTTGAATACCGTTCATTGGAGAGCCATGTCCAATAAAAAAAACAGGTTGCAATTTCTCTCTAACTTTAAAACTTTGTGTAAGATTATGTAGGCTATTCATTTTCGTGAATTTTATATGTAAAGGTAACAATACTTAAAATTACAACTCTTAATCTACATTAATAAATACCAAGAACTGTTTAAGATAGTAAACATCAAAAAAAATACTTATTTATTTTTAGTCTAAATAAGAGTTTATTCTTACCTTTGCCCAAAATTAATAAAAAAGTGAAATACGTATTATTACTTTTGTGCTTTACAACTTCATTATTTGCGCAAAATCGTTTTAAAGGTATTATTTTAAGTTCAGAATCTGGTGAACCAATTTCGGCAGTAATTGTTGAAGATATAAATACTCAAAAATGGGTTCTTTCTGATACGGATGGTAGTTTTGAAATTGAAATAAATAATTCTAAAAATTTAAAACTGGCTTTTAAAATTTTAGGGAAACAAGAAAAAGTAATTTCATTTGCGCCTGAAACTTATCAAGAAGTTCAAACGATATTATTAGATAATCAAGATTTACGTTTAGATGAATTGGTGATCAACGTAAAAAAAGCAGATAAATTTTCGGAGATTAAACTTGGTCGCGAGCAAATAGATCAAGTTCAAGCAATGTCATTAAACGATGTTTTGGAACTACTTCCTGGACAATCTGTAACAAATTTTACATTAAACGAATTTAAAGCTATTGCTTTTAGAACTGCAAAACCAAGAAAAATTTCAGACAATGCTTTCGGTAATAAATCATTCGGAACAGCTATTTATTTAGATGGTATTCCAATGTCTAATAACGAAAACATGCAATCTTATGGTTCAAACAATGGAAACACTTTTAACTCTAATAGTATCCTTGGTTTTGGAGATAACGCTTCTGATTTTAATGGAAGTTTTACCAATGCAAATTATGGAGCAGACTTAAGAGGAATTGCTACAGATAATATTGAAAGTATTGAAGTTGTGCAAGGTATTCCGTCTGTTCGTTACGGTGATTTAACTTCAGGATTAATTAAAATAGAACAACGCGCGGGTGTTTCACCCTACAAAATTTCAAGTTCACTTCGCGAAGGAACCATGCAACACACCTTTACCAAAGGATTTAAACTTGGCGAACGTGCAGGCGCTTTAAATGCTACTGTAGATTATTTAGATTCTAATTCAGATCCAAGATCAACTTATACTTCTTACGAACGTGTTAACACACAATTAATGTGGACTTGGAACGACAAATCTAAAAGAATCCGCAATTCTGTTTCGTTGGATTACGGTTTCAATAAAGACAACGCAAATTATGAAGCTGAAAACAAAGAAAATAAGATTACAAAGAACAATAGAAAAGACTTCGGTATTTCTAATCGTTTTAAATGGAGTGCAGAAAAAGCACTTTTCGATAATTTAAACGTATATGCAAATTTCAAGTATACCAAGCAATATTCTTACGATGCTAAAACAGTAAATATTGGTGGCGAAGTAATTGGAACAAGCTTAGAAGAAGGGGTTTATTTAGGTTCGTACACAGCACCATCATACAGATATGAAAAAGCTGTAGACGGAAAACCTATTAGTGCTTTTGCTTCTTTTCAATTTAGTAAAAACTTAAGTTTTAAAAACACAGATCACTTATTTAACTATGGTTTTGAATACCGAATGAGTGACAATAAAGGTAAAGGAAGATTAGGTTCTCCAGACACTCAAGTTAACTTTTATGCCTTAGGTTCTGGTGATGGTGGTGTAGGATTTCGTCCTTATGATTACGGACAATTCGTGAAAGCAGAATCTATTTTTTCTGCTTATATCGAAGACGAAATGGTTCATTTTTTTGAAAACAGTAAACTGAATGTTTCGGGAGGTCTTCGATACGACAATTTTTACGGAATTAATATGATTGCCCCACGTGTGAATGCTTATTATGAAATTCCGGGTATGAAATTTAGAGCCGGATATGGTATTACAGGAAAAGCTCCATCGTTAAACCAAATTTATACCGGTCCAAGATATTACGATGTAGTTTTAGGTGATTATCGTTTACCTGGTGTTTACAATGTTGCCTTTGTTCAAACTTTCATCGACGATATAAATAACCCAAATTTAGGTCCATCTAAATCTTACCGCTCTGAAATTGGTTACGATGTTATGTTACCTTTCGGAACTTTAAATATCACAGCTTACGAGAATAAATTAAAAAAAGGAATTACAGATGAAGCATATCCAATCATTAGACCGTTAGCTGAAATCGATGTTCAAAACAACGGAACCACACAACCAGATTTTGATATTGTTGGATATAAAGATTATTACTATTTACAAAACAGAATCGTAAATAAATTTAATTCTACAGATAGAGGAATTGAGTTTTTCTTATCATTAAAACCAAACTTAATTAAAAACGTAACGTTAGATTTTAATGGAAGTTATGTAGAAACAACGAATAGAAACGGAAGTGATTCTTACATTAGATCAACACAAGTTTCTAAACCTGAAGTTTATGGTGTATTCAAACCTTACGATATGAAATTTAAAAATTTCCAAATTGGAGGAAACTTAACTTATCATAACCCAACATTAGGTTTAATTGTTTCCGTACGTTCTGAACATTTTTTAATCAGAGATGAATTTTACAACAGAAATACACAACCTTATGCTTATTTGGATGCCAATTTAGATAAGCATCTGATTCCTGAAATTGACCAAAATAACGAAGAAAAATACGGACATATTTTCAGAAGCAAATCTACTGAAAACAGAAAATTAGATGCTATTTATCACAATTTCCATTTACGAGTTTCTAAAGATTTCTTAAACGGTTTTCGTTTTTCATTCTATGTAAACAACTTCTTAAACTTAAAACCTTTAGAAAATGTGAACGAAAACGGAGTTGCTGTACAACGTGTAAGAACCGACATGGTTAACCTATCTTTCGGAACCAAAATTGAATTTACTTTTTAAATAAAACATAATACAAAATGAAAAATAAATTTTTAATCGCACTTTCAGCTTTTACCTTATTCTCTTGTTCAGAAGATGACTTTTCACAAGCAGGAGCACAACCAATAGACTATAAAGTTTCGGTAACTTATGATGAAAGTTTTAATAGTATTGTTGCAAAAGATATTACTGTAAAATTAAAAAACACCAATACATCTGATGAATATGTGATGGCAACAGATGCTCAAGGTAATGCCAATTTCGGTTCTATTTTACCAGGAACTTATGACATTAACGCAACGGTAACTTTAACTTCAGAGCAGTTCACAGCAACTTTTGGTTATGCACCTGAAACTGAAGAAGTAGTTTTCAATGCAAATCTATCTCAAGTGGTTGTAAACATAAATAACACGATGAGCAACCTAACGTTAAAAACAGCACGCTTAGGTGATTTGGTGATTAAACAAATATATTACGGAGGTTCTCACGCTCAACAAGGCGCTTCGTTTAGAGATCAATTTATTGAAATTTTTAATAATTCAAACGAAGTTATTTTTGCAGATGGACTTTATATTGGTCAGGTTATGGGCAAAACCAATAATACTTCTCATCCAAAAACACAAGCAAATGGACAATGGGATTGGTCTCAATCTTTAGGAATGACAATCGTAAACAAAGCAAACACAGATTATGTTTATGCCGATTATGTTTTCCAAATTCCAGGAAACGGAACACAATATCCAATTCAACCAGGAGAAAGTATTGTGATTGCACAAAGTGCACAAAACCACAAATCTCCATTAGTTGATTTAACTGGTGAACCTATTTCAATTCAAAATCCAGATTTAACAATAGATTTAAGCAATGCTGATTTTGAAGCTTATTTAGGAAATTTTAGAGTTGCAATTGGAGAAGAACCTTATAAATACGATTTAGCAAATCCGGCTGTGACAGATTTATTAATTGGTTACTGGGGACGCGAAGGTCATTGGAATAGCAATAAAGACTTTATTATGGATAATTTAGGGCGTGATTCATATATCATTTTTAGATCTGAGAATTTAGATTTTAATGATTATCCAACTCCAGATGTTTCACAAATTGTAAATACAGGAAACTCACAAACCAAATTCAATTTACAAATTCCAACAGATATAATTATAGACGGGGTTGAAACTCAACATGTAAATATTGCAAGTGCTTTGCCACAACGTTTACCAAGCACAATTGATAATTCTTCTACAAAGATCACAACAACTTTCTCAAGTAAATCTGTGATGAGAAAAACTAAATCTACTGTAAACGGACGTAAAATTTTACAAGACACCAATAACTCTGCAGAAGATTTTGTAGAAGTTACTGCAAATCCAAAAGGTTTCGCAAACTAATACTTAAATAATGTTTAAACTAAACAAATATTTATTTTTACTATTCGTAAGCTGTGTGGCAAATGCACAGCTTAACGATAGTATTAACCTATCTAAAAACGAACATTTTGCAGAAGTAAAATCTTTCGTTTGGGAAAATCCAATAATTATAAATCAGTTAAATCTTAAGAACTATACTAAAACATCGGTTAATATTGATTTTAAAGATTTAAACATTAAAAGGCAACAAACCCCTGAAGAAGTTTTAAATTATAATTTCACATCAGAAGGATTGTACCATTTTAGTGATAAAGTTAAAGTTTTTGGTGATTTTAATTTTACAAAACAAAACGAAAAAAACTTCGGTTACAACTTATCAAGTTACCGAACAGAAGATCAAATGATCTTACCTACCAACTATTACTATTCACCAAAAAAAGCAAATTGGTCTAATCAATTTTATGCTTTTACAGGTGGAATTGTTTACGATATTACAGATGCTATTGCAATTGGAGCTAAAGCAAAATACAGAAACGAATCATTTGCACGAAAATCAGATCCTCGTCCGAAAATTACTTCAAGTGAAATGGGAATCGATGCTTTTTTAGCCTATACTTTAGGTAAAAGCACTTTACAATTTGGTGGTTTATACAAACAAAAAGACGAACTAACCTCAATTTATTTCGAGAACACATTTCTGAATCCAAGTTCAGATTCATTATATTATATCAAATTTGCAACTGGCTACGGTTATAATATTTACGATAATACTTATAACAAATTCAATAATGTAAACACAACCAAAGGTTTTAATTTAGGATACAGTTACAAATCAAACTCAACCTTTTTGAACTTCTTTTATCAATATTCAAAATCTATGAATAATTTTTATCAGAAGAACGAATTCACATCAAATAATAACACACCGCTTCAAACAGAAGAAAATGTTAGGTTTAAACTTCGTAACATCACACATAATGTAAACCTATTATACATTCAAAACTTCAAAAACGATCAATTAATAGCAAGTTTGAAAGTTAATTTTGAAAAACAGAATAATTTTAACACGCGAACATTCACTCAAAATTTTCAATTAAAAAATCAAAAAATAAATTTAAATGTTAACTATTTAATAGATGCTCAATCAGATTCTAAATCTGCATTTGGAACGAACATTGAACTTAACAATTTAACTGCAAAAGATTTGTTAGGAGTGACTAAT
The DNA here is from genome assembly GCF_947632075.1 of uncultured Flavobacterium sp. Taxonomy (GTDB): domain Bacteria; phylum Bacteroidota; class Bacteroidia; order Flavobacteriales; family Flavobacteriaceae; genus Flavobacterium. Next base: position 99,871 of record NZ_CANRNX010000001.1, read on the forward strand.
AAACATATTAATTCAATTGAATTTAGTATTTTTGCAAACAAGGAATTTAGATTAAATAAAAATAATAAACTCTTTGCACATTTAGAAATTGGTACCTATCAACTTCTTAAAAACAACTTAGATTATAGAGCAATTACTCAAGATCAAGACTTTGCAAATAAAGTTATTATTCATGATCATATTTACGACGGAACGAGCAAATTAATTACCAAAGCCAAACTGTATTATGATATACAATTGAAAAAAGGTAAAATGCTTAGAATAAATCTTGATTATCAAAATCTAAGTGCTTTAAAAAACAACAAGCAAGAAAATCAAATTAATGGTTCAAACCATTACATAAATACAGGTGTTTCAATATTCTATTAGAATGAAAGACAAAATTAAAATATTCGGTTTCGCATTAGTAACTTTTGCTTTATTCGCAGCAGGAAAATTCGATTTCAATATCGAACCATATTATTCTATTAGCGAATTAAAAAAACTATACAGTAGTGGTGATTCATCTATTTGGCCAAAAGCTACAATAGACTCTACAGTTATTAATTTTAAAGAAATCGGTGTTTTACCTCAAATGACTTTTCCTGAAGACAATCCATATTCTGATGCTAAAAAAGATTTGGGTAAACAACTTTTTTTTGATCCACGATTATCTGAATCTAAACAAATTGCATGTGCTTCTTGTCATGATTCACAATTAGGTTGGAGTGATGGAAAAAGAGTTTCGCATGGGTTTGAAAGAACACCAGGAACCAGAAATTCAAAAACCATTTTAAATGTAGGTTATTCTGATGTTTTTATGTGGGATGGTCGTGCTATTTCTTTAGAAGATCAAGTACGTTTTCCTATGTTAGATGAAAAAGAAATGAATACCCATCCTGAAGTAGCTGTTAAAAACATCAAGAAAATTAAAGGTTACAAAGAAGCTTTCAAAAATGCATTTGGTGATGATGAAATCAATTTAGATCGAATTGCAAAAGCCATCGCAACATACGAAAGAACAATTAATAGTAGAAAGTCTCGCTTTGATAAATTTATTGAAGGTGATTCAACAAAATTAACCAATTTAGAAGTTGAAGGATTACATTTATTCAGAACCAAAGCACGTTGTATCAATTGCCACAACGGACCTACGTTTTCAGACAATCAGTTTCACAATGCAGGTTTAACCTATTTTCAACGTAAACACGAAGATTTGGGAAGATACAATATCACAAAAGATTTAGCAGATATTGGAAAATTTAAAACTCCTACCCTGCGCGATTTAGAATCAACTGCTCCTTATATGCACAATGGTTTTTTTCCGCATATTAAAGGTTTATTAAATTTATACAATGCAGGAATGCCAAATTTAAAACCGCGTCCAGGACAAGAAGATGATCCGATGTTTCCGGTTACTTCTGAACTTTTAAAGCCGTTAGAATTAAACGAACATGAATTAAACGCTTTAGAAGCTTTCTTGAAATCGCTTAGTTCTACAGTCCTAAGAGAATCTGAACCTAAATTACCGAAATAAAAAAAGCTCTTGAGAAATCAAGAGCTTTTTTAATACCGAAAAATGAAACTTTTCATGTAAAATACAATTACTTAAAACGTTTTCAAACTATTTTCAAAAGGAACACGATGAATTAAACTTCTGCCTAAAGTAATTTCATCTGCATATTCCAATTCATCACCAATAGCAATTCCACGTGCGATGGTCGAAGTTATAATATCAAAATCTTTAATTTGTTTATAGATATAAAAGTTAGTGGTATCTCCTTCCATTGTTGAACTTAAAGCAAAAATAATTTCTTTAGCTTTACCTTCTTTAACTTTATTAATTAAAGAAACAATATTAAGCTGACTTGGAGCAACTCCGTCAATTGGTGAAATTTTACCACCTAATACATGATAATGACCTTTAAAAAGTTGTGTGTTTTCTAACGCCATCACATCTCTGATGTCTTCAACTACACAAATAATCGTTTCGTCTCGAGACGGATTGTCACAAATTTCACACAAATCTAAATCTGAAATTGCATGACAATTTTTACAATATTTTATATCGTTACGTAAACCTAAAAGCGCATTAGCTAAAACCGAAGTTTGATCTGCCGGCTGACGCAATAAATGTAATACCAAACGCAAAGCTGTACGCTTACCAATTCCTGGTAATTGCGATACTTCATTCACCGCGTTTTCTAAAAGTTTAGATGGAAAATTCATTCTACAAAGATACAAAATAGCATAACTAAAAAAAGTAGGTTTTTGAAGATAGCACAATCAAATTACTTATTTTTGGTTTGATTTAATTTAAAAACATGACACCAACAATAATTCTTAGCATTATCGTTATTTATTTCGGAACGTTGATTTTAATTTCTAACGTCATCGGAAAAAAAGACAGTAGTAACACCGCTTTCTTTCAGGCAAATAAAAATTCTAAATGGTACTTAGTTGCCTTTGGTATGATTGGAACCGCACTTTCTGGGGTAACTTTTATTTCGGTTCCTGGAGAAGTTGGTTCACCAAACGGAGAGCAATTTAAATATTTTCAGTTTGTACTCGGAAATGCTTTAGGTTTTATAGTAACTGCAACCGTTTTACTTCCATTATACTACAAATTAAATTTAGTTTCCATTTACGAATATTTCGAAAAACGATTAGGTTTTTATAGTTACAAATCTGCAGCATCTATATTTTTAATTAGTAGAACTATTGGATCAGCTTTTCGATTATATTTAGTTGTTATCGTATTTCAGTATTTTGTTTTTGATCATTATAATATTCCATTTGCTGCAACGGTTTTAATTTCATTAGGTTTAATTTTTGCTTATACCTACAAATCTGGCTTAAAAACAATTATCGTAACAGATTCATTACAAACCTTCTTTTTGATTTCTTCAGTAATTTTAACCATAATTTTCATTTGCTTAGCAATGGATTATTCAGCAATCGAAGCATTTGAAACAATCAAGGAAAGTAATTATTCTAAAGTTTTCTTTTGGGATGATTTCGTTACAAGCAGATATCATTTTGTGAAACAGATATTAGGAGGAATGTTTGTAACTATTGCAATGACAGGTTTAGATCAAGATTTGATGCAGAAAAACTTAAGTTGTAAGAACATTAAAGAAGCTCAAAAAAACATGTTTACCTTTACGGGAATTTTCGTGTTAATAAATATTTTTTTCTTAGGCGTTGGGGCTTTACTTTACATTTATGCCGAAGCTAACGGAATTTCAGTTCCTGTTGATGCGGTAACCGGAAAACCAAGAACCGATTTGTTATTTCCTGAAATCGCTTTTAACCACTTAGCTTTAATTCCTGCTATTGTATTTTTATTAGGTTTAATTGCAGCAACTTTTGCAACAACAGATTCAGCTTTAACGGCTTTAACAACTTCTTTTTGTATCGATTTTTTAGGAATGGATAAACCAGAGAATGCAAACAAACCTAATAATGTTCGAAACAGAAAATTAATTCACTTAGGATTTTGTTTTTTAATGTTTGTAGTCATTGTAATATTTAACATCATAAACGACGCTTCAGTAGTAAGCATGATTTTCAGAATTGCAACTTATACCTATGGGCCACTTTTAGGTTTATTTTCTTTTGGAATGTTTATGAAACAACGAAAAGTAAAAGACAAATTAGTTCCAATTATATGTGTTGCTGCTCCGCTTATTACATTATTTATAAGCATGAATTCGCAATTAATATTCGGAAATTATGTTTTTGATAATGAGTTAATAATCGTAAACGGATTGATTACTTTTTTACTTTTATTAGCAATCAGTTATAAAGATAAAAATAAAACTAGCGAGATATAATCTCGCTAGTTTGCTTTAATATTGTTTAGTATTTAATAAAACCAATGTACAAGCTTCTTCAAATGCTATACCTTTTTCTTTAAGTTTTTTATATAATTCCGGATTGTAAATCGTCAGCAAAAAGTGGACATTAATTTTTAAAAAGTTAGATAGTGTTTTCAAAAAAAATGTAATTTTAATT
>NZ_CANRNX010000002.1 GCF_947632075.1 uncultured Flavobacterium sp.
GGGACTCGAACCCTGGCGACCGTTACCAGTCGACAGATTAGCAATCTGCTCCGTTACCACTCCGGCACCTCTCCTAACCTAAACAGAATTTATATCTGTTAAGCGGTTGCAAATGTAGCTTGACTTTTTAAACTTCGCAAGTGTTTAGAAGTTTTTTTTACTCTTTTTTTTAAACATCATTATAAATCAATTAAGTACAAAGTCTCATAATCTCCACATTTTGCATTTTTTGTCTATGTAGAATAATTCTATCATTATTATTTAATAGTTCTTAGTTTTTTCTTATTTTCGCAATACAAACAAATAAACTAAAATTATGAACAAAAAAGTTGTAATTGTATCAGCTGCAAGAACTCCAATCGGAAGTTTTATGGGAGCTTTATCTACAGTTCCTGCACCGAAATTAGGAGCTGCTGCAATTAAAGGAGCATTAGATAAAATTAATTTAGACGCTAATTTAGTTGACGAAGTAATCATGGGTAATGTAGTACAAGCTGGAGTAGGACAAGCTCCTGCAAGACAAGCTGCATTATTCGCTGGTTTATCTCAAGAAGTTGCTGCAACTACTGTAAACAAAGTATGTGCTTCAGGAATGAAAGCAATCATGCAAGGTGCTCAAGCTATTATGGCCGGAGATGCTAATATTGTTGTTGCTGGAGGAATGGAAAATATGAGTTTAATTCCTCACTATGCTAACTTAAGAAATGGAGCTAAATTTGGACCAATGACAATGTTAGACGGTATGCAAAAAGATGGATTAACAGATGCTTATGACAATAATGCTATGGGTGTTGCTGCTGATTTATGTGCTACAGAATACAACATTTCAAGAGAAGACCAAGATAATTTTGCAATAGATTCTTACAAAAAATCTGCTGCTGCTTGGGAAGCTGGAAAATTTAATAATGAAGTAGTGCCTGTAGCTGTTCCTCAACGTAAAGGTGAACCAATAATGGTTACCAAAGATGAAGAGTACACTAATGTAAATTTAGATAAAATTCCTGCTTTAAAAGCTGTTTTTACTAAAGAAGGAACTGTAACTGCTGCAAATGCTTCTACAATTAACGATGGTGCTGCTGCTGTAATTTTAATGAGCGAAGAAAAAGCTTTAGAATTAGGTTTAAAACCATTAGCTTACATTAAAGGTTATGCAGATGCTGCTCAAGAACCAGTTAAATTTACAACAGCTCCTGCAAAAGCTTTACCTAAAGCATTAGACAAAGCTGGAATTTCTTTAAACGAAGTGGATTTCTTTGAATTCAATGAAGCATTTTCTGTAGTTGGATTAGCTAACTGTAAAATTTTAAACATTGACGGAAACAAAGTTAACGTTAACGGTGGAGCTGTTTCTTTAGGTCATCCTCTTGGATGTTCTGGAGCAAGAGTTGTAGTTACCTTAATCAATGTTTTAGAACAAAACAACGCTAAGTACGGTGCTGCTGCTATTTGTAATGGTGGTGGTGGTGCTTCTGCAATTGTAATTGAAAAAGCATAATAAAAAATAATATTCTTAAAATGAGTCTTATAAAATAATAAGACTCATTTTTACATAAATGTATAAATAAATGTTTGCAATCTGTAATCTTGCTATTGTTCCTTTAAGATTTGAACCTTCGGATAAAAGCGAAATGGTTTCTCAAATTCTATTCGGAGAACATTTTAAAATTATTGAACAAAATAAAAAATGGTCTAAAGTTGAATTAGCTTCAGATAATTATCAGGGTTGGATTGATAACAAACAATTTATTTCTATTTCTGAAGAAGAATATAATCTTCTTGAAAATTCAAATCAATTCTATAATGGAGATTTGATTGAATATATTACAAATGCAGACCATTTTTTACTACCAATTCCTTTAGGAAGTAATCTTTCATTCCTTACAAACAAACAAATCAACCATCAAAACTACATTTTCGAAGGAAATTTAGTTACGGGCACTCAACCTAAAAGTAATATTTTAGAAACAGCCTTCATGTACTTAAACACACCCTATCTTTGGGGCGGAAAAACTCCTTTTGGTATTGACTGTTCAGGCTTTACCCAAATGGTATATCGTTTAAACGGATATAATATTCCACGTGATGCTTCTCAACAAGCTACAATTGGCGAAGCTCTAAGTTTTATTGAAGAAAGTGAAGTTGGAGATTTAGCCTTTTTTGATAATGAAGAAGGTAATATTACTCATGTCGGAATTATTATGGAAAACAACTACATCATACACGCAAGCGGTAAAGTTAGAGTAGATCGTTTAGACCATTTAGGAATTTTAAATATGGATACAGGCAGACATACACATAAACTTCGAGTAATTAAAAAAATCATTTAATCAAAATTTTACTCTTTTATAGCCATAAAATAAATGTATCTTTGCAAAAATTTATTTTATGACAACATTCGAGCAATTTAATTTACCTAAATCATTAGATAAAGCTTTAAACGAATTAGGTATAACAAGCCCTACTCCTATCCAAGAAAAATCTTTCAACGTTATTTTATCTGGTAGAGATGTTATGGGTATTGCTCAAACAGGTACTGGTAAAACATACGCATACTTACTTCCTATTTTAAAACAATGGAAATTTGCACATACAGAATCTCCACGTGTAGTTATCATAGTTCCTACTCGTGAATTAGTAGTTCAAGTTACAGAAGAAGTAGAAAAACTAACAAAATACATGTCTATTCGTGCTTTAGGAATTTACGGTGGAGTGAACATTAATACACAACGTAAAAATTTAGCAGAAGGTGTAGATATTTTAGTTGGAACTCCTGGTCGTGTAATGGATTTAGCATTAGATAATGTTTTACGTTTTGATGAAGTTCAGAAATTAGTAATTGATGAATTTGATGAAATTTTGAATTTAGGTTTCCGTTTTCAAATTACATCCATTTTATCTATGATGAAAACTAAAAAGCAAAACATCTTATTTTCCGCAACCATGACAGAAGAAGTAGATGAATTGTTAGATGAATATTTTAATTTACCTGAAGAAGTGTCTTTAGCTCCTTCTGGAACACCACTTGAAAAAATTAAACAAATTGGATATCATGCACCTAATTTCTTAACCAAACTAAATATTTTAAAAGACCTTCTTCATAGAAATGAAGAAAGCATGAGTCGTATTTTAGTATTCGTTAATAACAAACGAATTGCAGATTATGTACTTGAAGCTTTAGAAGAAGAATTACCTGGTCAATTTGGAGTTATCCATTCTAACAAAACACAAAATTATCGTTTGAATACCATGGCTTCGTTTCAAAATAGCGAAATCAGAGGTATCGTAACTACAGATATTATGGCTCGTGGATTAGATATTTCTGATATCACTCACGTAATTAATCTTCAGTTTCCTGAAATTCCTGAACAATACATCCATAGAATTGGTCGTACTGGTCGCCAGGATAAAGAAGGTGTTGCAATTAGTTTTATTGATCCGAAAGAGGAAGAAAAACAAGTTGAAACTGAATTATTAATGAATCATGAAATTGAGATTTTACCAATTCCAGAAGATATTGAAATTGCTGAACAACGATTAGAATTCGAGAAAACAAAAACTACTATTGTTTTCAAAAAGAAAAAAGTAGACACACAAAAAGGTGCTGCATTTCACGAGAAAAAAGATAAAAATAAAAAAGTTAATCTTGGCGGACCAAGTAAAACAAAACCACGTAAATCGGCTCCTACAAATAGAGCTGTTGAAAGAAAACGTGCTGCTAAAAAGAAAAAATAATTTTATTATAAATATTAGCAACCGAAACCGGTTGCTTTTTTTATCTTCTCAATCAATTTTAGTTACCTTTGCAATTCAATTCTAATACAAACTATGCAATCATTTTCCGATTTAGGTTTATCAGAAAACCTTATTCAAAACATAAAAAAAATAGGTTATGAAAAACCATTTCCTATTCAAGAGAAAGCAATCCCTGCAATTTTAACAGGAAAAGATGTAATGGGAATTGCCAAAACCGGATCGGGAAAAACAGCAAGTTTTGCATTACCTATCTTAGAAAAATTTCAAAAAAAAACGAATACGAGAAACAGAAATATTTCTGCTTTATTATTGGTTCCAACACGAGAATTGGCTATTCAAATTCAAGAAGTTTTTATTGATTTTAATCAGAATTTAAATCATCAAATAAAAACAATGGCAGTTTACGGCGGAATTTCTATTAATCCTCAAATGAAAAACATGTTAGGGGTTGAAGTTTTAATTGCAACTCCTGGTCGACTTTTAGATCTGATTGATCATAACGCTTTAAGTTTAAATGAAGTTTCTATTTTCGCAGTTGATGAAGCCGATAAGATGTTTCAAATGGGATTTGATGAAGAGATGAACAAAATAATAGATTTACTTCCAAAACAACGTCAAAACCTACTATTTTCTGCAACTTTAAACGATAAAGTTAAAGAGATGAAGTCTCGTTTGGTAATTGATCCAATTGTAATCGAGATTGAAACACCGATTGGAGAAGCAGATGAAATTCAAATTGAACAAACAGCATTTTCTGTTACTCAAGAACGTAAAGGACCTTTTTTAAGATATTTAATAAAACATAACGGCTATAAACAAGTATTGGTTTTTGTATCATCATCGAGAACAGCAGACAACTTAGCCGAAAAATTAAATAAAAATGGAATTAAAGCTGCAGCCATGCACGGAAAAAAATCCCAAGGTGCTCGTTATAATGCCTTAGACGATTTTAAAACGGGTGCAATTGATGTTTTAATTGCTACAGATTTAATTGCCCGTGGAATTCATATTGAACAATTACCAATTGTTATAAACTATGAACTTCCGCGCTCACCTCTTGATTATATTCATAGAATCGGAAGAACAGGACGTGCAAACTCAGCAGGAAAAGCAATAAGCTTAATTACTACAGAAGATGAACATCATTTTAAAGTAATTCAGAAAAAGGCTAAAATAAGAATCATTTTACAATCAAGCGAAGAAATAAATCTTCACGGATATTAATAAAAAAACAAACCTTATTAGGTTTGTTTTTTTTATTTAACATTAATCTAAGCAACAATATACTTTTCAAAAATCTTTCTAGCTTTTTTGACAGTAACTTCTTTTTTATATTCTTTTTCTGATTCAATATAAAAAACAGGCGCTTTTTTACATAAACCTTGACATTTCATCTTCTGAAAAACAACTTGATCTTCTAAACCAGATTCTGTAATTAATGATTTAAAACAAGATTTAGCTTCATCATTATATTTACAACATTTTTTTCCATCACAGAAATAAACTACATTGCATGAAGATTTGCACTTACCCATTTCTTTAATTTTATTTGGAACAAATATAAATAATTATTTTTATTAATTCTAAATAAATAAACTTAAATAAATATTAAAATGAAGAAAGTTCTTACTTATGTAATAGCAATAATAATTTTACAAATACTACTAAGTTTTGTTAAAAATCATCCTTTAGCAGTAGAAAAAATATACAGTTCTAATTTTTATTTGGCTATCCATACTGTTTTAACTTTTTTTCATTCATGGACAAAAATATCTATTGGTGATCTTTTATATATTTTAGTAACGCTTTTTATTATCACAAAAATAGTTCTTATAATAAAAAACAAAAAAACTGTCTTAAAAAAAACTACATTATATATATTACAAACTTTATTTCAATTTTTAATTTGTTTTCAACTCTTTTGGGGAATTAATAACTTAAGAATTCCTGTTTCAACAAAACTTAATTTAAAAACAAATTATGAATTAACAGACTTGGATGAACTTACCGAGAATTTAATAAAAAAAACTAATTTTTTACAAGAAGAAATAACCAAAAATGATTCAGTAAAAGTAGTTTTTGAAAAAAACTTAGACCAATTTAACAATGCAGCAAGAGAAGGCTATGAAACTTTGGAAAACGATTTTGACATTGCAATAATTAAACATAGTGATGTTAAAAATTCAATTTTTTCAAGTGTATTAACTGGAGCTGGATTTAGTGGATATTTAAATCCGTTTACACATGAAGCTCAAATTAACTTTGAAATTCCAACTATAGGAATGCCAGTTACAGTAGCTCATGAAATTGCACATCAAAAAGGAATCGCATCTGAAAGTGAAGCTAATTTTTTTGGCTTTTTAGCAATGAATAATCAAGAGAACATCAATTATAAATACGCTGCAAATTTGTATGCTTTAAAATATTGCTTAAAGGAAGTTCGTATAAATAATGAAGAGAAGTTTATTGAATTCTATAACCAATTAAATTTCGGCGTCCGAGAAAACATCTCAGATTCTGAAAAATTTTGGCAAAAAAACAAAAACTTCTCTTCAAAAATTTTTAAAAATGTTTACGGAAATTTCTTAAAGATGAATAATCAAAAAGATGGAATCCGTTCTTATAATCGTTTTGTAGATTTATTAATTAATTACAATAAAAAATATAATCTACAATGAATCATTTTCTAATTCTTTAGCTCTTCTTTTTCGGAATGGACGAACTATAATACGTGATTCTCTATCGAAAACAAAGTAGTTATATACCCAACTCCAGAAAACTAAAGTTCTATTCTTAAATCCAATTAAAGACATTAAGTGAACAAACATCCAAACAAACCAAGCAAAAACACCATTAAAATGTAATTTAGGTAAATCTACAACAGCTTTGTTTCTACCAATAGTAGCCATTGAACCTTTGTCGTTGTAAACAAATTTTTTTAACGATTGTTTTTTAGCTAAACGATCTAAGTTTTCAGCTAAAAGCTCTCCCTGTTGAATTGCTGGTTGTGCCATCATCGGATGTCCGAATTTGTACTTTTCTCCATACATTGCAGCAACGTCACCAATTGCAAATACATCGTCAAAACCTTCAACCTGATTGAATTCATTTACTCGAATACGAGTTGCTCTGTCTAACGATTCATTTACTCCTTCAACTGGTGCTCCTTTAACTCCAGCAGACCAAATAACTGCTTGAGTATCGAAACTTAAACCATCTTTAGTAGTAACTGTTTTTCCGTCGTAATTAGTAACAATGGTATCTACGTGAACTTTAATATCTAATTTTTTCAAGAATTTGGCTGCAGCTTTTGAAGACTTCTCAGACATAGCATCTAAAACTCTTCCGCTTCCTTGAACTAAATGAATTTCCATTAAAGATAAATCTAAGTCTGGATAATCTTTTGGAAAAACCGCTTTTTTCATTTCAGCTAAAGCGCCTGCAAGCTCAACACCAGTTGGTCCTGCTCCAACAATAACGAAATTTAATAATGATCTACGTTCTTGTTCATCATTAGTTTGTAATGCTAATTCAAAATTCTCTAATATTAAACTACGTATATCTAAAGCTTCAGGAATGGTTTTCATAACCATACTGTTTTTTTCTATTTCTTTATTTCCAAAATAATTATTTGTTGATCCGGTTGCGATTACCAAATAATCATAATAAATTGTTCCAATATCAGCAATTACTTTTTTTCCTTTTGTATCAACGCTTTCAACATTAGCCATACGGAAATATGTTTCTTTATGCTCTTGAACAACTTTACGAATTGGGTATGCAATTGTACCTGCTTCTAAACCACCTGTAGCAACCTGATACATTAAAGGTTGGAAATTATGGTAATTATGTTTATCTAATAATACTACTTGGAAATTTCTATTTTTTAATTGTTTTGCAATAGAAAGTCCTGCGAAACCTCCTCCAATAATAACGACTCTAGGATTTCTAGAATCTGGAATATTCATCATAATATTTTGCTGTTTTTTGTACTTTGCAAAATTACGAATATATTAGCATTAAAAATACATTTTTTGAATCTTAACAAGCTTTTGCAATTTTCTCAAAATTTTCTAAAAAAAAATGTAACTTAAACAATAATTCAGCTACTTATTGTACATGAAACCAAATTTAGAAAGTGAATTTATAATACTTTTAGAAGAACACCAGAATATTATACATAAAATATGTAGATTATACACTTCTGACCAAGATTCTCATAAAGATTTATTTCAAGAGATTTCCATACAGTTGTGGAAAGCTTTCCCTAATTTCCGTGGTGATTCTAAATTTTCTACTTGGGCATACCGCGTTGCATTAAACACCGCCATTTCATTATATAGAAAAAAAACTAGAACAATAGAAACTAGTGATATCGAAATGAGCATTCACCGAATGAAATATGAGGATTATGATGACCAAGAAGAGGAACAAATTAAACTTTTATACAAAGCTGTTAAACAATTAAATGATATTGAAAAAGCATTAGTTTATATGTATTTAGAAGATAAGGATTATTCAGAAATAGCCGAAACTTTAGGTATTAGCGAAGTAAATGCACGTGTAAAAATGAATCGAATTAAAACTAAACTAAAAAAAATTGTAAATCCTTAGATTGAAATTATGGACGAATTAGATTTACTAAAAAAACATTGGAAAAAAGAGAATGATTTACCAAAAATTTCTGGAAATGAAATTAAAAAAATCATTCACAAAAAATCATCTTCTGTAGTTAAATGGATTTTTATAATTAGTGTAATTGAATTACTTATTGGTATTATACTTTTATTTGTTATAAACACTGAAGATAAAAATACTGAAATATTAATTGAAAAAAATGGATTTCTGAAATTTATAGATAGTTTTTCATATGCATTGTATTTGGTTGTTTTGTATTTTATCTATCGTTTTTATACGATGTACAAAAAAATATCTGTGCAAGACAATACTACCATTTTAATGAAAAACATTATTGAAACTAGGAAAGTTGTTAAACATTATATGTTATTTAATGTAACTACTTTTTTTATAATGTGCATAACTGTCAGTTGGATTGTAGTTCAAGATAAAATTTATAACGATACTTTCTCACAACATCACATATCTAGTTTGCAATTCATTATTATTTATGCAGTTATTTTTGTAATTATTAGTGTAATGACATTAATTTTCTGGTTAATTTACAAACTTATTTACGGTTTCTTTTTAAGAAAATTAAAACGTAATTATAACGAATTAAAAAACATTGAGATATAAAAAAAGAGATTCAAATTTGAATCTCTTTTTTTATTTAATTATTTTGCTCTACGGCGATTAACCTCTGTTTCAATTAATGAAAGTTCTCTATTAGTTTGCCCTGCAACCGATGTGTTTTCTTCTGCTCTACGAATTAAATACGGAACAACATCAAACACAGGTCCAAAAGGTAAGTATTTAGATACATTATAATTATGATTTGCTAAATTATAACTGATATTATCACTCATTCCATATAACTGTCCAAACCACATTCTCTTATCGTTATGAGAAATATTATTTTCTTGCATCAAACGCATCATCATATACGAACTTTCTTCGTTATGAGTTCCTGCGTATAAAGCCATCTTATTATCTAAATTAGCTAGCATATATGAAACACTTTTATTAAATGTTTCGTCTGTTTTTGCTTTAGTTTCACAAATTGGAGAACGATAACCTTTTAGTTGCGCACGTTCACGTTCAACTTCCATATAAGCGCCACGAACTATTTTTAAGCCAATATGAAATCCTTCAATTAAAGCAATTTCGTGAATTTTCTTAATATAATCGAATCGATCCCAACGGTACGTTTGAGCGGTATTAAATACTATTGCTTTTTCTTTATTGTATTTACGCATCATATCTAAAACCAATTCGTCTGCAGCATCTTGCATCCAACTATGTTCTGCATCTATTAATAACAAAACATCTTTTTCATAAGCTGCTTTACAAATAGTATCAAATCTATGAACCACTTTATTCCATTCTAATTCTTCTTCTGGAGTAAAATCTTTGTTTTCACCTTTCTTTTCAAATAGATAAAAACGCCCAACACCCGTAGGTTTAAAAACAGCAAACGGAATTGCTTCACGTTCTTTTGCAAATTCAATCGTTTTTAGAGTCATAGCTAAAGCAGCATCAAACTGTTCCTCAGATTCTTTTCCTTCTACAGAATAATCTAAAACAGATGAAACTTTTTTAGTATACATTTTATCAACCACACTTAAACAATCATCTTCACTAACTCCACCACAAAAATGATCGAAAACAGTTTTTCTAATCATTCCTTCGACAGGAAGTTTGTATTTAATTGCAAAATGAGCCAATGATGAACCCATTTTTACTAAAGTTGGTTTACTTATCATTTTAAATAAAAAATAAGCACGATTCAATTCGGCATTATTTTTTAACGAAAAGGCTATTTCTGTGTTGTTAAAAATTTTCTCCATTTCTTTTTTAATAGTTCACAAATATAAATACACAAATTCTATATATCTATAAAAATTGCTTTAATTTTACCATATAAATTAATACAAATGTAATGATCGAAATTAAAGCCGAAAATTATAGTGTTTCATTTGGAGAACAGGGTTTTAAAAATCTAACTTCAATTTTGTCAAACGGAAGCTATTCGAAAATTTTTATTCTAACAGATACCAACACAACAGAATACTGTTTGCCGTACTTTTTGCAACGTCTTGAAACTACTTTACCTTTTGAAATTATTGAAATAGAAGACGGAGAAGCGAATAAAAATATAGAAACTTGTTTTGACGTTTGGTCGGTTTTATCAGAATTTGAAGCAGACAGAAAATGTATATTTATTTCATTGGGTGGTGGAGTTGTAACAGATTTAGGCGGGTTTGTGGCTGCAACCTATAAACGCGGTGTAGATTTTATTTCTATTCCCACTACTCTTTTAGCAATGGTTGATGCTTCTGTAGGCGGAAAAACTGGTGTAGATTTAGCAGGTTTAAAAAATCAAATTGGTCTTTTTGCAAATCCTCAAATGGTTTTAATCGATGTCAATTTCTTAGAAACTTTACCTGGTAACGAAATGCGTTCTGGTTTAGCAGAAATGTACAAACATGGATTAATAGCAGATATTTCGTATTGGAATCAGCTAAAAGATTTATCTAATTTCACAACAAATGATTTAGAGTTACTTATTTACCATTCGGTTCAACTTAAAAACGAAATTGTTTTGTTAGATCCGAAAGAAAAAAATATTCGTAAAAAACTAAACTTCGGACATACTTTAGGTCATGCTATTGAATCTTATCATTTGAATAACGAAAACATTACCACTTTATTACATGGCGAAGCTGTTGCTGTTGGTATGATTTTAGAAGCAAACATTTCATTACAAAAAGGTTTCATTTCTGAAATGTATTATAACGAAATCAAACACGTTTTAAATGATATTTTTCCTGTAATTGAACTTTCTGAAAAAGATATTGAAGAATGTTTACGCTTATTAGTTCATGACAAAAAAAATGAATTAGGTTGCATAAACTTCACGCTTATCAAAGAAAATGGTGAAGCAATAATTAATGAAGAAGTTAGTACAGAAATGATCATAAATGCATTTACCGATTATTTAAGTTAAATTTAAAAATTTCGTTAGCAAATCAATATTTTATTTAATTAACTTTGCCACGTGAATCATAGAAAATTAAATATCGAAAACCGTCCGTTTAAAACACCACAAAAAATGTCGGTGCTTAAAACCATTCAACAAGAATTATACATTCATTTGAAAGGTATTTTTATTTTGGCGCGTATCACCAATATTTATAGTGATAAAATGAGTATTGCTTTTGCAAATATTAGAGTTTGAAACTAATTGTTTTTTGGCTTTTAATTCAAATTTTAATCTTAAAAACAATTCAAAATGAATACAAAATATTTCGACTTAATTAATCAAACTTTTTACTTTCCACAAGAAGAATTTACTTTAAATAAAGATAACTTATTGTTCCACAACATTGATTTAATGGGATTAGTTGAACAATACGGAACACCTTTAAAATTCACGTATTTACCACAAATTTCTAACAACATCAATAAAGCAAAGGGATGGTTTAGAAATGCAATGGAAAAACACAAATACGAAGGAGAATACTACTACTGTTATTGTACTAAAAGTTCACATTTTGAATATGTAATGAATGAGGCTTTCAAAAATAACATTCATGTTGAAACTTCATCTGCTTTTGATATTAATATTGTAGAAAATTTATTAGAAACTGGTCGAATTGATAAAGATACTTACGTTTTATGTAACGGATTTAAACGCGACCAATATATTGAAAACATTGCTCGATTAATTAACAACGGACATGAAAAAACAGTTCCGATTGTTGATAATTATGAAGAATTAGATTTACTTCAAGAATCTATTAAAGGTAAATTTCAAATTGGAATTCGAATTGCATCTGAAGAAGAACCTAAGTTTGAATTTTATACTTCACGTTTAGGAATTGGATACAAAAATATCTTGCCTTTTTACAGAAAGAATATTATTGATAATCCGAAAGTTGAAGTTAAAATGTTACATTTTTTCATCAATACCGGAATTCGTGATACTTCGTATTACTGGAATGAATTATCGAAATGTTTAAAAGTTTATATCAACTTAAAGAAAGAATGTCCAACTTTAGATAGTTTAAATATCGGAGGCGGATTCCCAATAAAAAACTCATTAGCATTCGATTACGATTATGCTTACATGGTAGATGAAATCATCAACCAAATTAAGATTGCTTGTGACGATGCAGAAGTTCCTGTTCCGAATATTTTTACAGAATTTGGTTCGTTTACAGTTGGAGAATCTGGAGGTGCGATTTATAAAGTTTTGTATCAAAAACAACAAAACGATCGTGAAAAATGGAATATGATTGACTCATCTTTCATTACTACTTTACCAGATACATGGGCAATCAACAAGCGTTTTATCATGCTTGCAGTTAACCGTTGGAATGATGCTTACGAACGTGTACTTTTAGGTGGTTTAACTTGTGATAGTGATGATTATTACAATTCAGAACAAAACTTAAATGCCATTTATCTTCCAAAATATAATAAAGAAAAACCTTTATATTTAGGTTTCTTTAATACAGGAGCGTATCAAGAAACAATTGGTGGTCAAGGCGGAATTCATCACTGTTTAATTCCACAGCCAAAACACATTTTAATTGATCGTGACGAAAATGGTATTGTTGCTACTGAAATTTTCTCTGAACAACAAACTGCAGAAGATGTTTTAAACATTTTAGGTTACAATAGAAAAAAACAAGAATAATACTTTAAAATATAGAAATGAATAAAGGTCCAGTTAGTCAATTTATTGAAAAAAACTATTTACACTTTAACGCTGCTTCTTTAGTTGACGCAGCTAAAGGTTATGAATTACACCTAAAAGAAGGTGGGAAAATGTTAGTTTCCTTAGCAGGAGCTATGTCTACAGCTGAGTTAGGAATTTCTTTAGCAGAAATGATCCGTCAAGATAAAATTGCTTTTATCTCTTGTACAGGTGCAAACTTAGAAGAAGACGTAATGAACTTAGTTGCGCATTCTAAATATAAAAGAATTCCAAACTATCGTGATTTAACTCCTCAAGATGAGTGGGAATTATTAGAAAACCACTATAACCGTGTAACGGATACTTGTATTCCAGAAGAAGAAGCATTCCGTTTATTACAATTGCATCTAGAGAAAGTATGGAAAGATGCTGAATCTAAGGGTGAGCGCTACTTCCCACACGAATATTTATATAAAATTATTTTATCTGGAGCTTTAGAGCCTCATTATGAAATTGATCCAAAAAATTCTTGGATGATTGCAGCAGCTCAAAAGAACTTACCTATTGTTTGCCCAGGATGGGAAGATTCAACTTCAGGAAACATCTTTACTTCTTACGTAATTAAAGGTGAGTTACAAGCAAGTACGGTAAAATCTGGAATTGAATACATGATTTATTTAACTGAATGGTACCGTGCAAATTCTGGTGGTAAAGGTGTTGGTTTCTTCCAAATTGGTGGTGGAATCGCAGGAGACTTCCCTATTTGTGTAGTTCCGATGATGTACCAAGATTTAGAGTGGCACGACGTTCCTTTCTGGGCTTACTTCTGTCAAATTTCTGACTCAACAACTTCTTACGGATCTTACTCAGGAGCTGTTCCAAACGAAAAAATTACTTGGGGTAAATTAGACGTTAGCAGTCCAAAATACATCATTGAATCAGATGCTACAATTGTTGCACCATTAGTATTCGCTTACGTATTAAACATGTAATTTTAATTCTTAATCAGGTTAAAAAAAACTGCATTTTTATTTTGTTGTTATGACAGAGCATAGTATTTTTGACCCGAAATAAAGTAATAATTAAATGAAAAGAATAATCGTTGATTACGCAAAATTAACAAACGAAATCTTAACCATGTTGGTAGAGAAATTTCCTGATGGTTATGATGATTCAGATATTATCCGTTTTAAAAATGCTAAAAACGAAACTGTTGAAGCAGTTGAAGTTAGAACGGAAGACACTATTTATTTAGTAAAAGTAAGTACAAAATTAGCTGATAGAATTGTTAATTTTGACGAAGATGAAGAAGACGATGTAGCTATCCCAGTTGAATCTATCAATGTAAAAGATGTTGATTTAGAAGACGATGCAGATGACGAAGAAGAAGATGAAAAGAAGGATCTTCCTGAATTCGACGAAGAAGATGAAGAGGAAGAATAATCTTGATTAAAGTTCTTGATTCTTATTAAAAATATAAAAAGAGCTCAAATTATTTTGAGCTCTTTTTTATTTTAATATTGTTTTAGCAGATTCTATCCATTTCAAAGGACCACCTGCAACATAACCAGTACTTCCGATAGGTAAAAAATTAATTTTACCACTATTATTTACCGCATTAGTAAACCAAACCGTTGGATAACCTCTTACTTGAAAAGCTTGATGAATTTGATAGTTCTGATTTTTTAACTTTTCCTCTTGTTGGGTTCTTCTAGGAAAATCTAATTCTAATAAAACTACATTCTCATTTGCCCATTTTTTAAATTCGGGTTGGGTAAAAACTTCTTTTTGTAATTTAATACACCATCCGCACCAATCACTACCTGTAAAAAATAACATGATTGGTTTTTTAGATTTAATAGATTGTTCAATGGCTTTTTGAGCATCGGTATGCCAAACTAATTCTTGAGCACTTGCGAAACTTACACTCAAAAATAGCAGAAATAAAATTATGCTGTTTTTCATTATTGATTATTGTATATCAGTAAAAATATAAAAATATTTTAAAACAAATAATCAAACTTCAAATAAAACTAATATTTTGATTTTTGAATACGAATCGCATTTAAAATAGCTAATAAAGATACACCAACATCGGCAAAAACAGCCTCCCACATGGTAGCTAAACCACCTGCTCCTAAAATTAAAACAATCGCTTTTACAACAAAGGCCAAACTAATATTTTGCCAAACAATCTGTTTTGTTTTCTTACCAATTTTAATCGCAGTTGTTATTTTATAAGGTTCGTCATTTTGTATAACCACATCAGCGGTTTCAATAGCAGCATCACTACCCAAACCACCCATTGCAATACCAACATCGCTAAGAGCAATAACCGGAGCATCATTAATACCGTCGCCAACAAAAGCAACCACTTGCTGTGTATTATTCTTTATATCTTCGACTTTTTTTACTTTATCAGCAGGAAGTAAATCACCAAAAGCATTCTTTAATTTAAGCTCTTTTGCTACAAAATCTACCACAGATGATTTATCTCCACTTAACATGGTAGTTTCAATTCCTAAATGAGATAATTCGGAAATGGTTTTAGCTGCATCTGTTTTAATAGCATCTGCAATGGTAATGTAACCAACGTATGTATTATTCTTGGCAATGGTAATAATCGTATATACAATGTTGTTGATTTCATTTGGATAAGCAACATCAAACAGTTGCAAAAGCTTCAGATTTCCTACTAAATAAACATCATCATTAATCACGGCCTTTAAACCACGACCTGAAATTTCTTCAGAAGTTGTGATTTGAACAGAAGAATCTAATTCTCCAACAAACTCGTGAATGGCCGTTGCCACAGGATGCGAACTTTTACTTTCAATTACGTTCACAACTTTTAGAATTTGATCTTTATCAAACGAAGCTTCAATAACTACTTCTTGAACCTTAAAAATACCTTCGGTTAAAGTTCCGGTTTTATCCATTACTACATGTTCAACTGAAGCTAAAACATCGAGATAATTACTTCCTTTAACCAGAATTCCATTTCTACTCGCTGCCCCTATTCCTCCAAAATATCCTAAAGGAATAGATATAACCAAAGCACACGGACATGAAATCACTAAAAAGATTAATGCGCGATATCCCCATTCAGAAATCATATAATTTTCAACAAAAAAATAAGGAACAAAAGTGATTAAAACCGCTAATAAACAAACTATGGGTGTGTAAATACGAGCGAACTTAGAAATAAATAATTCGGTAGGTGCTTTTTTAGAAGCTGCATTTTTAACTAATTCGAGAATTTTACTCAACTTACTATCTGAATATTTAGTAGTTACTTTTACTAAAGACAGGGTGTTTAAATTAATCATTCCTGCTAAAACTTCATCATTGATACGTTTGGTATCGGGTTTACTTTCACCTGTTAAAGCGGCAGTATTAAACGAAGCGCTTTCTGAAATTAAAATCCCATCTAAACCTAATTTCTCTCCAGGTTTTAATTGAATGATATCATTGATTTTGGCTTCTTTCGCCTTAATAGTTTTGGGTTGATTGTTTTCTAGGATAGTAACTTCATCAGGACGCTGATCTAACAAGGCTTTGATATTCGCTTGAGCTCTTGAAACTGCGATGGTTTGAAAATTTTCACCAACAGCATAAAAAAGCATCACCGCAACTCCTTCTGGATATTCACCCAAAATAAAAGCTCCAAAAGTTGCAATGCACATTAAAAAGAATTCAGAAAATATATCTTTTTTTAAAATTCCGAAATAGGCATCTTTAATAACCGGAACAGCTACGGGTAAATAAGCTAATAGATACCAGCCAAAACGAAAATATGAAGTAAACCATGAAGGCTTTAAATAATGATCAAAATATAAAGCAAGTAATAATAAAACCAAACTTGTTATAACCGGATAAAATAACTTGATGATGTTACCAGACAATTCGGAATGATCGTGATTATGAGAATGACTGTGAGAATGCCCATCGGCTGATGCAGCACGTTCATGTTTCGTTTTGTTACCTAATTTATTAGCAGCGTTATAAATTTTTTCTGTTTGACCGCAAATGGTACAAATTCCACTTTCATTAAATATATGTTGATGCTTCATAGCTGTATATTAAAATGTTACCTCTTAAAATTACAAAAATGAAACTAAAATATTTGAATAGTGTTTAAAATATGTTCAAAAAACTCAGACTTTCATCTGAGTTTTTATATTATTTACTAGTAAAAACAAATACTTTTTATTGATTTTTTTATCCCACTGAAACCCCTTGTAAATACAGGGCTTAAAAAAGGTCCCGAGGTTTTAGTAAAAACGACGGGAGGTTTTACCTAAAAAGTACCAACGTTTTACTTAAAAGGTCTCGAGGTTTTACTTGAAAGGTCTCTGAGTTTTACTAAAAAAATAGATATCCTTTACAGTCAAGTTATTTCTATATCAAATGTTTACTTTCTAAAAAACAAAGTAATTTTATTGCTACTAATTTTAATAAAACCTGTGTTAAATTGGTCACTAAAAGAAATTATCAAATCATCAGTAATTATATGGCTATTTCCTAAAATAGACCACAACCTCTGATCTGAAATTTTCTTAATAAATATAAACTTGTTTAATTCAATTTTTGAAATAAATGTTCCTTTTGAATTAGAAACAACATGATAAAGTTTATTCTTGTAAACAAAAGTTCCTAAAATTGTAAAATCAAAAGACTTTATAAGTCTTATAATATTTTTTTCAGGAATTAAATTTAAATTTCCCTGGTATGTTGTTGAGCTAATTTTTAATAATTTTTCTGGATCAGTTATCTCAGTTATTTCAGAATAAGAACCTAAATGATTTAATGTACTAGTCAAAATATATTTATCCCTATGAAGTACAATTGATACTGGACAAGTAGATTTAGCTATGAAATTTTCATTAGTTTCTTTATTTGTAAAAATAACTGCTCCGCCCCATTCACCATCACAAATCTTAGAAACAAGATATTTCTCGTCTTCAAAAAAAGTATCGTTGTAATTCTGATAAATACTATCTCTAACAATATCGTATGAATTTTTAGGAAAAAATTTCTGTACAACTTCAAAATTTTGAGAAAACATGAAATTAAAAAACAAAATAAATAAAAGACAAAAGTATTTTTTCAAATATTAAAATTTTAAACATTATCATTTCAATGTGTAATATACAAATATAGAATTAGATAATTATAACATTAAGAAATATTCAAGCAACAAAAAAAGCTCAGATTATTCATCTGAGCTTTTGCCTTTATTTTATGTAATGCACCATATGATCGGTGTGTTTACGTACTTTTTTAAGATGTACTTGCCAATCATTTACCTCATCTCTGTAACCAATCGGAAGCAATAAAACGCTACGTAATCCTTTTGCTTTTAAATCAAGTAATTCATCTAATTCGGTAGATAAAAAACCTTCCATAGGTGATGAATCTACTCGTAAAGCTGCTGCTTCAGCCATAGCAAAGGCAAAGGCAATATATACTTGGCGTGCGGCGTGTTCAAACTGGCGTTCTGGAGTCATGGCAGTTAATTGCTTGGTAACTCCGTTTTTATAACCGTCTGAAAAACCTTTTTCTAAATCGCGTTCATTTTCGTAATGATCAAAATAATGATTGATACGATCTAACGAATAATGATCCCAAGCTGCAAAAACGATTAAATGCGAACAATCTGTAATTTGCGATTGATTAAACGCAAGCTTTTGGATTTTTTGTTTTAACTCGTCGTTTGAAATCACAAACATTTCAAAAGGTTGTAAACCAGATGATGTTGGAGCCAAACGTGCGGCTTCGATTATTTTAGATACATTTTCATCGGAAACTTTTTCGCCGTTTAATTTCTTTGCGGCATATCTCCAATTTAATGATTCGATAATTGACATAAACTTTTTCTTATTTTGTGTAAGATGCTAAAAATGCATTTACATTTTCTTCGATACGATTTTCAATGTGTGAAACGTCTGCTTTAACAAACTTTTCTCCCATGATTTTTTCGTACAATTCAATATAACGTTCTGAAACCGAATAAATATAATCATCTGTCATTTCAGGAACTACTTGTCCTTCTTTACCTTGGAAATCGTTTAAGATTAACCATTGACGAACAAACTCTTTTGACAATTGTTTTTGTTGTTCGTTATTATCTTGACGCATTTGGTAACCATCAGCATAGAAATAACGAGAAGAATCTGGTGTATGAATTTCATCAATTAAAACGATAACTCCATCTTTTGTTTTACCAAATTCGTATTTCGTATCCACTAAAATCAATCCGCGTGAAGCAGCGATTTCAGTTCCACGTTGAAATAAATCTCTGGTGTATTTTTCTAAAACTAAATAATCTTCTTCTGATACAATTCCGTTTGCTAAAATAGCTTCACGCGAAATATCTTCGTCATGAGTTCCTAGATCAGCTTTTGTTGTTGGTGTGATAATTGGGGTTGGAAACTTATCATTTTCTTTTAATCCTTCTGGAAGTTCAACTCCACAAAGCATTCTTTTACCAGCTGCATATTCACGAGCAGCATGACCAGATAAATAGCCACGAATTACCATTTCAACTTTAAACGGTTCACATAAATGACCAACGGCAACGTTAGCATCTGGTGTAGCGATTAACCAATTTGGAACAATGTCTGAAGTCAAATTCATAAACTTAGTTGCGATTTGATTTAAGATTTGTCCTTTATAAGGAATTCCTTTTGGCATAACTACATCAAAAGCAGATAAACGATCGGTTGCGATCATTACCAATAAATCGTCATTGATGTTGTAAACTTCACGAACTTTACCTTTGTAAACCGACTTTTGTCCAGGAAAGTTAAAGTTTGATGATGTGATTGTATTCATAAATTAGTTGTGTGTTATTAATACGCCAAAAGTACTAATAATTCTTTTTCAAATCGAGATTTTGGTAAATATTGATCTTCTAAATTTTTCATGAATGGAATTGGTGATTCTAAACTTGCAACACGTTTAACCGGCGCATCTAAATATTCAAAACAAGCTTCCATAATTGCAGCCGATAAATCACTTGCGATTCCACCAAACATGGTATCTTCTTGAAGAATGATTACTTTTCCTGTTTTCTTAACCGAAGCAAAAATGGTTTCGTAATCTAAAGGTTGTAATGAACGTAAATCAATTAAATCCGCAGAAACTTCTGGATGTTTTTCTAACGTTTCCATAGCCCAATGTACTCCTGCTCCGAATGAAATTACGGTAACATCATTTCCTTCTTTAATCATTGCAGCTTTTCCGAAAGGAATGGTGTAATAATCAACAGGAACTTCTTGTTGAATTGAACGATATAATGCTTTATGTTCGAAATAAACTACCGGGTTTGGATCGTTGATTGCCGTGTTTAATAATCCTTTAGCATCTACTGGGAAAGCCGGGTAAACCACTTTTAAACCAGGAGTTTTAGTAAACCAAGCTTCGTTAGTTTGCGAATGGAAAGGACCTGCTTGAGTTCCACCACCACAAGGCATACGAACCACAACATCGGCATGTTCTAACCAACGGTAATGCGATTTTGCCAGTAAGTTAACAATTGGATTGAAACCTGTTGAAACGAAATCGGCAAACTGCATCTCAACCACCGCTTTGTATTTGTTAATTGAAAGTCCCATTGCAGTAGAAACAATAATGCTTTCGCAAATTGGTGTATTACGCACGCGGTCTTTTCCAAATTCTTCAACGAATCCTTGGGTAATTTTAAAAGCTCCTCCGTATTCTGCAATATCCTGTCCCATGATTACCATGTTTGGATATTTTTCCATAGATTGTTTTAACGATTGCGAAATGGCATCGATAAAACGGATGGTTTCTGTTTGAGTTGAAGGTTTGTAATCTTCAAAAGTATAAGGTTTATACACATCGTTAAGTTCTTCTTCTAAACTTGCTTCAATTGCAGGTTCTTCTTGAACTTTTTGCCAATCTGTATCAATTTCATTTTTAATTTCTGCACGGAAAGCTTCATCTAATTCAGCAGTTAAGATTCCGTTTTCTAAAAGATATTCTTTATAGTTTTCTACCGGGTCTTTAACTTTCCACATATCAAATAATTCTTGCGGAATGTACTTTGTACCACTCGCCTCTTCGTGTCCACGCATTCTAAACGTTTTCATCTCAATTAAAACGGGACGCGGGTTTTCACGCATTGAAATGGCTAATTCGTTTAATTTGTTATACACTTCCAGAATATTATTTCCGTCAATGATATAACTTTCCATACCATAACCAGCACCACGATCTGCAAGATTCTCACAACGGTATTGCTCGTTGGTAGGAGTTGAAAGTCCATAACCATTATTTTCGATGATAAATAAAACAGGTAAATCCCAAACAGAAGCAACGTTTAATGCTTCGTGGAAATCACCTTCAGAAGTTGCACCTTCACCAGTAAATACTGCAGTAATTTTGTTTTCTTTACGAAGTTTGTGCGCTAAAGCAATTCCGTCTGCAATTCCTAATTGCGGACCTAAATGCGAAATCATTCCAATGATTTTATATTCTTGTGTTCCGAAGTGGAACGAACGATCACGACCTTTAGTAAACCCATTGGCTTTACCTTGCCACTGTGAAAACAAGCGATGTAAAGGAATGTTTCTTGAAGTAAAAACTCCTAAGTTACGGTGCATTGGCAATACGTATTCATCGTTATCTAAAACAGATGTTACACCAACAGCAATTGCTTCTTGTCCGATTCCAGAGAACCATTTTGAAACCTTTCCTTGACGAATTAAAATAAGCATTTTTTCTTCGATCATTCTTGGTTTCAATAACTTCTTGTATAAATCTAAAAGTAAGTCGTTTGAAAGATCTTTCTTGTCGTAATTTAATGTTTCCATGTTTGATTTTTAGCGCCCTAAAATTAGCTTTTTTAAACGTAAAAAAACACATTTAATAAAAAACATTAGATTTTATTAATTTGATTTCAATTTTTAATAAAACAAGACAATAATTTTCTGGAATCGGTAAGAAACTCAGATAATTTAAGGTTTAATTTCTTTGTAGATTTCTAAAAACTTAGCTGGATAATCTGTGGTAATAACGTCCATCTGCTCATTTATGAATTTTGTAAAAAGCTCATCGTTATTAACTGTCCATGAATTTGTAATTAAACCTAATTTTAAAGCGTCTTTTAAATAATCACTATTTTCTTGATATACTTTAAAATGGTAATCAATTCCGTCTAAACCAACAGATTTAATTTCTTCAGGAGTTTTGTCTCCGTTTAAGTAAGAAACTTTATAATTAGGTAATTGTTTTTTTAGATAAGTTGAAGCGTCGTAGCTGAAAAGTATAAATTCTAATTGATTTTCTAATTTTTTTCCATCAAGAAAATCTTTAATTAAATCAATCATCAAATAAGTTCGTGCAATAGAAACTTTAGATGTTTTTATTTCAAAAATTAATTTAGTTTCTTTCTGCTTTAAACCTTCTGCTAAATATTCTTCTACTGTAGGAAGTTTTTCTCCGTTAGGATGTTTACGTGTATTTAATTGTTCGTAAGTATGTGTTTCAATATCTAATCCATAAAAATCGTGATCATGATTTACAACCATTTTAGCATCTTTAGTCAAATGCACGTCGAATTCTGTTCCAAAGCATTTTAATTCAATAGCTTTTTGTAATGAAGCAATTGAATTTTGTGGCAGGTTAAATTCTTTCCAAGCTCCACGATGCGCAATGATAGGATTATTTTGAGCCATAGCGTTAAATTGGATTAATGTAAAAAATAAAAGTGTTGTTTTTGAAATGTATTTTTTCATTTTGATGATATTATTTTCTCAAAATAACATTTCTAATTTTAATTGAACATTAAGTCGGTTTTAAATAAAAAACACATTTAGAAAACTAAATGTGTTTTTAAATATACAAAAAGAAATTTTAAACTTATCGGGTTTCTTTAACATCTTCTGCTCTAGTATCTTGATCTGCTTCGCCTTCATTTTCTTTGATGGCAGTACAAAAACTATCCGGATCATTCTTCATTTCATCAATAATAGAATGTTTCCAAAGTTTGGTTCCGTTTACGTAAGCTACTTTGCCAATTAAATAACCTGCTACTGGCGCGGTTAAAAATAAAAATAAAATAATTGCTATGGTTTTTGTGGTTACAGAAAATTCTGTAAAATACAAAGCTGCACCAATTAAAATACTTCCAACACCTAAAGTTGCCGCTTTGATGGTTACTGATAACCTTGCGTAAAAATCGGGCATTTTATAAATTCCGATAGAAGCAATTAAAATAAAAATTGCTCCTATGGTACATAATATCATTATTAAAATATCAATCATTTTTGTTACTTTTATATAAATAATAGGCAAAGGCTACTGTACTTAAAAAGGCAATTAGCGCCAAAATCATAGATACATCTAAAAAATTAGAAGTATTAGTTATTATACTAAATACTGCTATAAAGCCTACACCAATAGTGATTAATAAATCTAAAGCAATTACGCGGTCTGCAATTTCTGGTCCTTTTAACAATCTCATCAAAACAATAACCATTGCAAGACATATAATTGGCATTACTACATAGGATAGATAGGTTTCTACACTCATTTATCTAATTATTTCTAATAGTTTTTTCTCAACTCGTAATTTCAAATTCTTCTTGAATCTTTCGATATCTTTCAAATACATTGCGTGAATGTACATGTATTTTTTATCTTTAGAAACATCGATAACTAAAGTTCCAGGTGTTAAGGCAACCATATTTGCTAACATGGTGATTTCAAAATCTGTTTTGGCATCCATTTCAAATTTTATAATACCTGGTTTCATATTATAATTTGGTGTTATCACATCTAAAGTAACTTCTAAATTTGCTAAAATCATATCATACATAAAATAAAATATAAATGTGATGATTTTTGGAACTCTTAAAAAATAACCTTGGTTTGAAGTTCTGCTTTTATTAATAAACCACAAAAGAAGAAAACCTACAGTGAAACCAAAAACAAAATTAGTGTAGTTTAATTGACCGGTTAAAGCCACCCAAACGAAAGTAAGTAAAATATTTAATAAAAAATTTTGTAACATATTATTACTCTTTTAATACTGCATTGATGTAAATTTCTTTGTGTTTTAACTCATAAGCTGCTTTTTGCGATACTTCAAAAACAGCATTTGCATTAAATCCGATAAATAATGAAGTACAAGTTAAAAAGATAATTGGCGCAATTAAAGCAAATTTTTCTGAAATATTCAACGGAGCAAAATGATCCATTTCTTCTGTTAAAGGTTTTGGAGATTCTTTCCAGAAAATTTCAATCCACATTCTGATAATAACAAAAAGAGTAACAAAACTTGCAACTATCAAAGCTATTAATAATATGAAATGTTCTTGAGTGAAAGACTCTTTTAATAACAGTATTTTAGGCCAAAATCCTGATAAAGGTGGTATTCCTGCCAAGGATAAAAAAACTAAAGCAACCATAAAAGAAAACTTTGGATAGTCTTTTAATAATCCGCCTAAACGAGTCATATCTACAGATTCACGAATCTTTACGATAACTCCCGTAATCATGAACATATTACTTTTCACTATAACATCGTGAATTAAATAGAAGATGATTCCAACAAAAGCCAATTCGGTATAAAGTCCAATTCCAGCAATTAAATATCCGATATGACAAACGATTAAATAGGATAAAACTCTACGAATGTTCTTTTTATTTATTGTACCCAAAGCACCTGTTATCATAGTTAAAACCGCAATAACAATAAACAAAATAGTCACGAAATTATCTGGAGTGAAAATAATTGTGAATACACGAATTAAAGCGTAAACTCCCATCTTTGTTAACAACCCTCCAAAAATCGCTGCTATTGCTGATGGGGTTGTATGATATGAAGATGGTAACCAGAAATACAATGGAAAAACTGCAGATTTAATTCCGAAACCAACAAAGAATAAAAGTGAAGTTACTGTTACTAAACCAGTATTTTCAATTGATTGAATTTTAACTGCAATATCTGCAATGTTCAAACTTCCAGTAATTCCGTATAAAATACCAATTGCTGTTAAAAATATAGAAGAAGCTAAAATATTCATGGTTACGTATTTAATCGCACCTTCCATTTGCATTTTCTTACCTCCAACTGTAAGAAGAATGAACGATGAAATAATTACTACTTCAAACCAAACGTATAAGTTAAAAATATCTCCTGTTAAGAAAGCACCTAACAATCCCATAATTAATAAATGGAAAGTGAAGAAATATCCGTACTTTATTCTACTTCTATTTAAAGCGCTGGTTGAATAAATACCAACAGCCAAAGAAACAAAACCAGTTAACAAAACCATGATTGCACTTAACGTATCGGAAATGAAGGTAATTCCGAATGGAGCTTTCCAGTTTCCGGTTTGTAAAACCAGCGTTCCATTATTTAATGTTAATTCAAATAATCGTAAACAAAGAATAAATGCAACACTATTACCGATTATACTGATTATTTTTTGAGCTAGAATTTTCTGCCAAAAACATAATAATATAATTGCAGTTATTAAATGAACAATTATTGGAGCAAGTATAAAGTTTGTTGTCATATATCTAAATCTTGAATGTTTAGAGAATCTAAATCATCTGTACCAGTTAATGTGTATGCTTTTTTTAGTAATACAATTGCAAAGGCAGTTAAAGCGAAACTAATTACAATTGCAGTTAAAATTAAAGCTTGGGGAATTGGATCTGCATAGGCACCTAAAAAACCTGTTTCTTTTTCTCCAATGATTGGAGCTTTCCCTTTGGTAATTCCACTCATTAAAAAAATAAGAATGTTTACCCCGTTACCTAAAAGAATAATACCGATTAAAAGTTTAACCATACTTCTTCTAAGCATCATATATATTCCTGATGAGTAAAGTACTCCAACTAAAATAACTAATAATAATTCCATACTTTAAACGCTTTCTGAAATTGTAAATAAAATGGTTAATACTACACCAATTACCACTAAATAAACTCCAATATCAAATATCAAGGCAGAACCTAATGCACCAATTACATCTACAGATTCTATAAACCAAAGACTCGTCATGAATGGTTTTGAAATTAATAGAGGTAATAATCCACTGATTAATGAAATTGCCAAGCCAACAGGAATCAAAAACATTGGGCGAAATCTAAACAATGCGATAGTTCGTTTTGTATTATATGCAAAAGAATGTAATACGAAAGCAATCGAAGCAATTAAACCTCCGACAAAACCACCTCCTGATAAATAATGTCCTCGTATTAAAACAAATAAAGAAAACATTATTAATAACGGTAACAAATAATTGGTTGCTGTTTTTAAAACTATGGTATCTAACCTTGGTCGTACACTACTCTCTCTTTTCTTCATCTTCTGTCTTATATTTTAAAATACTTAAAACTCCAATTGCTGCAATTGACAACACTATGGTTTCAATCATGGTATCAACTCCACGGTAATCAACTAAAATTACGTTTACAACATTTTTTCCTTTTGCTAAGATGTACGCGTTTTCGGCATAAAATTTACTCACTTCTTTATTTGATGGATAAACTAAAGCTTGAAGGGTTATTAATGCAATTAAAATTCCGAATGCAGTTGATACAATACCATCTCTAATTTTATTCTTTTTGTTACTGAATTTTAAGAATGCAGGTAATTTAAACAAAACCAACACGAACAATACAACGGTTAACGTATCAATAGCGAATTGGGTCATAGCTAAATCGGGAGCTCCGTAAACTACGAAAATCAAACATATCGATAAACCGACTACACCTAAAGCTGCAATAGCAGTCAATCGTGATTGAGTAAATGTTATTAAAATTACTGCTGATATGATTAATACAAATACAACAAATTCATAAACCCTGAACGGAGAAAGATCATCTGTATTAATACGCAAGGTAACGTCACTTAATAATTTGTATCCAACAACTCCGATTATAAAAGTTATTATAAATAAAAGGTAGCTTCTTAAATATCCATTATGAAAGAAACGTGTGTATTTGAATGCAAATAATCTGATATAAATTGCAACATCTAATATTAACTTTTTAGGACTTACCGAATCTAATTTTAAAACAACATTTTCGGTTTTATAAGATGGTTTTATTATTAAATAAAGAATTAAACCTAATAGAATTGTAACTCCACTCCACAATAAAATCACATTCCAACCATGCCATAAATGCAATTCTAACATCATTGGTAATCCGAAAATTGATGATGCCGTAGCAGATAAGATTCCTTTATCAGCAATGAATGGAAAAACACCAAACAAAACTGTGAAAGTTGTAAGAACAACTAAAGGAATCCATAATTTAATGTCTGGTTTATGAATATTTTCGAACTCTTCAGGTAATTTCCCAACAAAAGGTCGAATTCCAACTAAGAAACCAGCTGCAGTTAAAAATACATTAGTAACTAATAAAATTATAGTTAAAGCCCAAGCACTATCATCTGTCCAATAATTAAAATCAAAAGTTGCTCCGTAGAAAAGTTCTTTACTTATAAATCCAAACATTAATGGAATACCTGCACTTGAAAGAGCTGCTATTACCGCACAAACTGCTACAATAGGAATCTTTTTGCTTAAACCAGAAAGTAACGTTAAATCTCGTGTATGTGTTTCGTGATCAACAATGCCGGTAACCATAAACAGAGTTGCTTTATATAAAGCATGTACAAGAATAAATGTTGCGGCTGCAAAAATAGCTATTTCTGTTCCAAGTCCTAATAAGAAAACTAAAACTCCTAATGCTGAGATTGTAGAATAAGCTAAGACGCTTTTCATATCAACTCTAAACACACTGAAAAAAGCACCGATTACCATGGTTGTACCACCAACAATCATAAGTACTAAATTCCATACATCACCATCTGAAAGAATTGGTGTAAAACGAGCCAAAATATAAATTCCGGCTTTTACCATTGTTGCAGAATGTAAATATGCAGAAACTGGTGTTGGAGCTTTCATTGCACCTGGTAACCAAAAATGAAATGGAAACTGTGCTGATTTTGTAAATGCACCAACGAATAAAAATCCGATTAAAACATAATAATACGTATTGTTTTGAAGAACCTCAGCACTATTTAATAATTCGTGAATTGAAAATGTTCCGGTAATCGAATTAATCATTACGAAAGCTCCTAAAAGAAAGAAACCACCTAAGCCTGTAATCGATAACGCCCACAAAGCACTCTTTCTTGATTCTTCTTCTTGAGTATTAAATCCGATTAAGAAAAATGAAGAAATACTGGTTAACTCCCAAAACATGAAAAGTGAAATCAGATTATCTGAAAGAACCAATCCCAACATTGCTCCCATAAAAATGGTTAAAAAGCAATAAAAACGATTAATTAATGGATCTTTTTTTAGATAAGCTGAAGCGTATAAGTAAATTAAACTTCCAATTCCGGTGATTAATAAACTAAAAAGTAAAGATAGACCATCTAATTTAAAATCTAATGAAATTCCTAAACTTGGAACCCAATTATTTGAAAAAAGTATATATGATGAAGTATCGTATAACTTTGGAATATATTGTGCGAAGTATAAAAATAGTAGTAAAGGAATTAAACTAAGAAATTTAAAATATTTATTATGTTTTATTGGTTGTAACAATAACATACCAAAGCCCAAAATAAAAATAAAAGTAAGTATCAATAGCATATAGTATTCCCTAAATTATGTTCTTAAAAAAAATCTGAGTAAAGATAATAAATTTTGTCAGTTTTTTTGGTTTTAAATAGAGTGAGCTATTGTAAAATCTTAAATTTTAAGAATATTTTAAGGTTTTAAAATCATTTTATTGCATTAAATAAAAAAACCTTCGTAAAGAAGGTTTTTAATTATTTGTTTCCTTTAGCATAATCTGCTAAAAACTGTTCTAATCCAATATCTGTTAATGGATGTTTTAATAATCCTAAAATTGAAGATAAAGGTCCAGTCATAACATCTGCTCCAATTTTAGCACAATTCACAACGTGCATTGTATGACGAATTGAAGCAGCTAAAATTTGAGTTTCGTATCCGTAGTTATCATAAATCAAACGAATGTCTTCGATTAAAGATAATCCGTCTGTAGAAATATCATCCAAACGTCCTAAAAAAGGTGAAACATAAGTTGCTCCTGCTTTTGCTGCTAAAAGTGCTTGCCCAGCAGAGAAAACTAAAGTAACATTAGTTCTAATTCCTTTTTCACTAAAATACTTACAAGCTTTAATTCCATCTTTAGTCATCGGAATTTTAACTACAATTTGCTCATGTAATTCTGCAAGTTCTTCACCTTCACGAACCATTCCTTCGAAATCTGTAGCAATTACCTCAGTACTAACATCACCGTCGACAATATTACAAATATCAACGTAATGTTTTAAGATGTTGTTTTTACCTGTAATTCCTTCTTTAGCCATTAAAGACGGATTTGTTGTTACTCCATCTAAAACTCCTAACTCTTCAGCTTCTTTAATTTGAGCAAGATTTGCTGTATCAATAAAAAATTTCATATCCTTTTTTTAATTATTTGATTAATTCAATTTATAAATTATAATGCTTCATTAACATTTTTTCGTACATCTTATCTGGCAAGATTCGTTTTAAAACGATGGAGAATTTCTGCATAAAAGCTCCAACCTTGTAATGTACGTTTGGCTCTTGAGTATTGATGATTTTATAAATAGCTTCTGCCATTTCAATTGGATCATTTCCATCATTTACATGCTCATTGATTGTTTGTAATTGCTGGTTATATACTTTTTCGTAAGGAGAATTCTCTATTACAGGAGCATGAAATCTTCTTGAAGCAATATCAGTTGCAAAATCACCAGGCGCAACGTTTGTTATTTGAATTCCAAAACCTTTAACTTCCATTCGAATAGCTTCAGTAATAATTTCTAAGGCAGCCTTTGAAGAAGAATAAACGCTACGGAATGGCAATCCCATATAACCTGCAATAGAAGTTACGTTTATAATTAAACCACTCTTTTGAACACGCATTTGTGGTAAAGCAGCTTTCATTACTTCGATAGGTCCGAAAACATTGGTTTCAAAATTGTTTCTAATTTCTTCAGTAGGAATTTCTTCAAGAGGACCTGTAATTCCAACACCAGCGTTATTAATTACAACATCTAAACGTTTTTCATTAGCTATCACTGTTTCAATTGCCGAAACTATAGACTGCTTTTCACGAACATCTAAAGCTACCAACTTAATTTTAGAATCTTTCACATTTTCAGGATTTCTACTTGTTCCGTAAACAATAAAACCTTTGTCTTGTAAATATTCTCCAACCTTTCTTCCTATTCCCGAAGAACCTCCGGTAATTAGAACCACTTTTTTCATTTAAACATCATTTGCATACAAATATAACAATACCATTTGTTTTTTAAATACATTTATTTTGGGTAAAACAGTATCTTTATATAAATTTTGATTTATGAAAAAATATATCTTTTCTTTCCTATTAACTTTATTTCTTCAGGTTACGTTAATTGGACAAAATACAGAACAAAATGCTGTATTAAATTCATATATTGAATCAATTTCCAAACAAAATTTGATTAACAATTTAGGAGTTTTAGCTTCTGATGAAATGGAAGGTAGAAAAACAGGTGAATTCGGTCAGAAGATGGCTGCGAACTTTATTCGTGATTATTATAAAGATTTAAACATTTTACCTGCTCCGGGAACAGATGATTATTTTCAAAAAGTTCCATCAAGAGCCATGCAAGCCCTGTTTAGTCCGAGGTTAAACGACAGTGAAAATGTTGTTGCTTTTATTGAAGGAACTGAATTTCCGAATGAGTATATTATAATTTCTGCTCATTACGATCATATTGGAATGGCAAATGGAGAAATTTATAATGGTGCTGATGATGATGCTTCAGGAACTTCTGCTGTAATGGAAATTGCTCGATTATTTCAAAAAGCTAAATTGGCAGGAAATGGTCCTAAAAGAACTCTTGTTTTTTTACATTGTACTGGTGAAGAGTACGGCTTGTTCGGATCTAAATATTATGTAAACCATCCGTTATTTCCGTTAGATCAAACAGTTTGTAATTTAAATATTGATATGATTGGAAGAACTGATAAAAAATATAAAAAAGCAGATAATTATTTGTATTTAGTAGGTTCAGACAAAATAAGTAGTGAATTACATAACCTTTCTGAAAACATGAATGAGCAATATGCGCAGCTAATTTTAGATTATGAATTGAATGCAGAAAATCATCCTGAACAAATTTTTTATAGATCTGATCATTATAATTTTGCTAAAAAAAATATTCCTGTAATTTTTTACTACAGTGGTACTCATGAAGATTATCATCAACCAACTGATACTTTTGATAAAATTGAATTTGATAAAATGCGAAACCGAATAAAACTTATCTTTGCAACGGCTTGGCAAATTGCAAATCAACCAAACAGACTTAAACTAAATCTATGAAAAAAATAATAGCAACTTTAGCTTTTTCAATACTTTCTACAATTTCATTTGCACAACAAAATAAATCTGTAGAAATTGAAAATAAGATTCAAGAAACCATTCAAAACAACACATTCTTACCTGAAAGTAAAAATGGAACGCTTTTAAAAGACGATGGTACTCAAATTAGTTATAATACCTCTTTTTATTATTTTTTAGACTCTGAAAAACTTTTCTCAGTTTTATATGAAGAACATGATGAAATTTCATTAAACAAAACTTATTACTTTGATAATGATGAATTAGTTTTGGTTGTTATTGAACAAGTGAACAATAAAGCATCAAAAGATCGTGTGATTGAACAAATTTTCTATTTCTTTGATCAAGGGCAATTGATTGATACATCAGATATGACTACTAAATACGTTCCAACTAAATTGTATGAAGAAGGTATGACTTTTTTAAAAGACTTTAATTAAATATGAACCCAAAACATTTAAAAACAAGAACTTACAATTACGGTGATTCTTACGAAGCTATTCAACTTTCAAAAGATCTTTCTGGATTAGAATATTTGCAAGGAATGCAAAAAGGTGAAATTCCTGAGGCTCCTGCAGTTACAACTTTAGACATAAAAATCAATGAAGTTGATTTTGGAAAAGCAAACTTTGAATTTATTGCTCAAGATTTTCACTACAACGCTGTAGGAACTGTTCACGGAGGAGTAATCGCAACCATTTTAGACACTGCAATGGGGTGCACTTTAATGACAACCTTAACTAAAGAAGTAACCTTTACAACCTTAGAATTAAAAGTTAACTTTATTAAAGCTGTTACATTAAAATCTGGTAATATGATTGCTAAAGGTAAAATCATACATGCAGGAAGAACTACTGCAATGGTTGAAGCTACTTTGGTAGACGAATCTGGTAAAGTTTATGCTCATGCAACATCAACATGTTTAATTATGAATAAAAGATAAAATGGGAATCATTAGAAATATACTTGCTTTAATTTTAGGTTTATTTATTGGTAGTTTTATTAACATGACGTTAATTAACTTAGGCCCTACTATAATTCCTACTCCAGAAGGTTTTGATTTAACAACTGAAGAAGGTTTAAAAAACTGCATGCTTTTATTAAAACCAGAAAATTTTATTTTTCCGTTTTTAGCACATGCTTTAGGAACACTTTCGGGAGCTTTTATAGCAGCAATGATCGCAAAAACGTATCGTAAAACTTTCGCTTTAATAATCGGTGGTTTATTTTTTGCTGGTGGAGCTTATATGGTTGCAATTTTAACAGCACCACTTTGGTTTAATATTTTAGATCTTGTAGTTGCTTATATTCCTATGGCTTACTTAGGTTATTTTTTAGCATTAAAATTAAGAAAATAATAAAAAGGCGAATTTGATATCAAATTCGCCTTTTTAAATATAACCAAGAACCCTAAAAATTTCTAAAGTTATTTCGTATTTCTTATTAAAAAAATCTGGAGCCATTTCTTTATTTATAGATTCAAATATTCTTGTTGAAAAATAATAAGTATTATCTTTCGTTTCTAAAACTCCGACCCACCAATCTATTCGTTCTCCTTTATAAACATTATAAGTTTGATAACCATGAATTGAATAATTTCTGTCAGATATCAAAAGCAATTCATCATACACATATTTCTGATTGTATTTTTGAAACCATATGATCTCTTGATTTTTTAGCTTTTTAAAAAAATCTAATTGTAGTTTCGGAGTGGTTTTTAAGTTTCCAAAATGCCAATAAAAGTTCTCTTTTCGATTGTAATTAGAATTTGTAATATTTAATTTATTCAGGAAAAAAGAGTAGTTTTTGAATCCTACTAAATTAGAAACCTCCTGAAAATACCAATCCGTTTTATATTTAAGAGCTTCATCTAAGTTTGTATTGCAATTCCAATTTGGATTTGATTTTCCAAAATAATATCGTTTCACACCATCCCAAGCAAAATAATTTGCTGGGTTATTTAAAATCATACCTAAATCTAAAGCAATTAAAGCATTTGGTATATTAAACAAAGAACCAATTGGAGTCTCTTTATTCACATCATATTCCGAATTAAAAAGCCAAGAATCTTTATTTTTATCGTAAATTAAAATAGCCCCATCAACTTCCTTACTTTTAAAATAATAATCAAGAAAAGTTTGAGAATAAATCGAAGAATTTAATAAAATAAATAATAATGTAATTATTTGTTTCATACTATAATTGTGCTTTTGGCAAAAATAGGTTTAATATAATTATAAACGAAAAAGTTTTAAGTATTTAATTCTATATAAAAATCCTAAAATTTTATATAAAAAAAATGAGTTCATATTTTGAACTCATTTTTTAAAACACTTAAATATTATCAAAATTAAGAATTTCCATATATATTAGATTCTCCACCATCAATTGCGATAGTTTGACCATTTATATAACCATTATCTTCACTTAAAAGATAGCTAACTATTTTCGCCACTTCATGAGGTAAACCTAAACGTTTTGTAGGATTTCGTTGTGCGTATTCTTTTTCAGCGGATTTTGGATCTGTAGAATTAATTTGTTTAAAAGCTTCTTCAACCATTGGAGTTAAAATTGCACCAGGCGCTATAGCATTTGTTAGAATATTATATCGTCCGTATTCGAGAGCTGTATTTTTAGTCATTCCAGAAACCGCATGTTTACTTGCAACATAAGGCATTTGGTTCAAAACTCCTCGAATACCACCTACTGAAGCAACATTAACAATACGTCCAAAATTTTGTTTTTGCATAACAGGCAAAACATAACGCAATCCATAATAAACCCCCATTAAGTTAATATCAATTACTTTTTTAAAAACATCAATATCATAATCTACAATACTCGCTTGCTTACCTTCAATTCCAGCATTATTATAAAAACCATCAATACGTCCAAAATAAGAAACAGTTTTATTTACATAATCTTTAACCGATTTTTCATTTGAGACATCCGCTACAATAGTTAATATTTTTATTCCAGGGAATTCTAATGATAAAGATTTATTTACTTCTTCTAAAGCTTTTTCATTATAATCAACTAAAACTAAATTAGCTCCTTTTTCAGCTAAATCTTTTGCTGATGCCAAGCCTAATCCCATAGCAGCTCCAGTAATAATCACTGTTTTATTTTTCATAATTAAGTTCATTTAAATTTAACATAAGATACAAATAAATTTAATTGAACTACAAGTTCCTGTTCAAAATAATATTCAAAAAAGAAGCATTGTTTATTATAAAAAAAATCTATACAATAAAAAAAGATTAGAATTATAAAAATTCTAACCTTTAATAAAGAGCCGATGGAGGGACTCTACAAATCATTGTAAAGACTTGATTTTGTTATAGTTTATTTTTCTTTGGGACGTGATTGGGACGTTTTTATCAATTTTAGTAATTTTTGAACCAATTCACTATCCTTCTTTCCTACTTTAAATTTCACTTTCGTCATACTTTTTTAGGGCTTCTTTAATGATGTCTAGCATCACTGGATTGGTTAAAATAGCTTTTAATTTTGCATCAAGTAAAGCATCATCATTTTTAATGTACTCTTGCTTTTCTTCTGCAACTTCTTCAATATTTTCACTTTCATTTTTAAACATCTCCCCTTCTCCAGTAATTAAATATCTGGGATTTAAATCTGGAAATATTGAAAAGACTTTACTTAGTGTTTTTGAATTCATAGCCATATCATTAGTCAACATTCTTGTTACAGAATTGTAATGAATTTCTGATTTTAAGGCAAACTCTGTATAGGAAACATCTCTAGCTTCTAAAACTTTTTTTAATCTACTCCCTATTGAAAGCGTTTCTCTTATGTTTTCATCCGTTTTTTTTGAGATATTTTTTAAATTTTCAATATCACCAATTCCAGAAATTAACCATTCAGCATTTAGAGTTGGGAATGTTTCAAAAATTTTATTTAAAGTTTCTGAACTCATTCCTATATCTCCTTTTACCATTCTAGTGACTGTATTATATGGAATTCCTGTATTATCTGACAGCTCTTTTATTGACATATTTACTTGTCTTAGATAGTATTTTAATCTTGCTCCAATTTCATTCATAAAAAAAAATATAAAATAAACTCACTAAATGTTTGTTTAAAGAGTTTTTGTTTGTAATATTGCAATAGTAAATGTTTGTAAAACGTTAGTAAAGCGTTTTTAAAACGTTTATTAAACATAATACAAGTTACGTATTTGTTTGTAAAAAATAAATAGTTGAAATCTATGATAACAGAAACAGAAAAAAATGAAATTAAAAAGGTATTAGGTAGCAGATACACTACCGAAATACTTGAGGTTTTGCGTACTAAAGACATTAGAAATGCAAAAGGGGAAACTTACTCTTCTAGTTATATTAGAAGTATTATGAACGGTAATTCAAACAATAATGTAATTGAAAACATCATTTTTGAATTATTTAACAAACGCAAAAAAGAACAAACAAAAAGTAAACAAAAAAGAAAAAAGATGTTGCTTTTATAAAAACAAAAAACCCGAAGCGGGAACTTCGGGTCTAATCTCAATTAGTAATTAAAAATTAAAACTAAGACTTATGAACCCGCAATTTAATACAAATTTCATTAGTGGCATAATGCCTAATGATAAAAACATTGAAATTTTTGGATGTCAAGCTACAAGAAAGGTATTTTTTATACAGAATGGAAAAACTCAAAACTTCAATGAACTTGAAAAAAACAAAAAAGAAGTTATAGCTGAATTATTTTTCTCTGATGCCGTAGCTCAAAAAGACTTAGGTCATTTGAAACTAACTCAAGCTTTGGAAGAATTTACTTTTTGTTGTTTTGGCTCTGCTGATAATTCTACAGACATTTTTGAAGATGGTACTCTTGGAAATGTAGAATTTAATACCTGCAAAGTTGGTTGCAGATGCGAAAAATGGGAATCAAAACGAGTAAAAATCAATGGTTTTGCAATTACACCAAGGGAACTTCAGGTTTTAAAATTCTTAGCTACTGACTATGCAGATAAAGAAATAGCTCACATTTTGAATGTATCGCCTTCAACTTTAGATACGCATAAAGCACATCTACTTAGAAAATTTTCTGTTCATAGTAAATCTGGGTTAATTTCAGAAGCTTTCAAACTTAAAATCATTACTCTATGAAAACACTAATTAAAGAAACAACTCCGGTTGATGCGTATAAGATTTTTACAGAATTCCATAAAGAAAACTACGTTTCGAAATTGGATGAAGCTATGATGTTATTTATTTCGTTTTGCTCAAAACATAAAACATTTTCTGCGAAAGAAGCATCTGAAATTATAAACGAATTACCCACAGAAGATTATATTGAAATACTAACAATATCTCATTATATAAGACATAATTATTTGATAGATGATTTGTTACAATCAGAAAATAAGCGATTATATCTTATCCAGATTGAAACTCGAAAAGCAATAGAACAACGATACGCATTGAGATTGATTGATGATGATGATTTAAAAATTTCATTAGACAATGCTGAACGAGAATGGAGAAATAGAGAACAAAACTGCGTTAACAGAATTGCGACAATTAGAGCACTTAAAGATTTAATAAACAAATTTAAGAGATAAATGAGAATAAAAGAATCATCAATTGAACAAGTTCGCGAGGTTGATATAGTTTCGATTATTGGACATTACTGCGACATTAAAAAAAGTGGTTCAGGCTATAGTTGTCGTTCTCCATTCTCTGAAGATAAAACTGCAAGTTTTCATGTAAACCCAGCAAAGAACAATTGGGTTTGTTATTCAAGTGACCAAAAAGGCGATGGAATAAAATTCGTGATGATTCGTGAGAATTGTGATTTTGCTACTGCGGTTGAAAAGATTGCTGGTATTTGTAACATTGTGCTTGAAAAGGAAGAAGTAAGTGAACAGCAACAATTGAAAATAAACGCTCGTGAAAAACAAATTAAAGTTTTAGCAGAAACAGCTAAGGAATACCAAAAACAATTAAAAAAACTTGATGATAATCATTGGGCTAAAAAATTAATTGTAGAGCGAAACTTTAGTAAAGATTCTGTTTTAGAATTTGAAATTGGTTATGCTCCGAATTCGTTTAAACATATATCATCTGACCTTATTGAACGTGCTTTGTTTGAAACGGGAAAAGAAGTTGGATTGATATCGGTTAAAGATGGACGAAGTTTTGACTTTTTTGTTGATCGTGTGATTTTTCCTATCCATAACATTAAAGGGGAAGTAATAGCATTTGGCGGAAGAAAATCTGCTGAAGAAGAAAAGGGGCCGAAATACTTAAATAGTAAAGAAAGCGAGGTTTATTCAAAAACTTCAACTATTTATGGATTGTATCAAGCGAAACAAGCCATTAGCAAAACAAATACAGCTGTTTTAATGGAAGGTTATACTGATGTTATTGCTGCACACCAAAACGATGTGACGAATGCGATTGCCACTTGTGGAACTGCTTTAACCGACAAACAGTGTCATTTATTAAAACGATTTGCAAGAAACGTAATTATATGTAGAGATAACGATGGTTACGATGCTAACGGAAATGATAAGGCTGGTACTAAGGCTGCCATGAAAGATGTAGATATTATTCTGAAAGCTGGATTGAAAGCGTTGGTTTGTTTGTTACCTGAAGGAGAAGACCCGGATTCGTATTCTCGTAAAAATGATTTACAAGCGTACATTCAAGCAAATACTAATGATGCTGTACTTTGGAAAACCACACGTTTAAAAAATAAGGCAGCTAATGATCCTTATTTGATTGCTGATGCTGTTAAGGAAGTGGCTCAGATGATTTTTGGTATTAAAGACGATATCGCAAAAAAGCTTTATACCAAAGAATGTGCAAAGATTTTTAAAATCACTGAAAAGGAATTGAAGTCGGCTTTGGATGATATTCAAATAGAGATTGATTCAAAAGCTGCATCTTCTGTAAAACTTACTGATGAGCAACTAGATGATTTAAATCTGCCGAAAGGAGCTGATTATCAAGAGTACTTAAAACACCGTTTTGTTACGGTTGACAACCAATATTATTTTAGAACTAAAGAAGGTTTTTTCCCAGGCACGAATTTCAAAATAACACCTCTTTTTCATATTGCTGGAAAAAAGAATAACAAACGTCTTTGCGAGGTTGTGAATGAATTTGGTGTTAAAAAATTGATTGATTTTGATTCGGAAGATTTTATTCAACGCGCAAGATTTGAAACTCGTTTGATTTGTGAAGATAATTATGTGTTTAAAGAAAATGCTACTTCGGCACATTTTAAATTATTAACCAACAGAATATTAAATGAGTTCGTTAAAGCTAATGAACTAATTACACTGGGTTGGCAGAATAGAGAAAAGTTCTTTGCATTTGCTGATTGTGTTTATCATAAGGGTGTAATGAAACGCATAAACGCTTACGGAATTGTACCGCTTGATATTGATGAAGAATTGAAAGGTGAAGAAAGTGAATACCACCAAAACAGCAAACATTATTATTTACCAGCGTTCTCTGAAATTAACAAACACAACTCGGATGATGATGACCCGTACGAAAACGATAGATACTTTGTGTATAAACAAAGTCCGGTTACTTTTTCGCAATGGGCAAAGCAGATGTGCATTGTTTACGGTGATGAAAAAGCGATTTTGGGAATTTGTTTCAACATTGCCTCGATGTTTAGGAATTTGTTTATTAAAAGATACGAAGCTTTTCCGTTGATGTTTTTAACCGGTGAAAAAGGTTCTGGAAAAACAAAATACGCACAATCACTAGCCAATTTGTTTACCTATAAGCAAGAACCTTACGACATGAATACTGCGACACACGTTGCTTTTTACCGTAGGATTGCTCGATTAAACAACGTGCCAACGGTGCTTGAAGAGTTTAACGATAATATTGAAGATAGATTGTTTCAAGGAGTTAAAGGTGCTTACGATGGACGTGGTCGTGAAATGGGAAAGGCAACCAACGACAACAGAACCACCACGACAAAAATTAAAAGTTCTTTGATTATTACTTCTCAATATTTATCGTCACGAGATGACAACTCGGTTACTACACGATCTCTTTTGGCGCATTTTATAAAGCCTACAGATCCGTTTACAAATGAACAGGTTGAACAGTTTGATAGGCTTAAGAAATGGGAAGAAGTTGGGTTGAGTTCGATGTTGATTGAAATACTAGATCATTATGATTTTGTGGCTGACCGTTTATACGCAACCTATTCTGAAATAACGAAACGCATTAAAGCCGACTTGAAAGGCAAGGAATACCAGGAACGTATGCTACAGAATTATATGATTATTCTAACGCCTTTGAAATTATTGAGTGAAAATATACAGTTTCCGTTTGATTATGAAACTGCTTACCAATTGTTTAAGAAGTACATATTAGACTCATCTGACTTGATTGTTGAGAGCGAAGGATTGGGTGAGTTTTGGAAAGTTCTGGAGTTTTTATTGGATAAAGGTTATATAGCACCTGGTAATCAGTTTAAAATTGACAGACCAGAAACGGTTCGGTTACAAACTCGAAAAGGTGAGCCTGACCACGTGTGGACCAACCAAGGAACTCGTAGGTTATTGTTTTTACGCTTGAATGCTGTGCACCAATTGTATCATAAAGAAGTATCGACTCGTGAAGGAGTAGATGTGATTTCTGAAGCAACTATACGCAATTACTTTCGAAGTAAGAAATATTATGTTGGAACGGTTGGTTCTATGCGATTTGAAAAGATGTCGACCTCTGCTATTGTTTTTGAC
Source organism: uncultured Flavobacterium sp. (assembly GCF_947632075.1). Taxonomy (GTDB): domain Bacteria; phylum Bacteroidota; class Bacteroidia; order Flavobacteriales; family Flavobacteriaceae; genus Flavobacterium. The sequence continues at coordinate 40,260 of NZ_CANRNX010000002.1, forward strand.
TATGATTTGATGTTGAAAAATGGCGTATTGAATTTAGATAGAAATATTGAAGGTAACGATGAAGGATTTGAAGATGTAGGATTCCCAGTTTAAAAATAGAAGATTATGCAGGCCGTATTAGAACTTAGAGTAGCAACCGACAAGGATGTTGAGAGCTTAAGACAAGTTGGATTTATGTATTTTGAATATAGCATGATTGCCAATAGAATATCGCCACAGCCTTTTTTTATGAAGAAAATGAATAAATACGAAGCTGAACACTTTAGAGATTTATTTACTAATGCACAGATTTATATACCTAAAAATTTAACCGAAATAATAGTACGAAATGACAAAACAAATTAAAACCCAAGCGAAAAAACCACGTTTTGTGGTGCAAACTGAAAATGAAATTTTAAACCCAGCTACAATGGCACTTGCTCAAGATGAGATTTTAAAATTTAAAGAGCTTAACGTGAAGCGAATTGTTTTCGTTGATCATAAAACCAAATTAAAGATTACGTATGAACTCGACCGAAAAAATTACCGAGTTAAACAGGAGTTGTACACACCCGAAGAAACAATTGAAAGTGCTGCAACAGATAGTGACGCTGGAGCAAACGGTGATAGTGTGTAGTGTTTGCAAAAAAGAATTAAGTAAACCAAAAGTAGAAGTTTAATGATGCTGCCAACATTAATGTTGGTAGCTTTTAAAAAGTGAAGATATGGAAGAATTAAAAAAACAATTATCAGAATTCGGTACAATTGAAGTAATAAAAAATGAATTTGTTTTTACGCTTTTTATGCGAGTTGAAAATGCAAATCAAGAAACTGTATTTGGTGTATTAGGATTAGTTACGAAAACTATTACAGATAAACCAAATATTGAAGTAATGAAAAATGACAACGATTTTATTTTAATCGTTTTAAAACCTAAAACTTCCCACTTGTAGAAAGTGGTTTTAGAAAATGGTATTCAGAAAATTAAAAAGAGTATGGTCACATAATGATATGAACTATATTCCAAAATTCAGAGAAACGTTTCCTGAGCTAGATAAAGTAACAAGTGAAGAAATGTGTGATAGGTGGATCTCACTTGGAATTGACTTTTATACAGAAGAAAAAACAAAAGTAAAAGGTTGGATTAGACTAACACTTCCATTTGCATTGATACTTTTTGTCCTAATGATTATAGGACTACCCTTCGCTTTTATTATTACTGGGAAATGGTCCTACGGAAATGGGGAGAATAGTCGAATACTGAATTGGTTTCGTCAGTTGCGACTGGTATAAAATGTCGAACATTCATATTAACGAAACAACCTTTAAAACTTCCCACTTGTAGAAAGTGGTTTTGAGAGATGACAATTAACAAAACAGATTATTACATAGAAATTGAAACAGAAGAATTTACATTTTTAATTCAAAATGATGGTTCGCAAATTTCAATAGAAAAAGAAGAAGGAGATAGCTTATATATTGATATAGATAAAAGTGAATTAGAAATAATACGCAATGCTATTAATGAAGTTTTAAATAATTAATAAATTCAATACTAAGACTTATGAAGGAAACAAAAACAAAAGAACAATTACCGAAAGCAGAAGCCATTGAAAAGCTATGCTCTGATGTTATAGATAAAGAAAAGAACAAAAAGCACGCAGAAATTCGTATTAACCAGGAGCGTATTTGTGTACTGATAAAAAAGAAGGTTTTAGGTTACGTTACAGAACCAAAACCGAATGAGTTTAAGTTTCAATATGTAATTAGTTAGTTATGAAAAAGTTTAAAGAATTAACCGAAGCTGATAAATTGGAAATTTTAACGCTTTTTAGAACTACAAAAGAAAATACTACACCTTCCATTAGTAAGAAAACAAACGTAACGGAGAGTTCAGTTAACCAAGTGATTAATAAACATCTTGAACAAGTACGTGTTAAGTATCATAAAAAAGAACCTCGTAAGTTTTATACGATTAAAACAAAAGCTGGTGTTGAGCATCAGGTTTACACAAAAGAGATTGATGGTAAAGTTTATTTTGTTTGTAGTAACCATACCACGAAGTTTTTAACGAGTAAAGTAACGATTGTGAATAGATGATAAAAGCCGACTAATTAGTCGGCTTTTTTATAATTAAAAATATTAGCACCAAAACTTACAAATACATTGTCAGTAAATTCCTCAACATTATTATCTTTTGAAGACGCTAATTTTAAAAAATTTGAAACTATTGAATCTCTTATGTCATTTTGAATCCTAATATTTCGTTTTTTAATTCCTCTTGATGTTTTGAAAATTATAACTTTTGCTCCTTCTGAAATTCTATTTCCTATTTTTTCCCAAATATATTTGTCTGTAAGTCCTAGCGAACATCCAAACAAACAAAAAAGATTTGATTTTTGAATTATGTTATAACAATCTAAATCAATATTATGTCTTGCTAAACTATTACTTTCACTTTTTATGTAAGGTTTACAGAATGATAAATCTTTTCTAAATTCTATATTTTCTATTTGACTAATATCATTTACGCCTAAAATAACATTTAAATCTGTGTAGCCATGTAAATGCAGAACTTTTTTATAATTGAAATTTAATTGATTAGTAGTAGTTTTTAGTTCAAATAAATTTTGTTTTTCATAAAAAACATCAATTGTACGAGTATAATTTAATGTAATAGTTGAAACTTCACCTTTCATAGTATTTAATTTATTTTTAAACTCTAATAAAGTATTACGATCTCTTGTCTCAAGAAATCTTTCTGGTGAAGCTAAATCTAAATGAAAATTTTCAAGATCATAATATGTATTTTTAAAAATCTCAAATTCTTGCTCTAAATAATCACAAAGTTCTTCTAGTAAATTATCATATATAAAATTAAAATCATCTTTTGATAGATTTTTTGTTGCTGTATATTTACCTAAAGCAATTTCTAAGTCAGACCAGTTATAACTATTATCGGCTATATTTTTTTTTAATTCTATAATCCGTGGGTCTTTATTATCTAATTTAGAATACCACTCATAAAAATTTGAATAACTTGTTCTAAGTCCTAAATTAATATCAAAACCATTGCCTAAAATGTGTAAAATATTCATGTAACTGTTTTTTTTGCCAAAAGTAACATAATAATTGATATTTTTACTACCATGATAACACCAGACGATTTTTCTCTTGCCTTGCAGCTTTTTAAATGGATACACCCTTCTGTGAATCCGTACCCGGTTATATGGAAAGAAGGAGATCCTTTATCTCAATACCGATTTTACCAATACCAGAAGAATAAACGTACTATTGCGATATGGATGGATGTTCCGAAATTATCTGAAGAACATTTTAAACGTATTTATAAAAAACATAACCTACTAAGCCACGAATTCTTTTTAACTCACAAAAATGGAGTTTATCGGTTTGGCTGGCGTATAAAGTAAAGACACTCTTAGGAGTGTTTTTTTATACCCTATAGTATCCTAGCTTCTACTCTCTTTTTCTTTTCCCCCGCACCCCCGAAATATAAAAATTTTAGCGAAAATTTTTTTTCTACAAAATAAGAGGGTTTTGAGTTCCACAAGTTCCACGTTCCAACAAATAGTATATTATTATTAGTTAATATATTAATTATTAGTTATTTATATTAAATCTAAGTTGTTGGAACTTACAAAAAAAGCGTTGGAACTTGTGGAACTTGAAAAAATAGTTCCAACAAAAAAACAGAAGTTCCAACGTTGTGGAACTTACTTCAACAAGCTAATGTTTTGAAAATCAGTTTTGTGGAGCTGTTGGAACTTTTTTTTAAAAATTACACCAACAAAATTGAGTTTTTTATTTATTTTTTGTTTGTAATTATACAATTATGCTTTAAAAAACATTAAAAATGTTGTATATTTAACATTAATTGTTTGATTTTTAGTATGGTTACAATAAAAATTCCTTGCAAATCTTATGTAAAGAAGTATTTGATTGCCAGATATGGCAAAAAACATACGATTACGAGAAATTCTTTTCTTGGATTATTTGTTTCTGAATTGTTGACAAAAGAATTTGATCCAAAGCAAAAATATAAGTCGTACGAGGCTGAATATGAGATTGAGATTAGCGAATGGATGTTCAAAAATATTGGTCATACTATTTCTGTAAAATCAATGGAGGCAATTGGTAGTTCGTTTTATTTGATTTTTCGTGAAGATTTGTTTGAATACGTGCAGTTGCAACTAAAAAAAGGAGTAAATGCTTCGAATGCAATCAAGGAATTTTTAAATAATTACGATATCAAGGAAGATGAGTTGAAGTTTGAATCGATATATAGAGATTACAAGCGAAAAAAGCTTTCTAAAAAGGGACAACCAATTAAAAATGTTTAAAAACGTTTGATTTTAAAGAGGTTATAAAGGGACAAAAAACGGAAAATTTATTTAAAAATTATGGAAATTTTTATTGACGAACAATTAGCAGGTATTAAAAAAATAGAGTTTTTTTTATTAACTGAAGTTGGAAACTGGCCTGTATTAATTACAGATAATAATGCCAATCAATTAGTGTTTAGTTTAAGTGCTGATACTTTAGCTGCTACAGTTGACGAAAAAACAATATCTGATAAGACGAAGAGGAAGCAAACGAACTCTGGTGATTTGTTTGAAGTTAATTTGGAGTACAATATTTTGACACGATCTAAGGATTTGGAACAAATGGTTGAAAAATATCAGAACAAACGGGGTGTTGCAATTGTTTCTTATTACAATGGTTTTAAAAAAATTTTTGGTACAAATGAGGAACCTATTTTTTTAAGTTATGGAGAAACTCCAGGTTCTACCATTGATGACAAAGCATCTGTAGATGTTAGTATTAGTGGTGTTACACGTACACGCCCAGCTTATTACTTACCTTAAAAATGCGTGTCCTTTTTGTTTGGTTTTCATGGTTATATGTTTGTAACATCTAATTGTGTAACCAAACAAAAAATATTTTGATTAGTAATTTACATTCTTTATTGTCAAGTAAATGGTATATAGAGCCTTCTGTTATAAACGGAATGCTTCCTATGCTTCAATCTGTTTTAGCTGGTTCTGAATTTAAAGTTTCTGAAAAAACAGAAGTTACTATTGTTACTAGAACAGGTAAACAAGATGTAAGTTATTGGGACTGGAGATCAGGGAAAACTATTTACCCGAAAGCTACAGAACCATATGTAATGGTTAATCCTATCAAGTCAGCTATTTTTAAATATAATCAAGCTTGCGGTCCTACCGGTACAAAAGAACATCAAAAAGTTATTCAAGATTATATGAATGATTCGAACTGTATCGGTATCGTGCTTGATATTGATTCTGGAGGTGGTCAAGTTTCTGGAACTGCAGAATTTTACGACTTCTTAAAAGCTTCAACTAAACCAATTGTTACTTATACTGATGGTATGTTGTGTAGTGCAGCATATTATTTAGCTTCTGCAACAAATAAAATCGTTGCGAATCCACGTGCTGATGTTATTGGTAGTATTGGTGCTATGGTTTCATTTTTAGACCTTACTGGTTACTACGAAAAGCAAGGTGCTAAAGTAATTACGGAATACGCAACCAAATCGACTGCAAAAAACAAATCGTATCGTGACTTGCTTTCTGGTAATTCTGAAACTTACATTCAAACCGAATTAGATCCTATTACAGATACATTTATTAATGATGTAAAAGCAGGAAGAACCAATGTAAATGAAGCTGTTTTTGACGGAAGTACTTATAGAGTTGAACAGGCTTTAGAAATGGGATTGATTGACGAGATTGCTCAAATAGAAGATGTTATACAATCTCTATTTAATACTTCTGATAAAAAAACTTTAGATAATAACTCAAATTCAAATATGAAAATGTCAAATCACGCAAAAATAATGGGTGTTATTGGTGTGGCTGCATTAGCTATGACTGATAAAGGTTCTTATTTCAATGAAGAAAACTTAAATGCCTTAGAAAGCGCATTAACTACTGCTGAAACTGAAAAAGAACAATTAACTGCTGAATTAGCTACGGCTAACCAAGCTACGCAAACAGCGAATGAAACTATTGCTAGTTTACAAACTGCTGCTGAACAAGCAACTACTCAAGCTGGTGCTTTTGTTAGTAAAATTGCAACATCGCTTGGTTTAGAAGCTAATGCTACTGAAGAAGCTATTGATGCAAGACTTGCAGAAGTGGCTAAAGGAGCTGGAGCAAACCACGTTAATCCGCAAGGAAACGAAAAACCGAAAGATGAAGCTGAGTCGTTTATTGACAAAGATGCTTCTCATAACCAATTAGCAAACCAAATTTTTAATAAATAATAGCTATGAATATAGAAGATGTTAAAAAAGAGCTTAATGAATATGTAGGGAAAAATCCTGATATCGTAGCAAAAGCATTTTACAATGCAGAAGTTGTATTGAATAAACACTGTAAAACAATTACGGCTGTTAAAGGAAAATTCCCTTCGTTTTATTCAATAATTGGACATGTTATTCAGCCTTTTGCTCCAGCTTGGAATGAAATCGGTGAGGCGTCATTCAAACATAAAATGCTGCAAAATCACCGTATGAAAGTAAACTTCCCTATCCTTGCTGATGAAGTTTTAAATACATGGTTGGCTGATTTATATATTGAAGGTAAAAAAGCCGAAGAGCATCCAGTTTCAAAACATATCATGGATGATTTACTAGCAAAGGTTGTTGATGATATTGATATTTTATCACAAACCGGAAACACTTCATCTACAGATGCGTTCTTAAAATCTTGTAATGGTGTTTCTAGAGCAGTTTCAGTTGGATTGGCGAATACTTCTCATCCAATGTTTAAAATTCCTTTGACAGCTATTACAACTGCGAACATTTTAGATCAGATTAAAAAATACGAGAAATCATTACCAAAGGCGACTCGTAAAAAAGTTAAAAAATTGTACATGTCGACAAACTTAGCTTTAGAGTTTCAAGATCAATACGAACAAACTTACGGAACAAAAGTTACCTATACAGATGGTGATGCGTTTAGAACGCCACTTTCTAAATTAGAAATTGTTCCGTTAGATCATATTGCCGACAATGTAATATTTTCAACTGTAGAAGGAAACTTAGTTCGTTTAATTGATGTTTTTGATAAACCTGAAGTTACGGATATTCAGAAACAAGATTATAAACTAAAAATCTTCATGGATGGTCATTTAGGTTACGATTTCTTAATAAATGAATTGGTTTATGTAGCTGTTTTTGATGGATCTGTTAAAGGATTAAACAATGCTAATTTAAATACGTTGTTATATCCTGGTGAAAACTTAACTGTTGCTCAACAAGGTTAATATGGCTAAAAATAAAAAAGATGAAACTACTGTAGATGAAGCATCTGCAGTGGTTGATTCTACTTCAGGTAAAGATGAAGCAAACCAAATTGCTGACGCTGGGAAAAAGGTAGATGAAGCATCTACTGAAGAAGTAGAACAAGTTATTGAAGCTGTTGAAGAAACTACTGAAGAAGAAATTATTGAAGAAGTAATTGTAGATTCTTTAGAAGCAGTAAAAACAGCTACAGAAACAGAGAAAGAAGATTTGATTTTTGAATACCATGGAAATCTTTACAAGTTTAAAGATGAAACTCCAAAAAGAATTCAATTAGAAGAAGGAGTTCTTTCTCAAGAAGAAATAATGTCTAATCCTGAATTAATGCAAGAATTGATTGATTCTGAATGTATTTTCATAACAAAATTATAAGATGGCAGATATTGTATTAGAAGATGTTGGTGTTGCAAGTTGCGAGCCAATGGCTGCAATAGCTACAGAGGTTTTATTTGCGGAACGTGCAGATTTTGAAACCATGGTAGATCCTAAAAGTATGTGCGGAACAGGTGCAGCTGCAACTTTAGATGAGTTGGCAGAAATTCCATCTCCTGGACATGTATTAAAAGCTGGTAAAAAACTGAATAAGTTAACGACTGTACAGGAAACTGGAGAAGTTACAACTACCCAAATTGGAGAAAAGAAACGTAGATTATTTGAGAATCAGGTTTCAATTCAAGTAGCAGGTTCTTCGTCTAAATTACTTGGTTTTATGCGTTGGGCTAAGAATAGAGATTTAATTTTCTTGGTGCGTGAAGTTGGTACTGGAAATTACAGACAGTTTGGTTCGGACTTATTAAGTGCTTGGACTGAATCGCAAGAGCATAAGATTGAAGCTGCTGCTGAAGGAAATGTTTCTGCAACTATTGTTATTAAAGACAAACAGAAATGGCCTGCACCTGTTTATAAAGGTGACGTAACCGTTGAAGTTATTCCTTAACAATAAAACCGAACCCCGTAAGGTTCGTTGCTAGTGAAAAACGCTTCAGTATTTAGCTGGAGCGTTTTTGTTGAACTTTTAATTTGATTTGATATGTATGATTACCCTGAGCGAATAAAAGAGTTTATAAACGTGAATTTTACTTCTTGCTCTGAGAAAGAAGCTGAATTGAAAGTCACCACATTTGAATTTTTGGAGATGCTGAATAATTGCTTTCCTAAGAATTGTATTTCTGAATTTGATTTGGTTGAAATTTTACTCGATCTCGGATTTAAAGAACAACTCTACGTTACTATTGACGAAAATGAAAAGAAACGTGCAACTATTGGTTGGTGTATGCTGACAGGGTTGGATTTGGAGTAAACAAACAAGTTTTAAAAAAAACAACAAATTTGTTTGTGGTTTATTTATTTTTTGTAGTTTTACAAACGAAATGTAAATAACGTTTCACCAAAATTGTAATTAGTGTTGTCTCCCTCCAACAGAATCATAAAGGTTATTTATAACCGAAAACAAACCTTGTAAGTGTGTGGGAGCCTTACAAGGTTTTGTTTTTATATAATTTTTAGATATGGAAAATGTAATTACCGTTGTAAACAATGTAAAGATTATTGAATTAGAAAATTCTTTTGTACCAATTAAACCAATTTGCGATGCATTAGGTATTGCTTTTTCAACTCAAAGTCAAAAGATAAATGAAGATGAAACTTTAAGTTCAACTGTTACCCTGAGGGTAATGGTTGGAAGTGATAATAAAAAACGTGAAATGCTTTGTTTACCTTTAAAATATATTTTTGGTTGGCTATTTACAATTAACCCGAAAAATGTAAAAGAAGAAGCACAAGAAAATGTTAGAGCATTTAGAATTCAATGTTATGATGCTATTTTTGATTCACTTTTTCTGAGTAAAATATTTCTACAAGAAAAAGAAAAGCACGTTGAAGAAAAATTGAAAGAAATTGAATTTCATAAAGCGAACTTTCATGAAGCACAAACAAGATTAAAGCAATCTGAAAAAGATTTGAAAGAACTTAGACAATTTACTTTTGAAGATTGGAAATTAAAACAAGCACAAACATCAATGGTAGAAATTGAAGGTTTTGAAAATTAATCGCCAACCAAATGGTGGGCGAATAAATAAAAATATCGTAGCAGATGTGCCACGATAAAAAACAAAAAAATATTTCTCGTTATCTCCAAATGGAGATAACGAGATGTTGAATTACCCCCAAATGGGGTAAATTGAAATAACTGAAAAGCCAGTTAATTGAGATTTAAAAAAAAACATTTGCATTTATAATTTTTATTTCTACATTTGTAGAGCACAAATTACCCTAAGGAAACAATCCTTTTAAAAAAATACATTTTTAACGATATCGAAACCCTCGTTATGGTGATGGAGATGGAAACTACTCCTAAATCTTACCTTTTGGTAATTTGTGCACACCTAATACGGGGGATTCGTGTATTTAATATTTTCGATATGCACAAAGGAAATTTAAACAAAATGTTACCAAACGAGCTGTTTGGTTTATTTACAAACACTATTGTTGATGAAGCATTTGGCGTACACGATGTACGTTTAACCAGCAACGATTTAGATGCTATGTTTTATTATTGTTTAGGAAGTGATGAGTTTGAAGCTATCCAACGCCAAACCATGATTGCGAGTTATTTTAGCATGAAGCGAACTTTAGAAGCTTTGGCTAAAAAGTGTTTTCCTGAGAGTACAGATATTGTAGTTAAGGACCCGTATTTTAAATAATATTCAACTATTTTATTTTACAAACAATTATCAATTGCATTTTGTAATTGAGATAGTTCCCGATATTGATATTACAATTTACAGTTATATTTTTTTTTCTTTTTTTTTAAAACCACCTTAACGGGTGGTTTTTTTGTTAAATTTTTGTAAGTTTGAAAGAAACAAAAAAAAATAAATTTTATTATTTATTTAATAATTACGTTTATATAATGTACTATATTTGTTCCATAAACTATTACATAATATAATGTTTAAACCAATTTCTGAAACACACTCTGTAAGCAAAATCGTTGCTAATATTTTTAGTCCTCAATATATGATTAAAGCTGAAGACGTATTTATGCAACTTAATAACAAATTTCAAAGATATCAAAGAAGAGGATTAACTTCTTCAAATACAATAAATTTGGAAAATGATACATTTGCTATTTCAAATGATGGGAACACAGGTTTTATTTTTGAGAAATTTAACACTCAAGGAAAAAGTATTAATCTTTTCAAAGTTGAAAATATACCTGGTAAAAACAAGACACAAATTATTTTTGAGTCAAAGGAATATACAAATTGGTCAAATTTTATTACAGATTTCATAAATGACTTAAATGAATTTATTAGTATAAATAATATTTATGTAGAAGCAATTTCTCTAAATTTTATTGATGAATTTATTTGGGAATCTAATGAAAAAATTCCTGTAGAACAAATTTTTAATAATAGTTCAGATTTATTAAATACAACCTTTTTAAATTCTCATAATGGAACTTTAGTTTTTATTTCACAGTCTGAAAGAAAATCAAATCAAAAGTTTTATGAAGAGAAAACAGAATTATTATTCAATAATGATATAAAAAGAGTTGTTATTAATCACATTTATGCAATACAGTTAGAAGAAATTAAAAAAGTTAGTAACGACCTTATAATAGAATTATTTGAAACAGCACATTCTAAAAATAAAGATTTGTTACAAGCAATATTAACGAAACATATTAAAAGTAGTATAAATTTAAAATAATATAATTATTTTAAAAAAATAAAAACTTATGTTAATAACAACAACATTATTATTTGCTTCTTTATCTCCTGATGTGAGAAGAAATAGTTATATTGAATCATTAACAAATGAACCTTCTTATAAAGTAGAACGATCAGTTAATCTAAACTCAGTAAAAGAAAGTCTTTATTTATTTGATTCTGAAAGCACTAGACTTAATAATTTAATAGAAAATATCAAGGTAGCAAACGTTAGTAATGAAGTTTTAAATAATTCCATTAACATTTTAAAAAATTTACCTTCTTTATTTTTATCAAATTTTAATGAGGAAAATTTATATAGTTCGTCTTACGGAACTATTGTATTAGAATTTTACAAAGCTGACAACTCTATATTTACTATTGATATAGGAAAAAAATCTTTTGGTTATTTTAGTGAGTCTAATAATAACATAAAGCATCTAGAAGAAGACATGTCTTTTTCAACAGATGAAAATCAAAGAAAAAATTCAATTAAAATACTTATTCAAGATTTCTTGGATTTTTATGTAACAGAATAATTATGGCTTTTATTCCTCTTCAATTTGAAGATAATGAATTACTGATAAGGTTTATATTCACAGATCATTTTAAAAAAAAGAATGTTAATGATACTAAAATTTTAGAACAAGAGGTCTTTTTATATTCTGAACGGTATGGAGTTTCATTACAAAGAGAACATTATACAAACGAACAATTTTGTAAAAATATAGCTAGAAACATTCCTTCTAAATCATATGCTGGATTTGTATTATTTACTAAAAAAGATTTCCTTGAAGTAATTCAAGATTTTTTAAAAGTTAGATCTAATTTTGATGCAAAACTAGAATTTTCACCTTTGTCTGAAAAAGATGCTTGTCATGCTAATAGAAAGACAGTGTGTATAAATTGTAAAGAAAATCCATCACATTGTGATATATTTTATTTGAATCCAGGTTTAGAATCTCATGAATCTAATCCAAAAATTCCTTTAAGAATTTTTTCTAGAGAATTATTTAAAAGGTCAAAATTAATCATTGATAAAAATCCTAATGATAATGAATATTGTGAACCATTATTTAAATCGTTAATATAACCACTCCTAACCGAGTGGTTTTTTTGTGTCCTTTTATTAGCGTTTAAAACCTTCCATTTTTGTAGTATGGAAGTTATTAAACAATGGATATCAAACGGCTGTGATTACAAAGCTGGAGTGGAAATTTACAAGAATTTAAAAGGCGTCAACAAAATGTTGTTACGCCAATTTACGTTGGTTGAAAATCCGCAACGTAAAGCTAAACTACTTTATGAATTAAAAAAGCAATTACCCGTTGTTGAAGAGGTTAAACCGATTATTCAACCAATTACAGAAGAAGTAACTGCTGAAACTTCAGTCGAAAAAGAAACAAAGCGTGTAGCTCCCCTATTCCATGAACTCCCAAATGAATTGCGTCCTGTGCTTTTAGAAGCTAATAACCTTTTTAAAGAGAATTGTTTGCTTAAGGTTCAGCTAAATGAATGTGCTGTATTGGATGAAGAAAAAGCTTTGCAAATCATCATTCAAATAGATCGAAATTTTCGAGCTAACCAAATGTGTTGGGATAAAATAAACTATTGGAAAACGCACAAAATACTTCCAAAAGAAACAAGGGTTTTAAGTATATCATCTTGGTCAATGGATAAACTTTTAAAGCAACAGAATTTGCTAGGCTCTTCGCTTTCAAAAATGGAAAAACGATTGAAAGAAAATCAAAACAAACTCAAAGATTTAGAAGGTAACGAACTGCAACGGATTGAAAGATTAATTACCAAGCAAGAAAAGGAAGTGATTAAAAAACGTGAAGAATTATTAAAAATTAAAGTTGAAATCGATGTCAAAGGAACTAGCAATTAAACGAGGAGATTCGACCTTAGATAAAATTCGGGCGCATTATGCAGATCCGGGTAAATTTGAATTGTCTCCAGCACATGAAGAGATTCGCTTGCGTTTGCATACGGTTTTACAACTTCGACTTAACTATTGGAGTAAACAGAAGATAGTTACATTTTTAGAAAAGCAATATGGCATTAAACCAGCGCAAGCTTACATTGATATTCGAAATTCTGAACTTCTTTTTGGTGAGATGACCAAGACAGATAAGAAAGCAAGACAATCCATTCTTTATGAATATGCTTTTCAATTCTTGCAAAAAGCACGAGAAAAAGGAGATCTAAAAGCAGAAGCTAAAGCATTAGAATTGATGAGTAAATTCGGTGGAATTGATGAAGATGATATCATGGAATTCAACCCAGAAAAATTCGAAGCGATTACTCCAAAATTATCTGTCAACAAGAAAGCTCTTGAAACGTTTATTAAAATGGCGATGCAAGGTGCTGTTAACCTGAATGATTTTGATGCCACTGATATCGATTTTGAAAATATTGAAAACGAAGAAGATGGTAGCGAGTAGACGGATAGAAAAAAACATTGAACTAACCATTCCACAGTTATTGGCGAGTGTTGCTCCTCAAAAAAACATTTACCTTGAAATGGGACGTGGTGCTGGTAAAACAACCATTTTTGGTAAACGAATGCGCGATTTGGTATTAGATATGCCTCGCGCATCATTTGCTATGGTTGGAGCTACTTATACTCAGTTATTGTCGAGGACATTACCATCTGCTATTGAAGGTTTAGAAATGTTTGGCTTTTACCAGGACATCGATTATGTAGTTGGACGATGTGGAAAACGACATGGCTTTGAAATGCCTTTTCAACCTCCACGACAATGGAATAATGTCATCCATTTTGCGAACGGGGCAATTTTTCAATTAGTATCATTGGATAATCCGAACTCTGGACGTGGTTTAAACTCTTATGCCGAAATTGGTGACGAGGCTCTAATGTTAGATCCTGAAAAATTATATAACAACGTAAAGACTACAAACCGTGCACAGAAATCAGAATTCAGAAAATCTAATCTTCTTGGTTCTGAGTTTTATGTTTCCTCTACTCCAGTAACTAGAAAAGGTCAATGGTTTGTGGATATGGAAAAGGTTGCTAAAAAGAAACCAAAAGAGTATTTCTTTTTAAGTGCATCGGCAAAATCTAATCCTTATTTACGTGCTGATTGGTTTGCGAAAATGAAAGACCAAGCACCAAGTCAAATGATGTATGAAGCCGAAATTCTTAACATCAGACCCAAAGGAGTTAAAGATGGATTCTACGCGAATCTTAATCCAAAGGTGCACTATTATACAGATTATAACACGGGCTATCTTGAAGGTGTTGATATAACCAAGAGTTATCATGCATCAAGCTTACAAGATAATGATGTGGACTCTGATGCTCCATTGACTTTATCATTCGACTTCGGTGTGTTCAATGGTTTGGTTGTGTCACAGTTGCAAGGTTATGATTATAAAGTACTGAAATCATTTCACGTTAAATCGCCGAAGTTACTTGATGATTTAGTTATAGAAGATTTCCTACCATATTATCGAATGCATAAGAATAAGAAAATCTATCTGTATGGTGGTCACGATGGGCATAATAGATTGCCAAATAGCAGCAAGACTTTATTCCAGCAAATTGAAACCTTATTAAAGTCTCATGGTTGGAGTGTTCATGTCCAAGCTAAGAATGTTGCACCAACACATGCAGAGAAGTATTTGTTGCTGAATAATATGCTAAAGGGTACTGATCCAAATCTTCCAAACATTCGAATCAACGAACATAATAATCCAGATCTAATCATTGCACTTGAACGTGCAGAAGCTAAGGAAGGAACAAAAGGAATTGAAAAGAATAAATCTTCCGAAAGGAACGCATCACTTCCACAAGAGCATGCCACTCACTTAACAGATGCTTTCGATATGCCACTCTATGCCATGTTCAATGACAAGTTCACAGGCAAAGGCTCCAGCTTCCACGAGCTCGGTGGTATTATCGTTGGATAATCACTAAAACCCCTTGTAAACCTAGTGTTTACAAGGGGTTTGCTTTTCATATATCCTTATTTATGAAAATGGAAGGTGTAAAAATTTTAAGGCGTCCGTCGGGTCGTTTGTCTAAAAAATGTAAAAAGGTGTAGTTTTTTTAAGGCTTGTGTTTTGAATGTCAATCGGTTAGGGTAAAAAATAGTAGAAAAAGGGGTTAAAATATTGGTTTTCAGGTGTTTTTTTCGTGTCCTTTTATGGTGAAATGTGGTGTTTTACCTTTGAAATATGGAAATGAAACCTTTGTTTTTGACTGAAGCTCTTGATATTATGAATCGCAGGTGTGCGGATGGTTCGTTTTACCCTTTTGAGGTTGATGTGCGTACGTTTAACTCGCAAACTGGTAAGGGTGGAAAATATATTACTTATAGAAATGCGCGCTTACTGCCTGAAGCTAACCACGACAAACCTCGCAAGGTTACGATGGAGAATGTTTTGGATGACAAGGCTAGGAAGCGACCGAACCATTACGCAAACAGAACGAGAAATATTGAGCTTGAAGATGGCTCGGTTAAAACGATAAGAATTGATTTTATAATTAGAATTAACAAACAATACGTGATTTATTAATATGCAGGTTTTCGGAGATGTAATTTTTGCAGATGTAAAAGGAAGTACCAATGGCAAACAAAATGTTGCTATGGTTAAATTCAAAGAGCATACTGCTGTTAAGGTAGAATCTAAAGATTCTGGTTATATAAAATGGGGTGCTAATGATAATTGGCCAAAGGATATCGCTAAGAAGGTTAAGAAAAACGGTAGCGCGGTTTCTTCTTTACGTGTTCGTGAAACGGTGCATTATGGTAATGGATTAGTATTGTTTAGAAATGAAACTTCTGACGAAGGCAAAAAGAAAATTATTTCTGTTGATTTATCTGAAGAAAGTGAAATTGAATCTTTTTTAAAGCGTATTAAGTACAAATTGTTTTTGCAAGAGACGATCATGGATTTGGAATGGTTAAACCTTGCGTTTCCTGAATTTGTTTTATCAGTTGATAGAAAGAGTATTGTTTCTGTTAGAAGACAACGTGCGGCTTGGTGCCGATTTGCTAAACCTGAAAATGGTATTGTTAAGAAGATTTATATCAGTTCGAAGTTTGGTGAGAGTGCGACAACAGATGTTGAGAAAAATGAATTTGTTTCGGAGTTGCCGATGCTTAATCCTTATTTGACGAAAGAGGAAGTTTTAGATTATTGCATTAAGAATAAGATTGACCGATTTACGATTCCGTTTGGGTTTCCGATGTTCGATGAGAGTTTTTATCCTGAAGCTAAATGGCACGCTGTTTTAGAAAGTGGTTGGCTTGAGGTTGCTAACTCGGTGCCGGAATATAAATTGAACATTTTTAAAAATCAGGTTTCGATTAAATACTTGATTGAAATTGATGAACGCTACTTCAAGAAAAATTACGAAAGTGCTTGGGATGATTATCCGCTTGAAAAGAAATTGCAAATTAGAAAAGATTTGATTCAATCGATTACTGATAATTTATCATCCAACAAAAATTCGGGCAAATCTATTTCGTCTATCATGTTTGAAGGTGATAAAGGTGAACAAGTATCGGCAGTTAAGGTTACTGCTATTGATGATAAATTTAAAGATGGTAGTTACTTGCCGGAAGCTGAAGCTGCAAACTCGGAAGTGTTGTTTGCTTTGGGTGTAGATCCTTCGATTATTGGCGCTGGAATACCAGGAGGAAAACTTGGTGCTGGAAGTGGAAGTGATAAGCGAGTTGCGTTTAATATTATGCAAAGTCAAATGAAACCTTCTCGAGATATTACACTTTCGATTTTAGAATTTATTCAAGATTATAATGGATGGAACCCTACTATAAAATTCGGTATTGAAAATACGGTAATCACCACTTTAGACAAAAATCCAACATCCACACAAAAAGGAATTTAATATGTTACAAAATACTCAGAGTTTAAAAAAATATGTATCGGTATCGGAGAATTTCGATTTCGATGAATTTGTACCCTACATTGATAAAGCACAACGTACTTACTTACAACGCTATGTTGGGAAGTTGTATTTTGAACCACTTCCGAAAACTGGAGAAGATTTAGAAGTTAGAAAAGAAGCGCAAAAATTAGTTGATTGTGCGATGGCTAATTTTGGTTATTATTTATTTACTCCGTATGCTTCGCTTTCTCTTGATGCATCTGGAATGTACAATCACGAAAGTGAGAATAGAAGTAAAATTACTGTTTGGCAATTGAATGATATCCGTAGGGATTTATTGCGAGCCGGACATGAAGCTATGGATGAATTGCTTGAATTGCTTGAGAAAAATGCTTCCGTTTTTGAGAATTGGCATAATTCCTATTCTACTATTTACAATGAATTGTTGGTGAATAGCACTTCGGTATTTCAGAAATTCTATAATATTTCAAATTCAAGACAAACCTTTTTATCGTTACAACCGGCTATTCGATTGGTTGAAGATAAGATTTTGAAAACCACTTTTCATTTGGATTTATTGAATCGATTAAAACAATCTGATTTAAATGCTGTTGGAACAGAATTGAAAGGTTTGTTGCAGCAAGCGGTGATTTATGCAACCGTTGCCAAAGTATGCAACGAAGGTATTTTTGAATTAACAGCAACGGGTATTAAAATGAAGTTTGATGCTTTAGATTATGAAAAGAACGTTCCGGTTGAAAAGTTAGAACAATTGAAAACGACTGCTGAACATTTAACGGCAGATTCTAATCAGATTTTAAAACGTGCGATTGCCTATGTTAGAGCAAACGAAAGTGCTTTTACCATTAATGGCAATAAACCGATTTTAGAAAATGAAAGTGCAGGTTATGCACCAATTATCACTCAATCTATATTAGGACTTTAAAACGAAGATAAATGGCAATTACAGGAACAACATCGGTATTAGGTAACGATAGTTCGGCTATACCTAATCCTACAGAAGGGATTCCGATATTAACGATTCCGCAACAGTTAACAGCTACGCAAAAATTACAAGCTTTAGCTAATATTGGGGCTGTGCCAGTAACAACCTCATTTATTACCGACGTTGCTTATGACGAAGATACGAGCGAGTTGAATTTTTTTAGTACTGAAGGAATAAAGTACATTCCATTACCAATTGGCAATTCCGTAATTAATATACAAATAGATGGTAATGAATTAGAAGTTTTTTATACAAATGGTACTACCACAAAATTAACGTTACCAGCTATAGGCAATGGCATAAAAGTAAATGATGTTGTTTCTGATGCAAATGGGAATATTCGAATTGGCATTACAGATATACCAGATTTAAAAAACACTTTAGACGGTTTTACAACACAACAAGATGTTGCCTTTTTAATAGACAATCGATTAGGTGGTGTAAATATTAGTATTGAGCCATTAATCGTAAGCTCCGAGTTTTCTAAATTTTTTGTAAACCGAGAGGTTGAATTACTAAAAGCAGATGTTTTAAATTTTGGAAACACACTTGGGATATCTATAGAACTAGAAAATAAAAGTGGAACAACAATTTCAAAAGGTGTTACTAATGATGTTGTTACGCTTTTTGAGTTGCCTCAAAACGTAGTTGACTTATTTAATACTGACTTAATGCAACATTTTAGTGAGATGGCTTTGCAAACATCAAACAGAAAACAATTGAATGGTTGGTTTATAGATTTTAGTGACTTTACGATTAAGTATGAATCGGATTTAGAATTACAACCAGGAATCACAAAAATATACGGAATGTTTAATATGCTTAATACTTCAATATAAATGGATACATCGGTTAAACGAATAAAAAAGAAATTAGTAATTGGTGATACTTTTCTTGGAATGGTATTTTCACCAGGAGCCAATTGGCCGCACATTAGTGAATTGGAATATGGTATAAAATCATCGACTTTGATGGATAGCTATGCCTATTATGCGAGCATTGGCAACGGAAATATAGTTGCAAAAGAAAGTGGACGTTATTTTATAAAACCTACGCAAGTAGATTTTGAACAAGGCATTTATGAAGCTGAAATACGTGTAACCTTTGCTGGAAGCAACGTGCAATTGTTGTTATATAAAGAACAACTAGAAGTTACACGAAGCGTGATGAACTTAAATCCGTTAGCACCAGATGTAGATAGAAATATAGAACAAGAGGCGGTTTATGTAAACCATTACCAAGGCTTAACGGTTACCCTAAATATACAAAATGGCGTTTGGGCATTTGAAATAAGCGAAGTTGGTTTACCCGGGAAAGATTTTAAATTTGAAGATTTTACACCAGAGCAAATTGCCATTTTGCAACAACCAGCACAAGATGCTACAGATGCAGCGAATCAGTCAGCAGAACGTGCCAATGAGGTTTCCGACAGAATGGAAGTTGTTGTTACAGAGGCTGAAAATAAAGTAATAGAAATTGAGCAACGCACTCAAGTAGCTATCACTGCAACCAATGATGTAATTAATGCAGCCGAAGCAAAAATTACCGATGTTGAACAACGCACTGAGGTAGCTATTACGGCAACCAATGAAGTGATTACTGAAGCCGAAGCCAAAATTACCGATGTTGAGCAACGCACTCAGGTAGCTATTAATGGTACAATTTCGGCTACTAATACCCAAGTTCAAAAAATTGATGCAAAAATTACCGATGTTGAACAACGCACGCAAGTAGCTATTACGGCAACAAATGAAGTGATTTCTGAAGCTGAAGCAAAAATTACCGATGTTGAGCAAAGAACTACAACAGCGATAAACAACACTATTTCGACTACAAACACACAAGTTCAAAGAGTTGATTCTAAAATTTCAGAAGCTAATATAGCAATAACTAATGCAAATAGCGCGACAACAAACGCTACAAATGCGGCAACGAATGCTAATTCTCAAAGAGGTTGGACTCCTATTCATGTGTTCGAAGCAGACGGAACACAACGACAAGTTAAAAAACTAACTGATTATATTGGTGGTACCGGAACTAAACCTACTGAAAATATTGGTATGTACGTTCTTGAAAACGGATATACAGCTACAAAGAGTTTAGCGACCAATTTTAAAGGTTCTGTTCAGATAGGTAGTTCAACGGTTGTGGGTGGTTATAAGATTGGCGATACGCTAACGGCTGAGGAAGATGGAACTTTAAATACAAAAAAGAAAGAGATTTTAAAATACGTGCATTCGGGAAATAAAGAAGTGAAGGTTTTATCTATTGATTATAATACTAATACATTTTATGCCCCTAATCACGGATTAGTAAATTCAACCTCTACATCTTCATTAGATGGGGTTAGCTTAGTTGTTAATTACAGCGGAGTAGCTTATCCTTTTGATTTTATTCCTTTTGTACCTAATTTAATTTTACCGTATAGGATAATTAACGCAACAACTGATACCTTTCAATTATCTACCTCCGTTAATGGAGGGGTACTACAATTAAACAATAGAAATGGAGCGGTTGATGTGAATAAATTTTGGTTCGAAAAGGCAAACGTAACAAGTATTAATGTAAGTAATCTACCTAGTAATATAACAGATTACAGGGCGATCTTTGATGGTGTTTTATTAAGTAGAAATGCGACTTACTTTATGATTGGGCAAACTTCAGCTAATTTTTTAAGGACGGGAGACTCAATTAAATATCGTAATGCTAACATAAACGAATGGTTAAAAACAGATGCATTTCACACAAAAATAACCTATGAATATTTGGCTAAGAATTTAAATAGAATTGAGCATAATTATCTGATAGATGAGACGTGTATAGGTACTATAGAGAATGGAGTAAGTAGAAGTGTTCAAAACATAACTATCGTGGCAAATGAAAATGTTACAATATCTAAATTATTTTATACGGGAAATTTTACAATATCTAATGGTTCAAAAATAATAATATATGGAAATGATTGATTCAATTAATATAGACGCTATTACTAAAGAAGTAACTTATACCAAGGTAGAAGCAGCACTTGGATTTGAAATCCCAATTGAAATAGACTACGATGCAGAAGTTAATCGTTTAATCCGTCAAAAATACACAGTAAGTCAAGAGTTTTCCGTGTTAAGGCAGAAAGAAGAGAAACCCGAAGAATTTGCAGAGTATAACGATTATTGCGAAACTTGTAAAATGCAAGTAAAAGAAATTATAGAAAGCCACTCTTAGGGAGTGGTTTTTTTTTGTCCTTTTTTTTGCTCTTGCATTGGAGTTCCTTTGAATAAAAATAAAGGTAATGGAACAATTTCTTCAGGTACTACGAGCAATAGGTATCGATTTCGTTTTAATCATTTCGGGTTGTTCCGGAGCGGTTAGTTTATTAACAAGTAAAAAAAATACGGCAATGAATTGGAAAGAAAAAGCTTCGATATTTCTTGCAGGTGGTTTATCTGCTAATTATTTAACTCCGTTGGTTATTCATTTAACGAATTTATCTGACGACTATAGAGCTGGGTTTGGCTTTTTGATTGGGTATTCAGGATTAAAAACGGTTGAGTTTTTAATTAAGAAAATGCATGATCGAGTGGATGGAAATTCTAATAAAAATATTGAAGATGAAAAATAGATTAATTCTGCTTGATAACGGACATGGAAAAGAAACTGCTGGAAAACGTTCACCTGTTTTACAAGATGGTTCTCAATTATTTGAATACGAATTTAACCGTGATATTGTTAGGCGAATCACCCTAGAATTGGATAAAGAGAAGATTGCCTACGTGATTCTCGTTCCCGAATTAAAAGATATTTCACTTGCCGAAAGAGTAAAACGTGCGAATGCTCATCACGTTGAATGTGGAAAACACACCTGTTTGATTTCTGTTCATGCAAATGCTGGAGGCGGTACTGGATTCGAGGTTTTTACTTCGGTCGGTCAAACTAAATCTGATGAATTTGCACAGATAATGTTCGATTCGTTTAAAGAAGAGTTTCCTGAACAAAAGATGCGAAGTGACCGATTGGATGGCGATGATGATAAAGAATCCAATTTCTACATCTTGAAAAATACTAATTGTCCTGCAATGCTTACAGAATCTTTTTTTATGGATAACCTGCAAGATCTAAAAATTTTGATGTCTGAAGAAGGGCGTTCGAGTATTGCAAAAGCTCATGTTAATGCAATTAAAAAAATCGTAAAACTTTAATTCTAAATAGATGAAAACAAAATTATTAATCATCTGCCTTTTGCTCCTACTTATGGGCTGTGGTGCTAAAAAAACGAAATACGTTGAAGAAGTAAAAATAACTGAAACTGAGAATGTAACTCTCTCCAAAGAAACTGAAGAAAAAATTACGGAAACCAAAACAGAAAAAATTACGGAAAATGAAACTAGATCTGCCAACGAATCACGGATTACAAACGAGTCTTTTACCGCAACTGAACTCACCAGAACATTTGCCGATGGAAGCACAGAAACCTATAAAAACCCAAGTTGGAATAGTAACAACTCCGCTACAAATAACAACCAAACTACCCGGGATTATTCCGAAGAAATCACAGCTGATTTAACTTCAACTATAAATTATAAAATTGACTCGTTAGGTCAATTGATACGAAAGGAAGATGTGAGGATTGAAGATGAAAGTGAGAAGGATAACAAACTTTGGTTGCATTTGTTTTGGCTGGTTCCGTTACTTGTTTTTGTGTTTATCTGTATTTCTAACCCTACAAAGGTTTGGGAGTTTATACTTAAGCTATGGAAGTAAATATTAACATAAATATTCCGCAATCGTGGAATGAATTAACCGACAAACAGATGAAGAATTTCGGAAAGATTTTTCATAAAAAGGGCGAGGCTTTTGACCTCGCTTGTTGGTTGATATTAAATGATGTGAAAGCCTATCAGTTTAGACGATTGCAACATTTGAAAACGGTGATGCAGTTGGTTACCATGAAAGAATTAAAAAAACATTTTAGTTTTATTTATGAGAAAAACGATCGTCATAAATTCATAGAGATTAAAGGTTATCAAAAACCACAAGACCGAATTTTTGATTTAACGATTGAAGAATATGCGGTTGCCGATGATTTGAATAATAAGTATTTGGAAACTGGAGATTTGAATTTCTTGCGTCATTTGGTGGCGGTTTTGTACACTAAACCAAACGAGGTTTACGATATTACTTTGCAAAATGAACGTGCGAGACGTTTTAAGTTTTTGAAAGGTTATGAGTTATTGGCTATTCACATTACTTGGAATGGTTGCAAGGAATATATAACGAAACGTTTTCCGAAGGTATATCCGAAAGTTCAAGGTGTGCAGAAAAAAGCAGGTAAAAATCAGAAAGGATTTTTGGATGTGGTTTTGCAACTTAGTGGTGGTAAATTTGGAACGTATAAAGAAACTAAGAATGAATTGGTTTATACTTTTTTAAATGAATTTGAAAACACGATAACTAACCAGGAACAATGGAAAGAAAAGTCACGCACGAAAAGATAATTGAATTTCATAAGGAAATTGCTGAACGCCATAAAGAGATTAATGGTTTTTACCGATTTGATTTGAAAGAGATTGAGGGCAAAATGCGCTCTGGAATTAAGTCGCCTGCCCTACTCTTGTTGTCGCATTCATCTATTTTGTCAACGAACCCGAATAAGACTACGAATTTTAATACGAGAACGATTTCGTTTTTAATTATTGATAATGGTGGTAAACTGGATAATTACATTAAGCATAATGAGGTTTTAAATGCTACCGAACTGATTGCACTTGATGTGATTAGTTATTGTAAACGTGAGAGCAACAACTCTGCAAGTTTTTTATACAATTTGTTTGATGTTGCGAATGTGCGTATTGAAAAGGTGGGGCCAGTGTTTGGGACTTATTTTGGATGGAATGTGATTTATGATATTAAAAACCACGAGAGCATGGTGTTTGATGAAAGTAAGTGGGATTTTTAGCAACACAAACAAAAAGTGATATTTTTATACTTTTTGTTTGTTTATTTACAAAATGTTTGTAGATTTGACACATCTTTTAAAAAGTAATGTTTACTGAATTATAGTTGTTGTCTACCACCAACCGAAAAATAAAGGTTATTTATAACCGAAAACGAACCTTGTAAGTGTGTGGTAGCCTTACAAGGTTTTGTTTTTATATAATTTAAGCTATGGAAAATGTTATTACCGTTGTAAACAATGTAAAGATTATTGAATTAGAAAATTCATTTGTGCCAATTAAACCAATTTGCGATGCACTTGGTATTGATTATTCTACTCAAGTTCAAAAAATAAAAAATGATGAAAAATTGAATTCAGTTGTGGGGCTGATGGTAAAAATTATGAAATGCTATGTTTACCAATAAAATATATTTTTGGTTGGCTGTTTACTATTAACCCTAAAAATGTAAAAGAAGAAGCTCAAGAAAGTGTAAAAGCATTTAGAATGCAATGCTATGATGGAATATTTGATACACTTTTTTTAAGCAAAGTTTTCTTGAAAGAAAAAGAAAAGCGAGTTGAAGAAAAATTGAAAGAAATTGAATTTCATAAAGCAAACTTTCATGAAGCACAAACTAGATTAAAACAATCTGAAAAAGATTTGAAAGAACTTAGACAGTTTACCTTTGAAGATTGGAAATTAAAACAAGCTCAAACATCAATGGTAGAAATTGAAGGCTTTGAAAATTAATCGCCAACCAAATGGTGGGAGAATAAATAAAAATATCGTAGCAGATGTGCCACGATAAAAAAAAATAAAATTAAACATCTCACAGTAATTTAATTTGAACGGACGCTAAAAAGCGTCTGTTCAAAAAAAGTTTTTATTTTTTATTAGGATTTATAATTTTTATTTCTACTTTTGTAGAGCAAAAACTTTTTAAGGAGAAATCCTATATTTAAAATTTACATTTTTAACGATATCGAAACCCTCGTTATGGTGATGGAGATGGAAACTACTCCTAAGCTCTTTCCTTGGAAAGTTTTTGCACACCTAACACGGGGGTTTCGTGTATTTAATATTTTCAGCAATGCAAGAAGGAAATTTAAATGAAATGCAACCAAACGAGCTGTTTGGTTTATTTACAGACACTATTATTGATGAAGCATTTGGCGTACACGATGTACGTTTAACCAGCAACGATTTAGATGCTATGTTTTATTATTGCCTAAGCACAGATGATATAGATATGCACCGTAGGCAAACCATGATTGCTAGTTACTTTAGTATGAAGCGTATGCTTGAAGCTTTAGTAAATAAATGTTTTCCGGAAGATTCGTCTTTTGTGGTAAACGACCCGTTTTTTAAATAATATTCAACTATTTTATTTTACAAACAATTATCAATTGCATATTGTAATTGAGATAGTTCCCGATATTGATATTACAATTTACAGTTATATTTTTTTTTTTAAACCACCTTAACGGGTGGTTTTTTTGTTAATTTTTTGTAGGTTTATGAGATAATTTAAAATGTTACTTATGAATTATGATGAAATTAAATTTGGAAAGTTTTATTTAAAAGCTATCCATGCTACCACAGTTTTGAATCATCTGAATTTAGAAAATGAAGAATTTGACACGTTGTACAAACGTTCATTTAATTCTGCAAAACGTGAGGGGAATTACAATTTTTACAAAAAAAACGTTATTGGTGATGAGCAAAGCGTTGAGTATTTTAGTAGCGTTGGTTACTATATTTTTTTGAAAACGGTATTGGAATTGAAAAAACACGAGCATTTACAGAAGTATTTAGAATCAGTTAAAAATGAATGTTTTGAAGATTTAATTGATATTTACAAAGAGTCATCTAAAACACCAAGAAAAAAAGAAGGTGAAACAAGAACAGATATAGGTTTTGAAGATTTACAATATTTTGAAAGAAATAAGATTGATGTATCAAAAAACAAAGTGGAACTAGAAACTATAGCAAATAAAGAACATAAATTTTTCAATAAGAGTGTTGTGATTACTGGAGAATTTGGAGGTATTGAAAACAGAAATGATTTAATACCAATGCTTAATAATATTGGTGCTGTAATAAAATCAACTGTTTCTGGTAAAACTGATTTTTTAATTATCGGAAATGAACCTGGTCCTTCTAAATTAGCTAAGGCTATAGATTTAGGAATACCGTTGATTACAGAAGATGAACTATATGCACTTTTAAAAATTTAAAACATAACCACTCAATTGAGTGGTTTTTTTGTGTCCTTTTATTAGGGTTTTGGTAACGGTATTTTTACTTAAAATAATAGTAAAATGGATACAGAAAAAAAAATTGCACAGATTGCAAAAGGCCGTTTACATCAAAACACAAACAACTTAATACACAGTAGATTAAATAAACGAAGTGGCGAAACATTAAGCGAGTTAAAGATTTTGACAAAATTTAAAAAACAACATTTAACACGTTTATCTGTTAAAGGTCCTAAACAACTGTATGTACAAAACTATGGTTTTGAAGGTGTTAAAAGTAACGGATTAAATATGCGTTTAAAAGCAAAAGCTGTAGTAGATGATGCAATTGAACAAGCTAATGTAATTGATTTTTTAGCAGAAAGTTTAAGTGTAGTACGTGCTGAAGAAGTGGCGGCTTTAATTCGATAAAATATGGCAAATTCTACAGTAAGAAATATAAACATCAACATTAACGGAAAAGAGGTTGTTAATAGTTTAAATGGAATTACAAAAGCGATGCGTGAAACGAATCGTGATTTGCGTAATTTGAATAAAAATGACGCTGATTATACCGAACAGTTAAAAAAACATCAAGATACAATAGAACAGTTAAAAGTACATCAAAAAGCATTTAAGGAAGAAATATATGACACTACAGAAGCAGTAAAAGAAAGTACTAAAGAACTGAATGCTTCTAGTTTTTCGATGCAAAATTTTATAGGTGCATTAACCAGTGGTGATTTAGAAGGTGTACGTGACGAATTTAAAAATTTAGGCAATGGAATTGGTAGTGTAACTAAACAAGCTATTGCTTTTATTGCAACGCCTATTGGGGCAACTATTGCCGTAGTTACTAAATATTGGTATGATTATAATACCGAGATGGAAAAATCTTTAAAAGTTACCAAGCAATTTACCGGATTGGCTGGTGATGAATTGGAAGCTGTTGGGGTTAAGGTTAACGGAATTGTTGAACGCACTGGTGCAAGCCAAAAAGAAGTTTTAACTGCAGTACAAGCTTTAGTTAAAGATTTTGGATTGAGTTACGATGAAGCATTTAACCAAATTAACTTAGGCTACGAACGAGCAGGTGCATCTGCAGAAGATTTTTTTGATAACACTGCTGAATATTCAAGTTTTTTAGCGCAAGCTGGATATAGTGCTGATGAGTTTTTTGCCATTATGCAATCTGGTGCTGAAAATGGTGTTTATAAAGACAAGATACTTGATTCGATAAAAGAGGTTGATTTGCGTTTGAAAGAAATGCCTAATTCTGCATCTGAATCATTAACAAATGCTTTTGGTCAGAAATTTACAGATACCATTTCTAACGGAGTACGTACTGGCTCACTGAATACCAAACAGGCGTTAGAAATGATTTCTAACGAAGCCGAGAGAACTGGTTTAAACTTACAGCAAAAAGGGCAATTGATTGCTGATGTTTTTGGATCTGCAGGAGAAGATGCTGGAGGTTTTGAAAAGGTAATTGCAAGTATCAACTCCGGTTTAGATAAAGCGGGTGCTGGGCTTACAGAATTGGAACAAGCGCAAATGGAATCTGTTGCTGCACAGGATGAAATGAACCAAGCTTTTGCAGATTTATTCCATTCTACAGATGGAGGTTTTTCTGTAATGAAAGCCCAACTTATGGAAGGTGTTTATAAAGGAATTACTGCTATTGTTAATGGAGTAATTGGTGCATATAATGGGTTTGTTAATTTATACAATTCTAGTAGTGCTTTTGCTGGAACTATGAATACTATTGGTGCTGTTGGAAAGTTAGTTTTTAATGCTTTATCAAATGGAATTAAAAATATTGGTGAGGGTTTTAGAGGATTAGTTTCTATTGTAGGAGCAATTTTTAAAGGTGATTTTTCTGCAATACCTGATATTTGGAAAAATACAATGAATAGTATAAAGGAAAATACAGTAAGTGCAGCTAAAGAAAGTGCCAAAAACTTTGTTGATGCGTGGAATGGTGAGAATCTGAAGTTAAAAACTATTGAGCGAAATGTTGTAGATAATGTAAGTACAACCAATACTTCCACGACTTTATCTACTGATAACACTTCTAAAAGTGTAGATACTAAAGCTCAGAAAGAATTAGAACGCGAACAAAAAAAACAAGAAAAACTTAAAGAATTATTTGAAAAAGGAGAAGCTGAAATTGATGAAATTTTACTTCGTTCTCGTGAGCAACGTGAAAATGCAAGATTACAAGGTATTGCACGTGAAGAGGCAGAAATTACCAATAAGTATGCGAAGGAAATTGAAAAATACAAAGGGCATACAGAACGTATTAAAGAACTTGAAGCTGCACGAGATGCTGAGATTGCTGAAGCAAGACGTGTACGTGCCGAGCAATATCGTTTAGAAGCTGAAGCTATTGAACAGCAAAATGAAATTACCAAGCGCGAAAACGAATTTGAACGACAAGCTGAACAAGCTAGAAGTGCCGAAGAACGTGCACTTATAATGATTGAAAAAACACGTGAGATTGCTTTAATGCAATTAGCTGTTGAACAAGAAATGGAATTGGCGCGTGTTGAAAATGTAGAAGGTTCTGAATCTTTAATTTTAGCTATAAAAGAAAAATATGCTTTGCAAGCTGGAAGAATTAACGCTGATGCTGCT
Organism: uncultured Flavobacterium sp.; assembly: GCF_947632075.1. Classification (GTDB taxonomy): domain Bacteria; phylum Bacteroidota; class Bacteroidia; order Flavobacteriales; family Flavobacteriaceae; genus Flavobacterium. The sequence goes on from NZ_CANRNX010000002.1 coordinate 68,991, forward strand.
AGAGCGCAAGAGCAAATTGAAAAACAAAAAGTTGAATGGACTAATTTAAGTGAACAAGCGAGACTCAACATTATAAAAGATGTTTTTTCTCAAACTGCTGAAGCATTTAACGAAGGTACTGGAGCCTGGAAAGCTGCAAAGATTGCAGAAACTACAGTTGCAACTTATCAGGCTGCTCAAAATGCTGAAGCATCTGCTTCTTTAATACCTGGTATTGGTTATATTTTAGGACCTATTATGGCAGGAATCGCAGTTGTTTCAGGATTGAAAAAAGTACAGAAAATAGCACAAACTCCTATCGCTAAAATGCCAACTCACTTTTATGGAGGTTATACTGGAGATGGAACTGGCAATTTTGGTGGTGATGAATATGGAGCTTTTACTGGTTATGTACATGCGAACGAATGGGTTTCCCCTGCTGTTATGACTCAGAGTCCGCGTTATGCTCCAATAATAAACTGGCTAGATAACGAACGACAAATGATGCTGAATGGTGGTAGTTCTGGAAACTCGAATCCGTTTATAGATCCAACGGTTTTAGTTGCATTGGCTACGTCTGTTAATCAGTTAAATGCAGTACTTGAAAATGGAATTGAAGCACGTACCCGATTTGGATATGAAGATGTTGAGAAGATGCAGAATTTACAGAAAGAATTGAACCAAACGAAACAAAACGCAATTATAAGCAATGGCAATTAAACTAACCGGACCCGCAGAAAATAGCGTACTGATTGACGCTAATATTACAGAGATAATATTGTCGCATACAGATGCTCAAGAGCATTACCATTATGCGAAGTTTTATATTGATAATGTATTGTTTGATGAGTTGGTGATTCCACGAATTTCAGAAAGTAAAATTGTTTTACAGTTTAGTAACTTGTTATTGAAAACACTTGTTTTTCCGGCTATTCAAAATAACGTAACTATACAATCTTATCGTTTGGATAGAATTCTAAGAATTGAAGTTTATAAAAATAAAAACAATGTAAATAATTTGGTGAATACCTTTAATTATTTGCTTAGATACGCTACTAAAGCAACAAATGAACGTTTTAATGCTTATAATGTTACTTTTATTAATGTTGATGCACAAGCTTTTGTTATAGGTGAAGAATTTCGTTTACTGCTTCCTTTTTATCATTCAAATAGTGCCAATTTTAATGTAACACTTATTGGAGATGAAGGTCATTCTTATATGAATCAAAACTTTTCTTTTAATGTTGCAGAAAAAACATTTTTATTGAATAAAAATATAAATGTATTACCAACTACTAATTTTTTAGAGTTACGAATTACTCACGGGAACTCTTATGCGGTAAAACACTTTAAGGTTTTACGGAATACGTTATATAGTGGTAAGTCTGTAATGTTTTTAAATAAATTTGGCTATCCGTTAGAAATTCAATTGTTTGGAAAATTATCTACAAAAGATGATTTTGCAGTTACGACTTATGAAAATGGATTGGGTGCGCTGAAAACTGCGGAAGTAAAAGAAGAAACTACTTTTACTGTTGATACTGGATATTTAACTGAAAAGGAACGAGGGATTGTTTCACAGATTGTGAATTCATTAGAAACAAAAATTAAAATTGGAAATGTTTTTGTTGAATGCGTGCCTACGGTTAAATCGATAACTACATATACTGATGGGGAGTATGTGACTCAGAATCAGTTGAGTTTTAAGATTAATAAGAATCCAAAAATCAAAAATTAATGATACGTATTTTTAAAGGAGAGCACGAGATTGAAGTGGTTAAGGATACTTTGACTTTAAAGCGTGAAAATAGATTTATGGATAATGATTTTAAGATTCAATCAAATTCTTATCCGTTTATGATTATTGAAAATGAAGCTACTCGATTGGCTTTGAGTTCAAATATTTCGACATCAAAAAAAAGAGAACAATTTCACGAGGTGCAAGTGATTACTCCAGAGGGAAATTTTGTTGGGGAACTACAGATTTTAAGCTATACCAAGAACTTTAGAAAATGTAACCTAGTTTTTTATTCGCCTTTGTATCGTATTAAAGATGAGAAGATAAATACTTTTTTACCTGACAGAATTAATACACACCCGAACTTGAACCCGCCTTTTGATTATGAAGAAAACAGAGAGACTGAAATTCCGATTGAGTATTCTAACACCTGGGCAATTTATGGTGCTAATATTTCTACGAAAGGATATCCGCAGACGTTGTTTAATTTACCGACTATTTATTGGCCGTTGAAATATGGTGAAGATTTAGATGAAACGCATGATTGGTTTCATTATAAAGGTGTAATAAACGATTATGTTTATGAGAATGGCATGCGTTACATGAGCTACAACAGCTACACATTAATTAATGGAATTAATTTTACTAATGTAACAGTAAATGCTCCAAAAGTTTATTTATTAGCTCCGCTTAAACAAGCGGTTGAAAGTGTAGGTTACAAATTAGCTGGAGCCTTTGCAAATAGTAATTTTATAAAGAAAATATTGCTAGATAGCAAAAATGATAACTTAACAGCTATTGATAAAAATGAAGTTATTTTTAATATTCCGTATACATCAACTTGGGTAAACTTTGGATTTGGAGCTTATAGGAAAACAATTTTAGTACCACAGTTAATTAGACCAGGAAGAAAATACCGTGTTGAGATTAGGGTTAAGAAAATATTAAATCAAGTTGTATTGGCTGGTGTTTCTACATCTAGTGAATTGACTACTCAGGAAGTAAGCTTGTTTGGCGATTTTAGTGGTGATGAATACCAAACTTTTAGTGTGGAAATTACTGGAGTACCGTCGGCTCAAAATGTGAACATGTTGAATGTTACATTTGTAAAAATGGCTAACAACAATGCTGAGCCTCTAAGTGTAAGTGAATTTAAAGTATATGAAATATCTAACAATAAGGGCTATAGTACCCACCCTATTATTAATTTACAACGTTTTTGTCCAGATTGGAGTTTTGTTGATTATATAAATGAATTGAAGAAACTTTTTAACTTGAAAGTAACGACAAATGATCACGAAAAAACTTTGAATTTAGAGTTTTTTGAGACTAAGTTTAGTGACCATTCAGGCGTTGAATTAGAATCGATTTTAGTTGAAGATTATGATGCTGTTGAATTTGATTCGTTACTGCTTAAGTATGATAATGTGCATGATGATGTTATTTTGGTTGATAAAAATGCTGTGCAAATAGGACAATTTACTGCGAAAACACATACAAAAGAAATTAGTACTAAGTTTAAATATTTACCTGTTAAATTGGGTGAAGGTTTAACAATGAGTGATTTCACTAACGACAAAGGGGGAGTTGGTTTGATGATTTATGATCATCAGATTGGATTTTATACGCTGCCATTACCAAATGTTACTTTAAATGGTATTAGTTATGATTTAACGCTCCAAAACATCTTTACTAACTTTCATAGAAAGTCGTTTACCAATTATTTATCTGGAGGTGTTTTTCCTGCAAAAGGTATTTTTGACCAACGTACTATTAAACAAATAGCTGCAGAAGATTTTGTTTTTATAGATAATAAAAGATATTACGTAAATTCAATGCAATACAAAGAACTATCGAACGGATTGTATGCAACTGAATTTGAATTATTGTTGATGCTTTATTAATAAAAAAACCGACTAATTGTCGGTTTTTTTTATTCTCCTTCATCTACAAATTCGTAATTAAGATTGATTGTTGTACGTTCTAAGAGTTTTTGCTCATCATCTTCATCATCGAAAATATTATCTAGTAAAAATATTTCTCTATTTAAATCATCGTCAACTACGTGAACGTAGTTCATTGTTTCGCGAATTGACGAGTGAGCTAATAATCTTTGCAAGACCTCTACCCTACCACCTTGTTTTAAAAAATTAGTAGCAAAACTATGGCGAGCCATATGAAAATGGAGTCTGTACGGAATATCTACTAATTCGGCTATTTCTTTTAACTTTCGATTTATAGCTTGATCTGTATAATTACCAGCAAAAAGGTATCCGTCTTCAATTAATTTTTTAGCTGTGAAATTCAGTTTAATTTTTTGGATTTTCTTTGTTTTTTTGGCTTCAAATTTAATTAGATAATCGCCAACGAAACTATCTTTATTTAATGCCTGCATATCGGATATTCTTAAACCTGTTAAACATGAAAATAAAAACTTGGATAAAATATGGCGATAAACCTCAGGGACGTATTGCTCGTTGTAAAAGTCCCAAAGTTTTTTTATTTCTGTTTTTGTAAGGTGTCCGATATCTGCTTTGACTTTTAAATGCGGTACGTCTTGATAGGTAATTGGAAAGATTATTCCTGCTTTCTCAGCACGTTTTAAATATTTACGTAAATATTTAGTTACGTTGAATAAAGTATTTTGAGAGTTTTTCTTTTCTGTTCTTAAAAATTGAAGTAGATCTAAAATTAATTCTCTTGATAGATCTCTGAAAAACCAAATATTGCGGAACTCTTGAATTTTAGCTAACACACTTCGGGCAGATTTGATTGTTGCGGGATTTAAATGATTTGCATCTATGTTTATTTGTTCTTCAAAATATTTAATAAAATCTAAACGACTCGAAGGTGATTTTAATTCTTTAGCAATAATATCTGTTGTAAGTTCTGTTTCAGATAACCGATACATTACTTCGATTTGATTTACGTCTGCTAAAACTTTTTCAATGATTAGATTTAAATCACGACTGCCTTTATAGGCTTTTTTGACGCGCATTTTGGTTTTATCGAAGGCTTCTTCTGGGACGTAGATATTTAGATTTAGTCGTTTTCTCTCACCATTTAGGAACATTTGCAAGTATAAAGCGCAACTTCCGTCAGAGCGAACGTAGTCATTTTTGATTACTATTTTAGTGCTTAACTTCCCAGATGAAATTGTTGGGTTTTTCTTTGGGAACAATATAGGGTTAGAAGTATTATTTGAAGTCATGTTTTTTAAAAATTAAAAAACCTAAAGCCTTAAATAACAAAAGCTTAGAGTTTTGTAAAACAAAAATCTAAGCTATGAATTTGAATGATTGAGCCGATGGAGGGACTCGAACCCACGACC
>NZ_CANRNX010000003.1 GCF_947632075.1 uncultured Flavobacterium sp.
AAAGTTTGGGAAACTCATTTTGATACCGGCACAAATTTTATTGACGTTTATATTAATTATCTTAGAAAAAAAATAGACAAACCCTTTCAATATAATTTAATTCACACAAAAAGTGGTCAAGGATTTATCCTGAAACAAGATGAAAATTAAAACCAAGTTAGCCCTTTTATTTACTTTAATTACAACAACGCTTTTGTTGTTTTTTGCTTCGATCATTTATTTTTCGGTTAAAAACAATCGAGAAAAAGAATTTTACGCGTTACTTAAACAAGAAGCAATTACAAAAGCAAACTTGTTTTTAGAACTAAAAGTTGATGCACATACACTTCAAAATATTTATCAAAACAACAGACAAACCATTAATGAAGTTGAGGTTGCAATTTACAACACCAATTTAAAGTTGTTATATCACGACAATGTTGAAGTTAATATGATTGAACAATCTCCAACATTTTTAAGACAAATTAAAACCCATGGAGAACTTACGCGCTACAAAAACAAATGGCAAATTATTGGTTTAAACTATAAAATAAATGACAAAACGTATGTAATTACTGCTGCAGCTTATGACGAGTACGGATACAATGTATTAGATAGTTTATTAAAAACCTGCATCTTCGTTCTGGTGGTTTCTTTATTTTTAATTATTCCTGCTGCGTTTTATTTCACGAAAAAAGCTTTAGATCCAGTTAAAGAAATGACCCAAAAAGCTCAATTAATTTCCGCTTCAAATTTAGATTTACGTCTTACTACTGAAAAAAATGAAGATGAATTAGCAGAGCTTGCATCTACTTTTAATGAAATGTTGAACCGTTTAGAAAACTCGTTCGAAGCTCAAAAAAACTTTGTTTCTAATATTTCACATGAGTTAAGAACACCTTTAGCTGCTATTATTACCGAACTTGAACTTACGAACATAAAAAACAAATCGATAGATGAATATAAAATTGCAGTACATAATTCTTTAAACGATGCCCAAAAAATTGTCCGACTAATCAACAACCTATTTGATTTAGCTAAAGCAAGTTACGATCCGTCAAAAATACATCGAAAATTAATTCGAGTTGATGAGCTTTTATTAGATGCGGTTCATCAGGTTCAACAAATAAATAACAATTATAAAATTGATCTTTCGTTTAAGAAGTTTCCTGAAAACGAAGAAGATTTGCATATATATGCAAACGAATATTTATTAAAAGTTTGTTTTGTAAACTTGATGGAAAATGCATGTAAGTTTTCTGACAATGCATGCTGCGAAGTATTTATAGATTTAGATGAAGCTTTTTTTTATTTCGAATTTAAAGATAAAGGCATTGGAATTAATTCTGACGATTTACCGTACATTTTTAATTCTTTTTACCGCGGAAACAACCAAAACTTCAACTCTGGACATGGCATTGGTTTATCATTAACTCAAAAAATAATCGAATTGCATCAAGGAAAAATAAGCGTTACATCTAAAGTAAATATCGGCACTTCATTTTTGATATCTATTGCAAAAAAATCTAACTTTTATCCTTTCTAATAATATTCTAATAATATTCTAAAAGCTCTCTAACAGCCTAAGTAAAACAACCACAATAATTTTGCAGACATAAAATCTTAGATCAAATACTATCTAAAAAAAAAGCCTATGTCTGTATTTTACAAAACTTTTTTAAATCTTAAAAAGACAAATGCCTTTGTCTTTCTTTTTGTTGTGCTTTTAGGTTGCGAACAAAAAAACGAATCCTCTTCTGAAGAAAACTATTTAATTAAAGATCATATCATTTCGTTAACCGAAAAATCCACCATTAAATCTAGGATTAAAATCGAAAAGGCAAGTCAAGAGGTTGTTCATTTAGATTTAGATGTAAACGGTTATGTAAAAGCTATTCCAAATCAATTTGCTAAAATTGCAGCACCTTTTGTTGGTAGAATAACTAAATCACATATTAAATTAGGGCAAAAGGTAAAAAAGGGAACTCCTATTTTTTCACTTTCATCATCAGATTTTTTTATTGCTCAACAAACTTATTTAACTACGTATCAAGAATTAAAAGTTGCGGAAATCAATTTAAAAAGACAAGAAGATTTACTAAAAAACGCTGTTGGAGTTAAACGTGAATTAGAAGCAGCCGAGTTGGACTATAAAGTAAAAAAACTTGCATTAAACCAGGCTGTTGCTACATTAAACATTTATGATGTAAATCCATTAAATATGAAAATTGGCGAAGCTTTAATAGTTACCTCACCTATTGCTGGTACTATTATTCAAAACGATTTAATTATAGGTGATTATGTAAAGGAAGACAGTGAAGCTTTAGTAACCATTGCCGAATTATCTCAGGTTTGGATTGCTGCGCAAGTTAAAGAGAAAGATTTAGCTGTTTTAAAAAACCTAAACGAGGTTTTACTTTTTGCAGAAGCTTATTCAAATACACCTTTCATTGGACAGATAGTAAATATTGGTGATGTTGTTAACGAAGACACACGTAGTGTTGAAGTATTAATTGAAGTTAACAACGCTCAAAACTTATTAAAACCGGGAATGTATGTAAGCGTAAAACTTAAAGATTCTGGAAAAGAAATGCTTGTAATTCCAACAAAAGCCATTTTTCAAGAAAAAGACGATTCTTTTATTTTTTTACAAATAGGTGAAAACCAATTTAAAAAACAAAAAATTAAAAGTATATCAACCAACGATCCAAACAAAACAGCCATTCTAGAAGGTTTAAAACAATCAGACCAACTAATTATTGATGGTGGAATTTACTTACTTCAAGCAAAATAAAAATGAATAAATTAATTGATACTGCTATTGCCAAACGATGGCTAATGCTTTCATTGTTTGCATTAATTGCTTTGTTTGGCTATTATTCTTGGAAACATTTAGCAATTGAAGCTTACCCTGATATTGCTGATGTAACTTCACAAGTTCTAACGCAAGTTCCGGGTTTAGCAGCCGAAGAAATTGAACAACAAATTACCATTCCAATTGAACGTGCTTTAAATGGTTTACCTGGAATGCATGTAATGCGAAGCAAAAGTACTTTTGGTCTTTCGATAATTACACTTGTATTTAAAAACGGTGTAGATGATTATTGGGCAAGAATGCGCATTCAAGAACGTTTAACTGAGTTGGAATTACCATTTGGGGCAGTTCCGGGTTTAGATCCTTTAACTTCACCAATTGGGGAGGTTTATCGTTATATAATTGAAAGTGATTCTCATGATTTACGTGAACTAACTGATTTGCAAAATTTTGTAATCATTCCAAAAATCAAACAAATTTCTGGAGTTGCTGAAGTGACTAATTTTGGCGGAATTACTACACAATATCAAATTGAACTTGATCCTAAAAAACTCGACACCTATAATTTATCTTTAAACGAGGTTATCAAAACCATAGAAGAAAACAACATCAATTCTGGTGGAAGTATTTTACCTAAAGGTGATTTAGGTTATGTAATTCGGGGAATTGGTTTGGTTAAAGATTTAAACGATTTCGGTAAAATTGTAGTAAAATCAGAAAAAGGAATTCCTATTTTATTAAACGATATCGGAACGCTTAAATATGGAAATGTAGAACGAAAAGGAATTTTATCCTATACCGATCGTGAACGGGATTATTCTGACAGCATTGAAGGAATTGTTTTACTTTTAAAAGGAGAAGATACCTCAGCCGTTTTAGAAAACATTCATTTGGCAGTAGCCGAATTAAATTCAGATTTACTACCGAATGGGGTTAAAATCCATCCTTTTTTAGATCGGACCGAACTGGTAAACACAACCTTAAACACGGTATCACATACATTAATAGAAGGCATTGCCTTAGTTGTAGTAGTATTGATTATCTTTTTAAAAAACTGGCGTGGAGCTTTATTGGTTGCTATTACCATTCCATTATCACTTTTAATTGCATTCATTTTAATGCATTTTACCAATGTACCAGCAAACTTACTTTCGTTAGGTGCTATCGATTTTGGAATCATTGTAGATGGTTCAATTGTAATGCTCGAATCTATTCTTAAAAAACGAGAAGAAGATGAAAAAGAAGAGCTCAAAGAAAAAACCATAGCAACTATAGCTAAACAAGTTGCCAAGCCCATTTTCTTTGCAACGCTTATTATCACTACTGCATATTTACCGCTATTTGCGTTTGAACGGGTTGAAAAAAAACTATTTACTCCGATGGCATTTACCGTAAGTTATGCGTTGTTTGGCGCTCTGTGTGTAGCGCTTTTATTAATACCCGGGCTGGCTTATGCGGTTTATAAAAAACCTAAAAAAATACAGCAAAACAAATGGCTAGAAAAACTTACAAACTCTTATTCAAATCGGATCATTCACATAATGAAAAAACCTAAGAGAGTTTTTCTTCCCTTAGCAACTGTTTTATTTTTTGCCATTGGTCTTACTTTTTTGGTTGGAAAAGATTTTTTACCAACTTTAGACGAAGGTTCTATTTGGTCGCAGGTTGAACTTCCTCCAGGATTATCAATTGAAAAATCGAAAGAAATGGCAGATACATTACGTGCCCGAACTATGAAATATGACGAGGTTACTTACATCATGATTCAAGCTGGTAGAAATGACGATGGAACAGATCCGTGGACAGCATCGCATTTTGAAGTTTCCATTGGAATTAAACCTTATAAAGATTGGCCTAAGGGAAAAACAAAAAACGATTTAATTCATGAATTAGCCAATGAATATGCAAGTTTACCAGGCTATACTGTTGGTTTTTCGCAACCAATGATTGATGGGGTTATGGATAAAATTTCGGGTGCACATAGCGAATTAGCTGTTAAAATTTATGGTGATGATTTTGCAGAAACGCGTCGTATTGCTGAAAATATAATGAATGAACTAAAAACTGTTAAAGGAGCTGTTGATTTAGCAATTGATCAAGAACCGCCGCTACCACAATTGCAAATTCATGCTAACCGAGATAAAATTGCTCAATATGGATTAAACGCATCAGATGTTGCCGAACTCATTGAAGTAGGAATTGGCGGAAAAGCTATTTCACAAATTTTTATCGATGATAAAGTTTACGATATTATTTGTAGATATACAGATGAAAGCCGAAACACAACAGATAAGATAGCAAACTTAATGTTAACCAATCAAGATGGAATTAAAATTCCGTTAGCTCAAGTTACCGATATCAAAACAAGTACAGGAGAAAGTACGATAACTCGAGAAATGAATAAACGCCATTTAACCGTAAAATTAAATTTACGAAATCGGGATTTAGGTTCTTTCCTAAAAGAAGCTCAAAATAAAATTGAAAAAAACATAACCTATGATCATGCCAAAAACCACATCAAATGGAGTGGTCAATTCGAAAATCAAAACCGAGCGTACGATAGGTTAATTTTAATTGTTCCCTTAGCAATTGCATTGATGTTTTTACTTTTATACGGAGCTTTTGGTAACATAAGACAAGCTTTGCTTTTAATTAGCATTGTGCCATTGGCTGTTTTTGGTGGCATGTTAGCTTTAAACATCAGAGGTATGACTTTAAATGTTTCTTCTGTTGTTGGGTTTATTGCTTTGTTTGGCGTTTCCATTCAAAATGGAGTTATCATGATTTCTTACATCAATCAGCTAAGAAAAAAAGGGCAATCACTTTACAGTGCAGTTATAGATGGAGCCAAAGATAGATTTAGACCTGTTTTAATGACAGCCACAGTTGCTGTATTGGGTTTATTACCAGCATCTTTAGCAACTGGTATTGGCTCTGATGTTCAACGTCCGTTGGCAACCGTAATTGTTTATGGATTGATGTTTTCGAGCATCATTACTCTTTTTGCATTACCCGCTTTATATTATTTGGTAGAAAAAAAATGGGGAAGAGAAGAAGAAGAATCAAATTAAAAAAGAAGAAATTATGAAAAAAATATTTTTTTTACTTCAAACCTTTTTACTGTTTTTAAGCTCTAATACATATTCACAAAACATAAAAAATCGCGAACTAGCTTTCACAGATTATTTAAAAAATGTTCAAGATTACAATAAAGCTTATGCAGTTGAGAAACTTAATGTTTCTATATCAGAATTAAATATCGCAAGTGCTAAAGCATTTCAAGATCCAGAATTATCTATTGGTTATTTTGATAACGGAGAAAAAAAACACCAATTGGGATTTGGATACGAAAGTGAACTTGAATGGAAATTAGAGCTTGGAGACAAAAGAAAAGCTCGAATTAACCTAGCTAAAAGCGAATATAAATTAACACAATCTATTTTATTAAATTACTTTAAAAACTTAAAAGCAGATGCAACTTTAATTTATTTTGAGGCCTTACAAAACGAAAAAATTTTTAAAGTCAAATCAAACTCTTATGAAGCAATGAAAGAGTTGGAAAAATCAGATAGTATTCGATTTGCTTTAGGAGAAATTTCTGAAATCAATGCTAAACAAAGTAAAATTGAAGCACTTAACTTAAAAAATGATGTTTTGAATGCCGAAATGAATTACCAACACAAGCTAATTCAGCTTGGGCTATTAATGGGTGAAACCGACTATAACTTTATTTTAAATGCTAATTTCCCTAGTGTTAACAAAGAGTTTGATCTAAATTTGTTACAAAACCTAGCTTTAGAAAACAGAACAGATTTGATCGCTGCTTTACAATCTAAAGAAGTATCGCAACGAAATATTGAATTAGCTAAAGCCAACCGAGCTATAGATTTGGGTTTAAAATTTGGCATAGAATATAATTCGATAGTTAGAAATGAAATTGCAGAAACTCCAAAATTCACAAAAATTGGAGGTGGTGTAGTTATACCGTTAAAGTTTTCAAATAGAAGAAATAACGAATTAAAAATCGCACAGCTAGCCTACGATCAATCACAACAATTATATGACTTAGCTCAATTAGAAGTTTTAGCAGACGTAAATCAAGCTTATATTTCGTTTATCTCGAATAAAAAACAAGTTCAAACTTTTAATGTAGGATTATTAGAACAAGCAAAAATTGTTTTAGAAGGAAAATTTTACAGCTATAAACGTGGTGAAACTTCCTTACTTGATGTTTTAGATTCACAACGAACGTATAATGAAATTCAAGAAAAATATTATGAAACTATTTTTAATTATACAGCTGCATTGATTGAATTAGAACGCGCAACCGGAACTCAAAATATGATGTTATAAAAATAGATAAGCAGGAAAATAAACTCCTGCTTATCTATTTTGGCTTTATCAACTAAAAACCTCAATTAACACATTTAATGAATTGGGTTCTTTAAAATTTGCGATATGTTTTTCATAATAAGCAATTAACAATCGAAGTAAAGTCCGACGTTCGTTTGCGCTAAAGCATTTTTCATTAGCCGTTAAATCAAACTTCATTAATTTGCGAAGTAAAATAGTTTCTTCTTCATTTAAACAATCTGGATTGTATTGATTTACAAAAACGCCTTCTCGGGCATTAAAATAAATCGAAAATTCATCAGAGTCGTCAAAATAGAATCCTAAATATTTGGTTAACTCAAGGATAAAATACAAATGAAAATTGGCAGTTCCTTCGTGGTTATCAAACCACAACAAAGCGGTTTCCATAAAGGAATATAATGGCTTGTTAGGTTCTTCTTCTTTAACGGCATTCGAAATAAATTCGGCCAAGAAAATAGCCATTACGTTTTTTACGTAATCTATATTTAACGAATGATACGGATGTGCTAAACTAACCGATTTAATGTATTCTAAACTCGACTTGTTTTTATGATCGGCCTCGATTTCCAACAAAGTCAACGGTTGAAAATACACACGGTTTTGTGCATTCTTAGCTTTAGAAAATGCATTACGAATAAAATAAGTTTTGATTCCAGCTTGTTCGGTAAAACACTTTACTATTAAACTTTTTTCTTGGTAACGAATAGCACTAAAAACAATAACTTTAGTTTTTACCAACATTATCTAACAATCATGATTTTTTTAACAGTTGTATCTCCTCCATCTGGTGAAGCAATAAACACCATATATACACCAGAAACCACTTTATTTCCAGAAAAATTATAGGTATTCCAAAGTACAGTTCCTCCTTCAGATTTTTTTTCAAAAACTAAATTCCCAGCAACATCGGTAATTTTCACATTAGCATTATCTACCAAACCGGTAATCTTAACTTCACCTGTAAACTCTGGACGAACCGGATTTGGAAAAACTTTTACATTATCTAATTTTTCTGTTGCTTCAGTTGCAAAATTTAAGAAGGAAACAATTCCTTTACGTGTTACAAAAAACACTTCGCCTGTTTTTCCGTTAATTTGAACATCTGTAACATCATTACTTGGCAATGGAGAATTTTGTGAATCGAAACGATATAGAGTTTCTTGTCCGTTTGGTGAAACTAAGAAAACTCCGGCTCCTGCCACCGAAATCCATTTGTTATTTGCTCCGTCTACAGTGATTTTTAAAATTTGCTGTTGATATAATAATTCTTCAGCAGTATCATCTTGAAGAATAATGATTGGATTAGATCGTAAAGAATTTGAATTTACAAATTGATCTACTGAAGAAAGCACACGTAAACCGTACATTGTCCCTATCCACAATTGATTATTATTATCAATTGCTAAAGAGTTGATATGTCGAGAGGGCAAATTCCCCACTCCTTCAACACTTAATAAAAGTGTTTTATTGTTTCGTGTTTCGTTAAAAGCAATAACCCCACTGTTATTTGTTCCAATCCATTTAGTGTTATTTTTATCAATTACAGGAGCTGCAAATTTTTCTGTTTTCTGAACCTCTGCTGATAAAACACTTGTAAAAGAATATTGTTTCCAATTATCATTTAAGTCAAAAGACTTTAATGGAAAATCTGACCAACTATTAGAAATCCATCCCGTACCATTTCTATCAAACTCAGGACCAATTACACGCGTAGAATTAAAATTACCATCTAAAATACTAGATAAGATTGTATTAGAAAAATCGTATAAAGTTGAGCTACTTTCCTCAAATTTATTTTGATTTAAAGCTACATCTAACATTCCGTTAAAAAAAGAACTTACGTAAAGATGTCCTTTTTTTCGTGGGTTCATTGAGATATTACTTGTTGAAAGTATATTTCCGATTTTTGCTGCGGACAGATGTGACCAACCTAAATTAAAATTGTATTTACTAATTCCATAAGATTCATATATCGGAGAATAGTTATTTCTGATGCCTCCGAAGGCAACATAAAAGTCATTATTGTTTAAATAAATTGAATATGCATTATTTGAAAGTGGTCCTTCGGGTGAGATTATGTATTCTGAATTTGCAACTTGATTAATAATCATAGCCCCATTAATTTTTGTACCTAAAAAAAAGGTTCCGTTTTTAATTAAAGCACAATTGAATTCACCCGTATTTTCGTTGAAAATGAATTCGAATTGTCTAGACAAATTCTGATTATATAAACGTACCGCTTGGTGAGTAACTACTGTTAATTCTTTTTTAAATGCAGTAATTTTATAAAATCCACCATAAACAGTATCTACTACAATTGGCATATCGTTCTCAAAACGATTTAAAGTTAAGTTTTCTTTTACACCAACCAAAAAACCATCTAAATTTGCGATGCTTAACCATTTCGAAGTATCGAAAATTTGCCATTGTATAAAATCGATTTTATTCTGATTTGAAAGCGAAATTCGTTTTAAACCAAATTGATCTGTAACCGCATAAATATAATTTCCTACAACTATCGTTTGAAGAACTTTTGTGTATTCACCAGAATTTCCTATGTAATACGAATCTCCGAAATTATTATCGTTTAAACGAATTACACTTATTCCGTAATCTGTAGAAACATAAGCAAAACCTTCTTCAACAAATATGTCGTTAATTCTTTTTAAATTATCTGGAATTGAATTCTTATTTACGATATCATTCAAAAAGATTACTTTACCTGAATGCTCTTCAATAATTGCAATTTGACCGTTTGAATTTCCAACAAGAATTTTACCAAAATTTGTACTATAAGCAATTGAGGTAATATCAAAAGCCTTAAATCCGTTTATAGAATTATAAATTTCAGAAGATTCATCTTGATCATCCCAAACGAAAACAGCATTATCTGTAGCAAAATAAGTTTTAGAAGGCGAATGTGCTATGGCACGAATTTCATTATAAGAAAAATAACCTTTCCAAAGTTGATTTTGCGCAAACGTGCTTATTGATAAACAAAAAAATAATATTTGATAAACGAATTTCATATCCTAGATTTAATACTTACAAATATAAACGATAACTCATATAAAATTAGTACAATTTTATACTGAAAAAACTTGTTTACATTATTGTGAATAAGAATTTCAAATATTTTTAATACTTTAAAACAAATAACCTAATTTTAACTTTATAGTTTTAAACTTATTTGTACGGCTTTAGCCTTAGAAACGGGGAATCGTGTGTAAACCACGAACTGTAGCGCAACTGTAAATAAACTTTAGTTTATGAGTCAGACCTCCGCAATTAAGTTGACTTTGCTTCGCATAAAAGTAAATGTCTGTTGGTCTTTTCGGTTTCCAATTTCCAGATTTCCTACCTGCATTTACTTTTTTAATTGTTTAATTATAAAAGTAAAAAAATGAGTATTTTCAACAAACGCATCAACTACAAACCCTTCGAATATCCTGAAGTTTTAGAGTTCACAAATGCTATTAATCAATCTTTTTGGGTACATTCTGAAATCGATTTCACAGCTGATATTCAAGATTTTCATTCACACCTAACACCTCACGAACAAGAAACAGTTAAACGTAGTTTACTTGCGATCGCACAGATTGAAGTGAATGTAAAAACTTTTTGGGGCGATTTATATTTGCATCTTCCAAAACCTGAATTTAATGGTTTAGGAAGTACGTTTGCCGAATGTGAATTTCGCCATTCCGAGGCATATTCGCGTTTGTTAGAAGTTTTAGGATATAATAATGAATTCGAAAAAGTAATTGATATTCCGGTTATTGCTAAACGAATTCAGTATTTATCGAACGCATTAAAAAACTCAAAATCTGACAATAAAAAAGACTATTTAAAATCGTTAATATTATTTACCATTTTAATTGAAAACGTTTCACTATTTAGTCAATTCGCAATCATTTTATCGTTTACTCGCTTTAAAGGAGTAATGAAAAACGTAAGTAATATTATTGCTTGGACATCAATCGACGAGCAAATACATGCAAACGGCGGCATTTACATCATCAACAAAATTAGAGAAGAATTTCCAGATTATTTTGACACTGAAACCATTCAAGAAATTAATGAAATTGTACTTCATTCTATAAACATAGAAGCTGAAATTCTAGATTGGATTTTTGAGTTTGGTGAATTAGACACCATTTCAAAACAAAACTTATTAAACTTTATGAAATTTAGAATAGACGAAAGCTTACAAAAAATAAACCTTTCAAAATTATTCTTCATTACAGAAGAAAACTACCAACCGATGATTTGGTTTGAAGAAGAAATTTTTGCAAATAGCTTAGATGATTTTTTTGCAAAACGACCAGTAGAATATACTAAACATGACAAAAGTATAACTGCAGACGATTTATTTTAATTCAACTCAAACAGAAATTATGAAAAGATTATGGTGGCTTAACGAAGAAAGCGAACAAATATTAAACAGAGGTTATTTATTAAAAGGAGAAACTACTCGAAAAGCAATAGAGCGTATAGCTTCTGCTGCTGCAAAAAGATTGTACAAACCAGAACTTACTGAAGCTTTTATTGAAATGATTGAAAAAGGTTGGATGAGTTTATCGTCTCCTATTTGGGCAAATATGGGAACCGAACGCGGTTTACCTATTTCATGTTTCAATGTTTATGTTCCTGATAATATTGAAAGTATTACTCATAAACTTGGTGAGGTAATTATGCAAACAAAAATTGGTGGTGGAACTTCTGGTTATTTTGGCGAATTGCGTGAACGAGGTAGTGCTGTAACTGACAATGGAAAAAGTAGTGGAGCGGTTAGTTTCATGAAATTATTTGATACCGCTATGGATACTATCTCTCAAGGAGGTGTTCGTCGAGGTGCTTTTGCAGCATATTTAGATATTGACCATGATGATATTAAAGAATTTTTAGACATAAAAAACATCGGTAATCCCATTCAAAATTTATTTACCGGAGTTTGTGTTCCTGATTATTGGATGCAAGACATGATTGACGGAGATAGAGATAAACGTGAGATTTGGGCTAAAGTTTTAGAAAGTCGTCAACAAAAGGGATTACCTTATATTTTCTTTACAGACAATATCAATCGAAATAAACCTCAAGTTTATAAAGATAAAGAAATGCAAATTTTCTCTAGCAACTTGTGTTCAGAAATCGCATTACCTTCTTCAGCAAACGAATCATTTATTTGTTGTTTATCTTCAATGAACTTAGAATTGTATGACGATTGGAAAGACACAGAAGCAGTTAAATTAGCTATTTTCTTTTTAGATGCTGTTTTACAAGAATTTATTGCAAAAACAGAAGACAATTACTATTTAAAGTCAGCCAATACATTTGCTGAAAATCACCGTGCACTTGGTTTAGGAGTTATGGGTTGGCATTCGTATTTGCAAAAAAACAAAATTGCATTCGAAAGTTTAGATGCTAAAATGCACACGAATAAAATTTTTAGTAATATTCAAGAAAAATCAATTAAGGCTTCTCAAGAATTAGCTCGTATTTATGGTGAACCTGAAGTTTTAAAAGGTTACGGATTACGTAACACAACCTTAATGGCAATTGCTCCAACAACCTCATCTTCTGCTATTTTAGGTCAAACTTCACCAGGAATTGAACCTTACAGCAGTAATTATTACAAAGCTGGTTTAGCGAAGGGTAATTTTATGCGTAAAAATAAATACTTGAAAGCTTTACTTGAAGAAAAAGGAATAGATAATGAAGAAACTTGGAGAAGCATTATGTTAAATCACGGCAGTGTTCAACATTTAGAATCGCTGACTCAAGAAGAAAAAGATATTTTTAAAACGTTTAAAGAAATTAGCCAGTATGAAATTATTTTACAAGCATCTATACGCCAAAAATATATAGATCAGGCACAAAGTTTAAACCTAAATATTCCAGCAAATGTTCCGGTAAAAGAAGTAAATCGTTTGATGATTGAAGCTTGGAAACTAGGAATTAAAACTTTGTATTATCAACGCAGTCAAAGCGTATCAAAAGAATTTGTAACAAACCTTGTTACTTGTTTAAGTTGTGAAGCTTAAAAAAGCATATTAATTATTTTATTCTTAAAATAAGTAAGTGATGTGTAAAAAAATAAAAAAAAATACCATTTATAATTTATGAAAATGTTTATTTCATAAATTGTAAAAATCAAAATATAAAAAAATGACGATAGAAGAAAGAATTAAAAAATCAGAAACGAGTATTTTCAAAGCAGTTTTTCCTAATACAACCAATCATTACGATACGCTTTTCGGTGGAACTGCCATGCACATGATGGACGAAGTGGCTTTTATTACAGCTACCCGTTTTTCACGGCAAACGATGGTTACGGTTTCGTCTGACCGTATCGATTTTAATAAACCTATTCCTGCTGGAACTATTGTTGAATTAGTAGGTAAAGTAACCCATGTTGGAAACACGAGCTTAAAAGTAGAAGTAGAAATTTTTGTAGAGCAAATGTATGAAGATGTTAGGTATTTAGCTGTAAAAGGTCAATTCTCTTTTGTTGCATTAGATGACAATAAGAAACCAACCAAAGTTTTTAAAGAATAAAAAAGGAAGCCTTTTCAGCTTCCTTTTTTATTTAATATTCAGACTTCAACAAATAATTAAACAATTCTATATACATTTTAGTTTTATAAATCTGAAAAGAATTTAAAGATTCTAAGCTCTCAAATTTTCTTCCTGAAAAATAAATAATTCGATTACCAAAAAAATAATATTCCTCTTTAGTTACATTCACTTCACTAATAGTAAGAACTTTTTGATTAGATAAAAATTTCACTTCTTGAAAATGTTTTTCTTCTAAAACAAATGACAATTGTTTATTAGCTAAATACAAAATTGTAAATTCTTCAGCGAAAGGAACACCGTAATTAATTTCAATTTTTTCTAAAACATCGTTTAGATAGAAATGTTTTATTGAATTAGCCTCAAGATGAAATTCATCATTAGATATTATTTCAACTTCATCCCAATTTTCAATCGAATCAATTCTATTCTTATTTTCTAATATAGAATTTTCAATTTGAATGTAATCTATTTCTAACTTTTCTTTATTATGATTACAAGAGATCAAAACAAAAACATTCAATAAAACAACAAAACAGAATCTTACCATTAACCATACTTTTCTTAAAAGTAAACAAAAAAAAGGAAGCCTACTCAGCTTCCTTTTTCAATATATAAAAAATTTTATTTTAATGCTTGTTCAATATCAGCAATTAAATCTTCGATATCTTCAACACCAACACTTAAACGAACCATGTCGTCTGTTACACCAATTTCTGCACGCTTTTCTGCAGGAATTGAAGCGTGTGTCATTAAAGCTGGGTGATTTGCCAAAGATTCAACGCCTCCTAAAGATTCTGCCAAAGTAAATACTTTTAAGTTCTCTAAGAACTTAATCGCATCTGCTTTAGCACCAGATTTAAATGTGAAAGAAACCATTCCACCAAAACCTTTAGACATTTGCTTTTTAGCTAAGTCATGTTGTGGATGCGAAGGTAATCCTGGGTATAAAACTTGATCAATTAACGGATGTTGCTCTAAATATTCAGCTACTTTTTGTCCGTTTAAACAATGACGCTCTACACGTAAATGCAAAGTTTTAATTCCGCGTAAAACCAAGAAACTTTCTTGCGGTCCTAAAGTAGCTCCGGTTGCGAATTGTGTAAAATGTAACTGTTTTCCTAATTCTTCATCTTTAATAACTAAAGCACCAGCAATAACATCTGAATGTCCACCTAAATATTTAGTAGCCGAATGCATAACAATATCAGCACCTGAATCTAAAGGTTTTTGTAAATACGGAGTTGCAAAAGTATTATCAACCGCGAATAAAATATTGTTTTGTTTAGTGATTTTTGCAATCGCTTCGATATCTGCTAATTTCATTAACGGATTTGTTGGCGTTTCAATCCACACTAATTTTGTATTTTCATTTATTTTAGATTGGAATAACTCTAAATCATTCATATTAATGAAATGGAATTTAATTCCTAAATCTTGATAAAAACGAGTGAATAAACGGTAAGTTCCACCGTATAAATCATCCATTGCAATAACTTCATCGTTTGGTTTTAATAAACGTAAAACACAATCAATTGCTGCTAAACCAGATGAAAACGCTAAACCACGCGCACCGTTTTCAATACTTTCTAATGCATGTTCTAAAGCTGTACGTGTTGGATTATCTGCTCTACTATATTCGTAACCTGTGTGAACTCCCGGACTTTTCTGTGCAAAAGTTGATGTATGATAAATTGGTGGCATTACCGCTCCAGTACTTGGATCGTGATGTTGCCCACCATGAATTACTTTCGTATTAAATTTCATAACTAAAACGTTTTTTAAAAATAATCACAAAGATACTTTTTATGAAGGAAATATTATAGATTTGTTTCATATTAACAAAAAATTATATGACCAAAAAATTACTTTTATTAATCTGTTTTTCAACACTATTATTCAGTTGTAGCAAAAAAGAAACTTGGCAATTAGAAACTAAAACATACCTATTAAAAACTTCACTTCCGTGTAAAGGTGACGAGTGTAGTTATGTTGAATTCAATATTCCTACAATAATATCTGAAGATGAAAATTTAAAAAAGATAAATCAAATTGTTCTTGATACTGTAAAAAAACACATCGGCTTTGAAAGTAATGCTTCAGAGATTAAAAACTACGAAGATTTAGCACATTCTTTCATCAATTCATACGACGAAATTAAACGTGCATTTCCGAATGAACCACTACCTTGGGAAGCTTCTGTTGACGGAACTTTTGAAATTTTTAATAGCAAAAGCATTAACATTGTATTGAATTACTACACTTTTACAGGTGGTGCGCACGGAAACGAAGGTGTTATTTCATTATTTTATAATTTAGAAAACGGCAAATCCATTACTCAAAAAGATTTGTTTTTAGATTATGAAGGTTTTAAAAAAATTGCCGAACGTGATTTTAGAACTTCAGTGAATTTATCTCCAACAGATGACATCAATAAAAACGGAAATTTATTTAAGGATAAACAATTTAGTTTACCACAAAATATAATCATTACGCAAAATGAAATAATTTTGCATTATAATAAATACGAAATAGCACCCTATTCGTCTGGAACAACTATTTTAAAATTCCCGATGAAAACTTTTAAAAAATATTTAAATCCACTTTATTTCTAAAATTTGAATTTTGAGCATTTATAAAAAACTTTTCGGTCAAACAATAATTTACGGAATTGCTACTGTTGTTCCAAAAATGATCGGTTTCATCATGGCACCGTATCACATCAACTGGCTGCCGAAAGATGCTTACGCAGATTACACTTTAATTTTTTCTTGGATGATGTTTTTTAATGTCATTTTATCATTCGGAATGGAAACCGCTTTCTTCAGATTTTACAACAAAAAAGAAAATAAAAACGAAGTGATAAACAATACCATTTTATTTTTAATGGCTGTCTGTGGTATTTTTTTAGGAGGAATTTATCTTTTTAAAGAATACGTTGATTTGTATTTTGGAATTCCACCAATAGTTGTTAGTTATCTAATTTGGATTTTAGTTTTAGACACCTTAGTTGTTATTCCGTTTGCTATTTTACGAGCACAACAAAGACCTATAAAATACAGTTTTATAAAAATAACCAATGTATTTATAAATGCCGGATTAACAGTTATTCTGCTGTATTCAATCCCAAACTTTTTAACTCAGAATCCAACAAACGAATTTGCTAAATATTATAATTCAGATTTTAAAGTTGGTTATTTATTTCTATCTAACCTAGTTGCCAGCGGCGTAACCTTAATTTTACTTTCCAATCATTATTTAAAGTTGAAATTCAAATTCAACAAATCATTATGGAAAGAAATGATTATTTATAGTTTCCCCGTAATGATTGGAGGGTTAGCTTTTGTAATTAACGAAACTTTTGATAAAGTTTTTCTAAAAGAATTGCTTCCTGAAAATTTCAAAGATTTAGGTTTAGCAAGTTATGGAGCTATTTATAAAATCGGTGTTTTCATGGTTTTATTCCGAACGGCTTACTCAATGGGAATTGAACCCTTCTTTTTCAGTTACGCAAAAAATGACGACGCACCTATTAAATATGCAACGGTTACAAAATATTTTGTGATTTTTGGAAGTTTAGCCATGTTAACCATTGTTATCTTAGCCGATGTTATTAAAATCATTTATATTCCGCAAAAAGATTATTGGTTTGCAATGGAAATTGTTCCTTATGTAATTTTAGCAAACTTAATGTTAGGTATTTACACCAACTTATCGGTTTGGTATAAAATTCAAGACAAAACAAAAATAGGAGCCTATATTTCAATCATCGGAGCAATTGTGACTGTTGTATTAAATTTCATCTTAATTCCAACAATCGGATTAACAGGAGCGGCCATTACCACCTTGATTGCTTATGCTAGTATGATGTTAATTTCATACATTATAGGCCAAAAATCATATCCAATTCCCTACGATAAAAAAGCCATCGGATTGTATTTAGGAACATCAATCGTATTCGCATTCACGTATTTTTATAAATTTAGAGATAATTATTTTATAGGAATTACTTTCCTTCTTATCTTCGTAGCAATGATTTATTACAACGAAAAAGTAATGATTCAACGAATGCTTAAATCTGTTCTTAAAAAATGAAAATAAATATCATCAATAAATCGCAACATCCATTACCAAGCTATGAAACAATTGCTTCTGCCGGAATGGATTTACGTGCAAACATCAACGAACCAATTACGTTACAACCAATGCAACGCGCTTTAATTCCAACCGGATTATTCATAGAATTACCAATTGGTTTTGAAGCTCAAGTACGCCCAAGAAGCGGATTAGCGTTAAAAAAAGGAATTACTTGTTTAAATTCACCAGGAACTGTTGATGCAGATTACCGTGGTGAAGTTGGCGTAATCTTAGCCAATTTATCTACAGAACCTTTTATAGTTGAAAACGGCGAACGCATTGCACAAATGATTATTGCAAAGCATGAACGTGCGGAATGGATTGAAGTAGAAGAATTATCAACAACAGAACGCGGTGCTGGCGGATTTGGTAGCACGGGTGTAAAATAATTTTATAAGATGCGAATCAAATTTTCTTTCATATTGTCACTATGTATTCTTCTTGTAACTTCGTGTTCTAAAGAAAAAGTAGATTATTTCAATCAATTTACAGAAAACATTGGAGTAATTGAATTTGAAAAGACAATTGATTCTGACGAAAACTACAGCTTCGACAAACCATCTGATTGGTATTTTACATTGTTTGAACAAAAAAATAATATCAACTTCGAACACGTATATAGTAAAGATAACAATAATCGATTTACAGTTTTTAAGATTAAATCTGACGAAGATTTAAATCAATTAAGCGAAATTCTTATCGAAAATACAAGAACACAACTTTTACCAATTATAGAAGGTTTAGAAATATTAGGAAATGGAGAAACAAATTTTTTAAGATATCCTTCTTATTATTATCACACTCAGGACGCACAAGGATCTAATGTAGTTAGTTTTATTTTGAAAAGTAAACAATACGACCATTATTATCGTGTTATAATAGAAGCCGATAAAAAAAATCTACCAACAATGTTACATTGTTTAACAACTTTTGAAATTTTAAAATAATTTAAAGAAACACAAATGAAAATAATAGTACCAATGGCTGGTCGTGGTTCACGCTTACGTCCGCATACATTAACAACACCAAAACCATTAATTCCTATTGCTGGTAAACCAATCGTTCACCGTTTGGTTGAAGATATCGCTAAAGTAATCAATCAACCAATTGATGAAATTGCTTTTATCATCCACGAAAGTTTCGGAAAAGATGTTGAAAAAGATTTAATTGCTATTGCAGAAAAATTAGGTTCTAAAGGAACTATCTATTACCAAAATGAAGCTTTAGGAACTGCTCATGCCATTTTATGTGCTAAAGAATCTATGCAAGGACCAATTGTTGTAGCTTACGCTGATACGTTATTCCGTGCAGATTTCTCATTAGATGCAACAGCAGATTCTGTAATTTGGGTAAAAGCGGTAGAAGATCCATCTGCTTTTGGAGTAGTTCAATTAAACGATAAAAATGAAATTGTTGATTTCGTTGAAAAACCAAAAGAATTTGTTTCTGACTTAGCTATTATTGGAATTTACTTCTTTAAATCGGCAGAAAATTTACGTTCAGAATTAGAATATTTATTAGATAATAACATCGAAAAGGGTGGCGAATATCAATTAACTGATGCTTTAGAAAACATGAAGCAAAAAGGTTTACGTTTTGTTCCTGGAAAAGTTGATGAATGGATGGATTGTGGAAATAAAAACGTAACGGTTGACACTAATAACCGTATGTTGAATTTCTTACATGTAGATGGAGAAAACTTAGTTTCAGCTTCTGTAATTATTGAAAATTCGACAATTATTGCGCCTTGTTATATCGGAGAAAACGTTACTATTAAAAATGCATCAGTTGGTCCAAATGTTTCTTTAGGAAACAACTGCAAAGTTGAAAATACTACGATTAAAAACAGTTTAATTCAAACAAATTCAACTATTGTAAATGCAACATTAGATAATGCAATGGTAGGAAATCATGCTAAATTTGATGGAAATTTCACAAATATCAGTATTGGAGATTATTCTGTTTTAGAATAAGCTATCATAATATAAAAATCCGTTTTCGGAATGAAAACGGATTTTTATTTTTATATTGCATTAATAAAATCTCTTAATTAGTCGATTTTCACAATAGTAACTGAGGACAAAGAAGTACTATCAAAATATACTGTTCCATCATAATTACTTCCACTTTTATATCTTTCCGAAACTAAAGTTAACACCTGCCCTGCCGTTACATCAGCATAAGCACTCAAAATAAAGCCGAATCTTCCATTTATATTAACATTTGAAGGATTATACTGAGGTGCTAAAGTCACAAGCTTAGACGAAGCTAATTGGCCACCAATTTCAAAAGAGATATAAGCACTAAGTCTTGAATTATGAACAGCTGGGTTTTGTCTCAATGCAAGATTAGCACTTAATAAATAAACGCCACTTTTTTTTATTCTTAAACTCGTAGCATTTATTCTTTCAAAAACACTTGTATCATCATTAAAAGCCTGAGTTCCGAAAATCGGAATAGCAATCTTGGTATTTAAATTTGAAGGATTAATATTTGTTGTGTTTCCTTGTACGTTATGGAACTGAACTGCTACATCCTGCGCTTTGTTTATATTTGCTGGAGTAATCCATTTCCCATCAAACCAGGCATATAAATCAGGAGAAACTGCATTAAGACCACTGCCAGCATTAGCCGTATTAAGAACAAGAGTTCCATTAGGAATATTTCCTGTCAATGGACTTTTATTATTAGCAGCTTGCAAAGCAACGCGCGGTATTAGTACTCCTTTATTGTTTGCACTTGTAACCTGCAAAGCTGTTGAACCAGGCGGGTTTTTAATCCCTACGCCAGTAATTTGTCCGTAAAATATTGTTGTTAACGATAACAATAATATCATGTATGTATTTTTTTTCATGTTTTCTTGTCTTTTAACGTATTCTTATTATAGAAATACTTGAATCTCCAGCACTTTCAAAACTTACTGGTGATGCCCCATATGGATTTGCATTCGTACCTCCGTAGGAACCTTCAGTGCGTTTTATTTTAATACTTACCACATCACCTCTTTTCAATAATAAAAACTCTGTATAGGAATGAGAAAATAGTCCACGGCGGGCATTTATACTGGAAGTAAAACCTGGGCTAAATACCTGCTCTGTGCCTACAGCTGCATTGTTTACAAACACTCTCGAAGATAATGATAATCTACCCTGGTTGTCATTAGCAGATAATCTATCAAATGATAATAAAACACTTATAGAATACAATCCATCTCTACCTATTGTAACTGTACTTGCAGTCGAATTAACATTATAAATATTTGAACTATCATTAAAGTTTTTTGTACCAAAAAGCCTTACATTTTGCCAACTTGTTGAATTATAATTCACTGTAGTTTCATTATTTAAATACTTCATAGCTGCATTATCAAGGGATTCTGAAATGTTATTCCAAAGTTTATCATTCGAATCCCACCAGTAAATTCCTGGAGTAATCCTGTTTGGAAAGGTTCCCGTTGTATTAGTATTAAACACCATAGTTCCAAAAGGAATATCATTCGGTAAAGGATTCGTAGAAGATTTTGAAGTTAAGGCATACCTGGGCAGTAAAAAACCACTATCAGATGAATTTAACTGCAACATAACCCCGTTTTCGATAGACTGTGTTCCGATACCTGATTGAGAATACACTTTTAAAGTAATTATAAAAATTACAAAAAAGAAAATATTAAACCTGTTTTTCATAATTATCTTATTTTTTCAATTGAAAATGTTGATGTATTAGCAGTTTTGAATCGAACATCTGTACCAGGATCTAATTCATAGGTTGTCATAGTAATTCTTTGCCCTGCTACGTTAATTGGTACATATAAAGTATAAGATCTCCCATTAGGAAAATAAGTTTCCGCTCCTCCTTCAGTATCCCATCTACCTGGGATATAAATATTTTCACTTATAATATTACTTTGACCATTTACTAGTAACTCAACTCCAAAGTTATCAGCCCCACCACTAGACGATAAATCCAGATTTAAGGTTATTTTATAAAAACCAGCTTCGTTAATTTGCAACGTTGTATCGCTAATCTTTTGATATAAACTCGGATCTTTATTAAATCTTACATTAGCAAAAATCGGAGCTAAATAATTTGTTGATTGATTTAAATCAGTGGTTGTGTCTTGGTTTGAAAATTTTGCAGATATTCCACTTTTTCGTTGCTCAATTCTAATCCATTTATCTTCATACAATTCCCAAAAATAAAAACCTGGATAAACAGAAGTATCACCAGAGCCTGCAGTTGCAGTATTATAAACGAGTAAACCATTCCACCGGCCACCTGTTATTGGAAGAAAAACATCAGTGGAAGTTAAAGCAACACGAGGCACAAGAAATCCACCATAATAGCTACTTGACGCTGATGGTTTACTCTCAATCTGAAGCTCTATACCATTGTTTACACTTTTAGTACCAATTCCTGTTTGAGCAAAGCTTTTAAGACTCAAGGGGGCTATTACCCCAAAAATGAATATGATTTTTCTCATAAGTAAGTTTAAAAATTATAAATTTCTTTGAGTTCACGATTTATCTCACAAAAAATGCATAACAAATTTAGTTAAAAAAAAACTATTTAACAATATTTTAGATTTAAATTAAAAATAACAAAATATATTAACACTAAATAACATTTTATATAAAAAAAGTAGAGTTGTTATAATTTAATATTTATATAGTACTTTGGAATAGTTCTTGAAGAAAGTTCTTATACATTTGTAATTATTTAAACTTATGAAAAAACTCCTTATATTTTTCCTTTTATCTATAGTTCTATCTTCTTGTAAAAACAAGAAAGATTTAACTTTAGATAATTCGTTAAAAAACGATTCTATTGATACTGAAGCTACTCTTAACACGTCAGTTGACATTGCAAAAGCTTCTGAACTATATTTAAAAGTAGTTAAAGAACATAAAAGTTTAAAAAAAGACTTCAACACGCTACAAATAAATGCTGATATTAGTTTTAGAAATAATAATTTGCAAGAAAAAATTAACGCAGATATCCGTATTGAAAAAAACAAAACAATTCTAATTGGATTAAAAAAATTTGGTATTACAGGTGCTAAAATTTACATTACTCCTAATCGAGTGAGTTATTATGAAATAATAAATGGATCTCATTACGATGGTGATTTTGATTTTATAAGTAATTTTTTGGGTACCGATTTAAATTTTGAACAAATACAAAACGTATTAATTGGTTCTGCGATCTTTAATTTAGAAGACGAACCTTTAAATACAAAATTACAAGACGGTGTTTACAAACTTTACAAAGAAACTCCTTTAATAAATATGGTTTATGTATTAGATGGTTCTGCCAAATTAAGTCAAGAAGTAATTAATCAAAAAGGAACAGAAGATAAATTAATTATAGACTATTTATCATATCAAACTCAAGATAGCCTTATATTACCAAACCAATTATTGATTCGTGCTATACAGGATGGCGAAACAAGCATTAGAGTTAATTACAAAAAACTAGATATTAACCCAAATATTTCTTTTCCTTATAAAATACCTAACGGTTCAAAAGAAATTATTTTTTAATTAAATTTGACAAACTTTTTTCAATGCTACGATTTTTAGTCTTTATTATTAGTTTCTTATTTACATTATCTGCATCCTCGCAAGATTATGATGCGCAACAACGTAAATTAGAAAACAGAAAAGCGCAAATTCTTAAAGAAATTAAGGAAGTTCAATCTATGCTTAATTCTGAAAAAAAGAAAGAACGTAATATTTTAAATGAGATTGCAAATCAGAATAAAAAGATAAAACTTACAACAGAGTTAATTCATAATTCTCAAAAACAAAATCGAATTTTATCTGATGATATTTACACAGCTACCTTACAATCAAACAAATTAAAACGCGAATTAAAAGTTTTACAAGAAGATTACGCAAAAACAATTGTAAAATCGTACAAAACTCGTTCAGAGCAAAGCCGAATTTTATTTATCCTTTCTTCAGATAATTTTCTACAAGCTTATAAGCGATCACAATATATTAAGCAATACGCCAATTATAGAAAAAATCAAGGTGAAGAGATTAAAGAAAAATCTAAAGAATTAGAGATTCTTACAAAAAAATTAGAAATACAAAAAGCTAAACAAGAGCAAATTTTAGCCGAACAAGAAAAAGAAAAAATTGTTTTAGAAGAAGCTAAAAAAGTACAAAATACTTTAATGGCTGAGGTAAAAAAAGATCAGAAAAAATATGCTGGCCAAATTAAAAACAAACAAGCTGAAACTAAGAAAATCGATAAGGAAATAAAAGTTGTTATTCAAAAAGCAATTGCTGAGGCAAACCGAAAAGCTAAAGAAAAAGCAGAAAGAGAACGTTTAGCTCGTGAAAAAGCAACAGGAAAAAAAGAAACTCCTGCAAAAACAAAACCTGTTAGCTCATCAAAATTTGATTTAACACCGGAAGAAAAAACTTTAGCAAACTCTTTTAAAAATAACCGAGGTAGACTTCCTTGGCCTGTAGAAAAGGGATACATTTCTTTAAAATATGGAGATCAACCTTTACCAGGAATGCCAAATGTTATTGTTCACAATAGTGGAGTTGAAATCTCTACAGAAGCCGGAAGTATTGTTCGCGCAGTTTTCGAAGGTGAAGTTTTTAAAATTCAAAGTATTGGAAATATTAAGTTAGTCTATATACGTCATGGGGATTATATAAGTATTTATCAAAATTTAGGCTCGATTTCTGTAACAAATGGCCAAAAAGTTACAACAAAACAACGTATTGGAACTGTTGCACCAAATCACGAAGGAAGAACAGTATTAAAATTTGTGATTTCACAGAACGATACTTTCATGAATCCTGAATCTTGGTTAAGCTCAAAATAAAATTATCATGAAACTAATAAAACCTTTTAATTTACAACAATGGATTACAGACAATAAACATCTGTTAAAACCACCAGTTTCAAACAAAAACATTTATTCAGAATCAGACGATTATATTGTAATGGTTGTTGGCGGACCAAATGCACGTAAAGATTATCACTATAATGAAACTGAAGAATTATTTTATCAGTTAGAAGGAAATATTCAAGTTGCAGTTCAAACAGAAAATGGTAAAGAAGTTTTAAATTTAGGTCCTGGTGACATGTTTCTTTTACCTTCGAAAATGCCGCATTCTCCAATTCGATCAGAAAATTCAATTGGATTAGTTGTAGAAAGAAAACGCAAACACTTAAATGTAAAAGATGGACTTTTATGGTTTTGCGATAATTGCAATGAAAAATTATACGAAGTTTACTTTCCACTAAACAATATAGAAACCGATTTCTTATCTCATTTTCAACATTTTTACACTTCAGAAGAGTTAAGAACTTGTAAAAAGTGTAATCACATTATGGAAGCCGACCCACGTTTTATTAAATAAATAATTTTTGGCTAATTTTTTTAATTATTTGTATATTAGCCCAACTAATATCAAAAAACTAAAAATGACAAATCAAGCCGCTGATTTCGGAATAGAAGAAGCATTACAAAAGTTAGGAATTAAAGAAATTAACGACGGTACTTCAACAGGAAACGAATGGTTTTCAAACGGTGCAATCATTGAATCATATTCACCTGCAACAGGAAAATTAATCGGAAAAGTTAAAACATCAACTGCTGAAGATTACGAAGCTGCAATGCAAAAAGCTACTGAAGCTTACAAAACTTGGAGAATGGTTCCTGCTCCAAAAAGAGGTGATTTAGTTCGCCAAATGGGAGACGCTTTACGCGAAAACAAAGACGCTTTAGGTAAATTGGTTTCTTACGAAATGGGAAAAAGTTTACAAGAAGGTTTAGGTGAAGTTCAAGAAATGATTGACATCTGTGATTTTGCAGTAGGATTATCTCGTCAGCTTTATGGATTAACAATGCATTCAGAAAGACCAATGCACAGAATGTACGAACAATATCACCCAATCGGAATTGTTGGAATCATTTCTGCATTCAACTTCCCAGTTGCTGTTTGGTCTTGGAACACCATGTTAGCATGGATTTGTGGTGACGTTTGTATCTGGAAACCATCTTCAAAAACACCTTTATGCGCAGTTGCTTGCCAAAACATCATTTCAAAAGTTTTAAGAGACAATAACATTCCAGAAGGAGTTAGCTGTTTAGTTACAGGAAACGCTTGTGGAGATTTAATGAATAACGACAAACGTATCCCTTTAGTATCTTTCACAGGTTCAACAAGAATTGGTCGTCACGTATCTAAAACAGTTGCAGAACGTTTCGGAAAAACAATTTTAGAATTAGGAGGAAACAACGCAATCATCGTATCTGAACATGCAGATTTAAAAATGGTTTTAGTTGGAGCTGTTTTCGGAGCTGTAGGAACTGCAGGACAACGTTGTACTTCAACGCGTCGTTTAATCGTTCACGAAAGTGTTTACGATAAAACAATCGAAACATTACAAAAAGCTTACGCTCAATTAAACATCGGAAATCCATTAAACGAAAACAATCACGTAGGTCCACTTATTGATAAGGGTGCTGTAACAGATTACTTAAATGCAATTGAACAAGCTAAAAAAGAAGGTGGTAAAATTATTGTTGAAGGTGGAGTTTTAGAAGGAGAAGGATACGAAAGCGGATGCTATGTAAAACCTTGTATCATTGAAGCTAAAAACGAATTTGAAATTGTTCAAGCAGAAACTTTTGCACCAATTTTATACGTTTTAAAATACAGTACAATCGAAGAAGCAATTGATATGCAAAATGGTGTTCCTCAAGGATTATCATCTTCAATCTTTACAAATAACTTAAGAGAAGCTGAATTATTCCTTTCACAAGCAGGTTCTGACTGTGGAATCGCTAACGTAAACATCGGAACTTCTGGTGCTGAAATTGGTGGTGCTTTCGGTGGAGAAAAAGAAACTGGAGGTGGAAGAGAATCTGGTTCTGATGCTTGGAAAGTTTACATGAGAAGACAAACAAACACAATCAATTACGGAACTGAGTTACCTTTAGCTCAAGGAATTAAATTTGATTTTTAATCTTAATAACTAAAAAATCCCCAAAGATAATCTTTGGGGATTTTTATTAATATAAATATTTTCAAACTAATTTGCAGAACAAGTCGTTTCAACTAAAGGTAGATTCGTATTTTTAATTGCACCAAAACCTCCGATTACATCAATCATATTATGAAAACCACGAGCTTTCAAAATAGAAGCAGCAATCATGGAACGGTATCCACCTGCACAATGTAAATAAGTTGTTTCTGTTGAAGGAAAATCTGAAATATGTTCATTAATGAAATCCAAAGGTAAATTTGGTACATTTTCAATATGTGAACTATTGTATTCACCTGGTTTTCTAACATCAATTACATTTTTTTCGCCCGAGTTTATTTTTTTTTCTAACTCTTGAGCTGTAATTCGTTCAATAGAATCGGTTTCAAATCCTGCAGCTTTCCAAGCATCAATTCCATCAGCTAAATATCCTAAAGTATTATCATAACCTACGCGAGATAATCTTGTAATTGTTTCTTGCTCTCTTCCTTCTGGAGTAACTAAGACAATTGGTTGATTAATATCTGTGATTAATGCTCCAACCCAAGGCGCAAACCCTCCATCAACTCCAATAAATATTGAACCTGGAATATGTTGTTTACCAAATGAATCAGCATCTCTTACATCTAAAATTAAAGCTTCTGAAGCAACTTCTTTAAATTCTTCAGGTAAAAAAGCTTTATTATTTTCAATAATTGATTCAATACTTTCGTAACCTTCTTTATTTAAGCGAACATTCTCAGGAAAATAAGCTGGCGGTGGTAACAATCCTTCAGTTACTTCTTGAACAAATTCTTCAACTGTCATATTTTCTCTTAGGGCATAATTTGTTTTTTTCTGCTCACCTAAAGTACCAACGGTTTCTTTACTTAAATTTTTTCCACAAGCAGAACCAGCTCCGTGTGCAGGATATACAATAACATCATCTGCTAAAGGCATAATCTTAGTTCGCAAACTATCATATAAAATTGCAGCTAATTGCTCTTGAGTCATGTCTGCAGCCTTTTGAGCTAAATCTGGTCTTCCTACATCACCTAAAAAAAGTGTATCTCCACTAAAAATTGCGTAATCTTTACCCGTTTCATCTTTTAAAAGATAGGTAGTACTTTCCATTGTATGTCCTGGAGTATGTAAAGCTGTAATGGTAATTTTTCCTACTCTAAAAACTTCTCCATCTGTGGCAACATACGTATCGAAAGCAGGGTCTGCAGTTGGACCATAAACAATTTTTGCACCAGTTTTTTGAGACAAAGTTAAATGCCCACTAACAAAATCGGCATGAAAATGTGTTTCAAAAATATATTTAATTTTAGCATTGTCTTTATTAGCTCGATCTATATACTGTTGAACTTCACGTAATGGATCAATAATTGCAACTTCTCCTTCACTTTCTATATAGTATGCACCTTGTGCTAAACATCCAGTGTAAATTTGTTCTATCTTCATTGTTATAATTGCATTTTATTAGAATGTAAAAATACGTTTTTTATATATTTTTATTGTTGACTTGAATCAGCTTTTAAAAAAATTCTTTAAAGATTATATAAACAGACATGCTTAAAATAAACCATCCGAATATCACTCGTAAATTTTTATCCATTATTTTTCTTGATAATCTCATTCCTATAAAAATTCCAACAATAGAAACCGATGTAAAACTCATAAGAATTTTCCAATCTATTTCTTGATGACCTAAATCTCCAGTGAAACCAATTAAAGATTGACAAGCAATAATGGTTAATGATGTACCAATGGCTTTTTTCATTGGTAAATTCGCAAAGAAAACTAAAGTAGGAATTATTAAAAAACCGCCACCTGCACCAACTAAACCAGAAATAGTTCCGATTAATAATCCTTGAGAAGCTAATGGAATAAAAGAGGTTAAAATTTCTTGCTTTGCAATATTTTTATGTCTTGGCTTTCTGATCATACGAGATGAGGCAGCAAACATTACCACTGCAAAAAGTGCCATAATTAGTTTTGATTTAGAAACTTCTGTCTGATTCGACAAAACAATTGTATCTGGTAGTAACGGAACTAACTCTGCTCTGGTTAAAAAAACAGCTATTAACGATGGAATACCGAAAGCTAAAACAATTTTAAAATGAACATTTCCTTCTAAAACGTTTCGAACACTTCCAACTAAAGAAGTTGAACCAACTATAAAAAGCGAATATGCTGTTGCCAAAACCGGATCAATTCCTACAACGTAAACCAAAATTGGAACTGTTAAAATAGAACCTCCACTTCCAATCAAACCAAGCGAAACACCAATTAAAAGGGCTAAAACAACACCTAATATTTCGAAAATTTCCATTGAAAGTAGTTTATAAATTTCTAACGCAAAATAAACTTTTAATTTTAATAAAGTATAATTTTAGTTATTTAATGTTTAATCAAAAACGTCAATTATAAATTTCTTTCTACCTTTGATTAAGATTTTTTATAATATGAACTTCTCTTTTCAAGATTTTAAAAATATTTTTCAGACCAATTTTGCTTCAACGAAAAATTTTGAGAGCATAGACATTTCTGACGTTTCTATTGACAGCAGATCTTTAAGAAATAACAGCAATACATTATTTTTTGCGCTAAAAGGTCAAAATCACGACGCGCATTTATTTATTGAAAACTTAATTTCTGATGGAATTCGATTTTTTGTAGTTGAAGAAATTCCTTCGCATTTAAAAGAAAAAGCACTTTTCTTTGAGGTAAACAATACTTTAGAAGCTTTTCAAAATTTTGTTTCAAATTATCGAACAAAATTTAATTTCCCTGTAATCGGAATAACTGGAAGTAACGGTAAAACCATTGTAAAAGAATGGTTGAATTTTTTATTGAATACCGATTTCAATATCATCAAAAATCCAAAAAGTTATAATTCTCAAGTTGGCGTTCCATTATCAGTAATTGCAATTAATGACAATCACAATTTAGGAATTTTTGAGGCCGGAATTTCACTTCCCAATGAAATGAATAACTTAGAAAAAATCATTCAACCAACCATTGGAATTTTAACTTCAATTGGTTCGGCACACGAAGAAGGTTTTCAAAATCGAGATCAAAAAATTTCTGAAAAACTCAAACTTTTCAAAAATGTAGAAATCTTAATTTGTGAACAGAAAAATGAAGTTTTAAACTTAGTTGATTCAAACATAAAAACACTAACCTGGAGTTTTAAAAACGATGGGAATATAAATTTTACAATTAAATCTGATTCTACTTTAGAAGTAACATATAAAAACGAATCTTTCGAAATTCAAATTCCGTTCAACGACAAATCATCGCTTCAAAACATTGCCACTTGCGTAACTACTTTGTTGTTTTTAGAAATTCCAATAAAAGCTATTCAACAACGTATTCAAAATTTGTATCGAGTTGAAATGCGTTTGCAAATTAAAAATGGTTTAAACAATTGTACCGTAATTGACGATAGTTATTCATCAGATTATCAATCGTTAAAAATTGCTTTAGATGTTTTAGAAAATCACAAAACGCACGAAAGTAAAACGGTTATTTTATCGGATATTTTTCAAAGCGGATTCAACGAAAGCGAACTTTATACTAAAGTTGAAAAGTTACTTTTAAGCAATAAAATTCATCGCGTTTTTGCCATCGGAAACAAAATCTCTCAACATTTACATAATTTATCAAATGTTGTTCGTTTTAATACAACTCAAGAATTTTTATCTGTTTTTAATTCGAATGAATTTAATAATGAAACCATTTTAATTAAAGGTGCTCGGAGTTTTGAATTTGAAAAAATTGTTGCTTTACTTGAAGAAAAAAAGCACGAAACTGTTCTTGAGATTAATTTAGATGCCATTACACATAACCTTAATTTTTATAAATCTAAGCTTAAACCAGAAACAAAAGTTATGGTTATGGTAAAAGCATTTGGTTATGGAAACGGAAGTTATGAGATTGCAAAATTGTTACAACATCATAAGGTTGATTATTTAGGAGTTGCCTTTGCAGACGAAGGAGTTGAATTACGTAATGCAGGAATTACCATGCCAATTATTGTTATGAATCCTGAAAATTCGGCTTTTTCAACAATGCTTGCATATCAATTAGAACCTGAAATTTATGGCATTCAAGAACTTAATGAATTTATTAAAATTGCACAAGCACACAATTTATATCAGTATCCTATACATTTAAAACTGAATACAGGTATGAATCGTTTAGGTTTTATTCCGGATAATTTTAAAGAATTGATTTCCATCTTAAAAGGAACGAATTTATTAGAAGTGAAAAGTCTTTTTTCTCATTTAGCTACGAGCGATGTGCCAGAAGAAATAGATTTTACCCGTTTACAATTACATAAATTTAAAGAATGGAGTTTTGAATTGATAGAAAAACTTCAAATTAAACCAATTCGTCATGTGTTAAACACTTCAGGAATATATAACTTCTCAGAACATCAATATGAAATGGTTCGTTTGGGAATTGGCCTTTATGGCGTAGGAAATGATACTCTTGAAGACGAGCAACTTCAAAACGTAGCAACTTTAAAAACACTTATTTTACAGATTAATAATGTTATGTTTGGAGAGAGTGTTGGTTACGGACGACGTTTTGTAGCTAAACGAAATTCAAGAATAGCTACTATACCTATTGGTTACGCAGACGGAATTCGACGTTCTTGGGGCAATGAGATAGGTTATGTGTTAATCAATAATCAAAAAGCACCAATCGTAGGTTCCATTTGTATGGATATGATGATGGTAGATGTTACCGATATTTCTTGTAAAATTGGCAGTGAAGTAATTGTTTTTGGCAAAGATTTACGAGTAACAGAAATAGCAAAATCATGGAATACAATCCCTTATGAAGTAATGACAGGAATTTCTCAACGTGTAAAACGAGTTTTCTTTAAAGAATAAAAAACTATATTTAGGTATATATCCTTAAATAAAATACATATTTTTGCGTTATAAACTTATAAAAAAATAATACTATGGGATTTTTTACTGAATTTAAGGAATTCGCTGTTAAAGGTAATGTAATTGATTTAGCTGTCGGTGTAGTTATCGGTGCTGCATTTGGTAAAATTGTAACTTCATTAGTTGAAGATATTATTACACCTGCAATTTTAACTCCTGTATTAAGCGCAGCAAACCTAAGCAACTTAGCAGAATTGGTAGTACCAGGTACAGCAATAAAGTACGGAAATTTCATTTCAGCAGCAATTTCATTTTTAATCGTTGCTTTTGCATTATTCCTAATTATTAAAGGAATTAACAAATTTAAAAAGAAAGAAGAAGAAGCAATTGCACCACCTGCTCCAAAAGGACCAACTCAAGAAGAGTTATTAATGCAAATTAGAGATTTGTTACAAAAACAACAAACTAAATAATATAAAAAAGCGATTGAAACTTAATTCAATCGCTTTTTTAATCTCTAATTCAAAAATAAGATTATTTTTTATCTTCAGTTTTCGGAGCATCATTTGGTTTTGCTTCCGGTTTCTTTTCTTCTTTCGGAGGACGAGGTAATAATGCTTTACGAGAAACTTTTGGTTTCTTGTTTTTAGGGTCTAATCCCATGTATTTAACATCAATCACATCACCTTCCTTTAATACATCAGAAACATTTTCAATACGTTTCCAATCTAATTCAGATACGTGTAATAACGAATCTTTACCAGGAACGAATTCAACTACAGCGCCAAAGTCTAAAATCTTAGTTACTTTAACAGTATAAGTTTCTCCTTCTGTTGGTTGGAATGTTTGGTTTTGAATGCTTGAAATAGCTTTATCCATTCCAGCTTGATTTGTACCTAATACCTCAATTAAACCTAATTCACCTTCTTCTGTAATTACAATTGTAGTTTCAGTTTCAGCTTGTAAGTTTTGAATATTTTTACCACCTGGTCCAATAACTGCACCGATGAAATCTTTAGGAATTGAGAATTTGATGATTTTAGGAGCATGAGCTTTTACATTAGCTTTTGGCTCAGCAATTGTATCAACTAATAAACCTAAGATATGTAAACGACCATCATGAGCTTGTTTTAAAGCTTGTTCCATGATATCGTAAGCTAATCCTTCAATCTTAATGTCCATTTGGCAAGCAGTGATTCCCTTTTCAGTTCCAGTAACTTTAAAGTCCATATCTCCTAAGTGATCTTCATCACCTAAGATGTCAGATAATACTGCCCAACGACCTGTTTTCGCATCAGAAATTAATCCCATTGCAATTCCAGAGACTGGTCTTGTCATTTGGATACCTGCATCTAATAACGCTAAAGTTCCAGCACAAACAGTTGCCATTGACGATGACCCGTTAGATTCTAATACGTCAGATACTAAACGAATAGTATATGGACAATCTGCAGGAATCATAGTTTTTAAAGCACGTTGTGCTAAGTTTCCGTGTCCAACTTCTCTACGAGAAACACCTCTTAAAGGTTTTGCTTCTCCTGTTGAATATGGAGGGAAGTTGTAATGTAAATAGAAACGTTCTTCACCTTGTTCACTTGGTAAGTCAATAACGTTTGCTTCTCTAGAAGTTCCTAAAGTTACAGTCGCTAAAGCTTGAGTTTCTCCACGTGTAAAGATTGAAGATCCGTGAGTAGATGGTAAATAATCGATTTCACACCAAATTGGGCGAATTTCAGTTGTTTTACGACCGTCTAAACGAATTCCTTGATCTAAGATTAAATTACGAACAGCTTCTTTTTGAACCTTAGAGAAATATTTAGAAACTAAATCTCCATTTTCAGCCAATTCTTCTTCAGTGAAAGTAGCAACTAACTCTTCTTTAACAAAAGCAAATTTCTCACCTCTTTCGTGTTTTGCACTTGCTTCAGCAGCAATTGCATACAATTTATCGTAAGCAAATGCATTTACTCTTTCTAGAATTTCTTGGTTTTCTTTTTCTGCTTCGTATTCTCTATAATTAAATAATCCTAATGCCGCGCGCAACTTTTCTTGTGCTTCAACTTGTTTGATGATTGCCTCGTGTGCAAACTTAATTGCTTGAACCATCTCAGCTTCAGAGATTTCCTTCATTTCACCTTCAACCATCGCAACAGAATCTTTAGAAGCACCAATCATCATATCGATGTCAGACTCTTCTAATTGTTTCTTTGTAGGATTGATTATGAATTCGCCATTGATTCTACCTACTCTAACTTCAGAAATGTAGTTATAGAAAGGAATATCTGAAACAGCTAATGCTGCAGATGCAGCTAAACCAGCTAATGCATCAGGCATAACATTTTCATCATGAGACATTAATTGAATCATGATTTGTGTTTCTGCATGGTAGTCGTCTGGGAATAACGGACGTAAAACACGGTCCACTAAACGCATTGTTAAAATTTCGCTATCACTTGGACGAGCTTCTCTTTTGAAGAAACCTCCTGGAAAGCGTCCAGCTGCAGAGAATTTTTCTCTATAATCTACTGTTAAAGGTAGAAAATCAATACCTGGATTTGCAGTTCTTGCTGAAACTGCTGTTGCCAAAAGCATACAATCTCCTGAGCGAACGACTACTGAACCGTCAGCTTGTTTGGCTAATTTTCCTGTTTCGATTTCGATGGTTCTTCCATCTCCTAAATCGATGATTTCTTTGGTTACTTTAGGAATCATAATTTCTTTAGTTTATTAAACAAAGGGTTTTGTTTTGCTTAACATCTTAAGCAGTGTGTGTGTGTTGTTGTGTTGTTGTGTGTAGTTGTTTGAAACCCAATGAAAAACCAAACTTCTGTTAGCTTTTGTATAAAAAAAAATAAAGAGGCGCGCGGGCACCTCTTAATCCATTGATTATTTTCTAATATTCAATTCTTTAATAATTTCACGATATCTGTTGATCTCAGTTTTCTTTAAGTAATCTAAAAGTCTTCTTCTTTTACCTACTAAAATCACTAATGAACGCTCAGTGTTATAATCGTGACGGTTCTTTTTTAAATGCTCAGTTAAGTGAGAAATTCTGTAAGTGAATAACGCAATTTGTCCTTCAGCAGAACCAGTGTTTGCAGCATTACCTCCGTGTTTAGCGAAGATTTGCTCTTTAACTTCTTTAGTTAAATACATGCTAATATTGTTTAAATGATTGTTATGTATGAATTAGATTTTCTAATTCTTTGCAAATGTACGTTATTTTTTGAATTATGCAATTTTTAATTATTGTATTTTGGTAAGGATAATTTTTTTATTCTTTTTCGAAGTTCCTGTTAAAATTAAATTAGCACCGTTGTTAACCAATTCCATATCGAAATTTTCATGTATAAAATGATCGTAAATAAAATTGTATGTTTTTATATCTTCTTCTGTTAATGTATTATCTACAAAATCATTAAAAGAATGCGATTGTACTGTTATATGACATACGTTAGCTTCGTAAGTAGCCAGCATATACGAAGAGTAAAATGGTATACTATGATTGTTTATATGAAAAACACCATCTAAATAAAAATTCTTTAATCGGTTATTTTGATATGAAATATCTGTAAATGATAATTCTATTTCACCAACATTATATAATACAGAATCTACTTGTAAACTATTTAATTCTAAAGTATTCATTTCAGAAACTTTCCATCTACCTTGCATTTTCGGTATAGATTTATCTAAAAAGCTATTGTAGTTTTCGACAAACACCCTTTCTCTTTCGCTATTTTCTAATCTATTTTTCTCATTAATATCTTCGACTTCACAAGATGAAAATACTAATGTTAGTGATAGTAATAAAATTGTTATTGAATTTTTCATATTTTTATTTTTTTGTAAATATAAAAGTATAAAACAAAATTCTATGAATTATATAGTTTAGCAATTTCTTGATTTATCCATTCTAAAAATTGCTCATCATCTTTACCAAAAGCATTTAACGTATTTGAATCGATATCGATTTGTCCGATATTTTTCTCATCAACAAACAACGGAATTACAATTTCTGATTTTACATTTATGTTACATGAAATATAATTATCTTGGGCAGTTACATCTTCTACAACAAAATTTTGGTTAGAAACAGCAACTTGCCCACAAATTCCTTTTCCAAAAGGAATAACTGTATGATCTGTAGGCGCACCAGCATAAGGTCCTAAAATCAACTCTTCTTTATCTCCGTTTCTGAAATAAAAACCAACCCAATCGTAATATTCTACTTTATCTTTAAGTAAAATGCAAATTTGTTCTAATTTTTGATGTAAATCAATTTCTGATTTTTGTAAAATATTTGTACAGTTTTCTTTTAAATTATTGAAGCTCATGATATCTTTTTTGTAAATTTAAAGGATTAAATTCCAAAAAAATTACTTTGATTTTTTTTTAACATATAAACACGTACATTTGTTAAATGCAAAAACAGAAATACATATCGTTTTTATTGGCGGTTATTCTAATGTTTTCGAACGTTGGATTAGCTATTAATATTCATTATTGTAAAGATGCAATTGCAGAAGTTGCTTTTGATTTTTTATCTGAATCGAAACTAACTTCATTACAAGAAGAAAAATCTGAAATTTGCTGTGGAAAGAAAAAAACAACAGAAAATGACGAGCCTTGTTGTAAAGACGAAGTAGTTAAACAGAAAGTAGACGAAAATCAAATCGCAACAAATTCAGTACAGTTTCAAGTAAATAATTTTCTTGCACCTGTAATCTATCAGTTAGTAATTCCTGAAACTTTTGAATTACAAATTCCTAAAAACACATTCGTTCAATTCTATTGTGAATCGAATGCACCACCTCTTTATAAGTTATATCGCAAATTAGTTTATTACGCATAAAAACATAGATTTTTAATTGATTATTAAATATCTATAAATTTTTTATGCACTAAAATGAAAAAATATATCTTATTGTTATTTTGCGTATTGTTTCAAAGCATTCAAGCGCAAGAAATTATTTCAGGAAAAGTTGTAGACAAAAACAACAAACCACTTGAATATGCCTTGGTTTCTTGGAAAGGTACCGAGATTGGAACCGAAACTGATTCTAAAGGTAGCTTTGAATTAGAATTTGTTTCTGATGCTATTTTAGAAATTTCTTATGTAGGTATGGAAATTTCGCAAACCTCAACATTTCCTACAAAAACAAATCTCACTTTTACTTTAACTGAAGAAAAGGCTTTAGATGAATTGGTTATTAAAACTAACCGTAGAACTACAACGCGTTCGTTAACTTCGAATACGAACACCATGACCATGAACAGCGCCGAACTACTTAAGGCAGCTTGTTGTAATTTGGCCGAATCTTTTGAGACTAATCCGGCGATTGATGTAAATTTCTCTGATGCAATTTCAGGAAGCAAACAAATTAAAATGCTTGGATTAACAAGTCCGTATATTTTAATAGCAGAAGAAAACATTCCTACAGTCCGCGGAGCTTCGCAGGCTTATGGTTTGTCGTTTACGCCAGGAACTTGGGTTGAAAGCATTCAGGTTACTAAAGGAGCCGGAAGTGTTGTTAATGGTTTCGAAAGTATTTCAGGTCAAATCAATACCGAATTAATTAAACCTGCAACAGACATTCCCTTTTATCTGAATTTATACGGTTCAACCGATTCGAGATTTGAAATCAACACCCATTTAAATCATAAATTAAACAACAAATGGAGTTCAAGTTTATTTATTCACGGAAATACGCGAGTTGCCAAAAACGATATGAACCACGATGGCTTCTTAGATAATCCGTTAGGAAACCAAATCAATGTTATGAATCGTTGGCAATATATAGACCAAGAAAAAGGCTTAGTTGCTTTTTTATCTGCTCGTTATATGAAAGATGACAAACAAACAGGTGAAATTGATTTTGATAAGAAAAGAGATAAAGGAACCACTAACCTTTGGGGTTCTGAAATCAACACAGAAAAATTTGATGCGAATGCTAAAATTGGTTACGTTTTTCCAGATATGCCGTATCAAAGTATTGGTTGGCAAAACTCTTTCAGTTACCACAATCAACAATCTTATTTTGGTTTAAACGAATACAACATTACACAAAGAAGTTTTTATTCGAATTTAATTTTTAGTTCAATTATCAGCAATACGTTACATAAATTTTCTACAGGTTTAAATTTCATGTACGATAATTACGGTGAAAATGTTTTCAATTACACAGCAAACAATTACGACAGAACAGACAATTCGGTTGGAGCTTTTTTTGAATATACTTATGATAATGCAGATAATTTTGCATTAGTATTAGGAGGCCGAGTAGATAATTCTAATCGTTTAGGTTTATTTGTTACACCAAGAGTACATTTAAGATATAATCCGTGGGAAGATGCCGTTTTCAGAGCTTCAGCTGGAAGAGGAAAACGTTTAGCAAATATCTTTGCAGAGAATCAATATTTATTTGCAAGCTCAAGAACCTTCAATATAAATTACAGTGACGGAAAAGCGTACGGTTTAGATCCAGAAATTGCTTGGAATTACGGAATTAGTTTTTCACAAGGATTTCATTTATTTGGAAGAAAAGCTGAAGTAGCTTTTGACTTCTATCGTACAGATTTCCAAAATCAAATTGTAGTTGATTTAGATCAATCAGCAAGAACTGTAGATTTTTATAATTTAGAAGGAAAATCCTACGCAAATTCATTTCAGTTTGACATGACATATAACCTAGCTAAACATTTGAATTTTCGTGCAGCTTATAAATATTACGACATTAAAACAACTTACAAATCAGGAAATTTAGAACGTCCGTTACAAGCTAAAAATCGTTTTTTTGTTAATTTAGAATATCAAACACACGAAACTGAAACAGGTGGAAGTTGGAAATTTGACGCCACTTGGAATTGGTTAGGAAAACAGCGCTTGCCTTACACAGGTGACAATTTAGCAGAGAACAGATTAGGTGAGTATACCAATCCGTTTTCTACAT
This sequence comes from uncultured Flavobacterium sp., assembly GCF_947632075.1. Taxonomy (GTDB): domain Bacteria; phylum Bacteroidota; class Bacteroidia; order Flavobacteriales; family Flavobacteriaceae; genus Flavobacterium. Next base: position 38,739 of record NZ_CANRNX010000003.1, read on the forward strand.
TAAATACTCAAATAACAAAGGTATTTAACGATAGATTTGAAATTTATGTTGGTGGAGAAAACATCACTAACTACCAACAAAACAGAGTTATTTTAGGTGCAGATGATCCGTTTGGTTCAAATTTCGATAGCACCATTATTTACGGTCCAATTTTTGGACAAATGTATTATGCAGGTTTAAGATTTAAAATAAAATAATTAAAACAATGAAAAAGTACCTAATAATTTTTGTAGCAATATTCGGAATAGCATTCAATTCAAATGCTCAAGAAAAAAAGAAAAAAAATGCTAAATATGATATTGAAGTTCGAGGAAATTGTGACATGTGCAAGAAAAGAATTGAAAAGGCAGCCTTTGGAGTTAAAGGTGTAAAATCTGCCGAATGGCATGCTGAAGATCAAACTTTACATGTTATTATGGATGAAAATAAAACATCAACTACAACAATTTCACAAGCGATAGCAAAGGTTGGTCATGACACAGGTGAAGTTCGTGCAACTGATGAAGATTACGCAAACCTTCATAATTGCTGCGTTTACGATCGTAACGAAACAAAATAAAAACAAAAAAGCCTCAAACATATAATTTGAGGCTTTCTTGTTTATGACTTAAATACTATTTACTCTTTTTTGCTTTAATAGCTTTCATTACTAAAGGTACAGTAGTAACAATTACAATTACAATAATAATATATTCAATGTAATGTGTTAAATCTACATCATAATTATCTAATAAAATTCGATATAAATAATGCCCTGCGAATATTAACGAGTAAGCCCAAAGGAAAGAACTTACAATATTAAAAAGCATAAATCTTTTAATTTCCATATTTGCTATACCTGCAATAATTGGAGCGAACGTTCTAATAATTGGTAAAAAACGTGCAAATATAATTGCTCTACCTCCATGTTTATCAAAGAAAGCTTTTGATTCAAAAAGATATTTCTTTTTAAAAATCCAAGTATCTTCTTTTTGATAAAGGTAGTTCCCACTTTTTGCACCGAACCAATATCCAAATGTGTTACCAACAATTCCAGCAAAAGCTACAAGAGATGCTAAAGCCCAAACATTCATAAAATCATTTTCTATATGAATAAATTCAGCCATTAAAGATTTACTGTAAATCCCTGATAGAAACAACAAACTATCTCCCGGTAAGAAAAAACCAACTAATAAACCGGTTTCTGCAAATATGATAAATAAGATAACGTAAATACCAATTTTATGTCCGGCTATTTCTAAATTAATATAAAATTCGGGGTTAATTAAATCTGCCCAATTAAAATTCTCCATGGTTGTTTGTCTGTTTATTTATTCTTGTTCTGTTTGTATTGATTTTCCTTCCCATTTGTCAACTGCAGCAGTCGAAAGTGCGTTACCTAAAACATTGGTCATACTACGAGCCATATCACAGAAATGGTCAATTGGTAAAATTAATGCAATTCCTTCTGGCGGAATTCCGAACATTGCACAAGTAGCAACAATAACAATTAGTGACGCTCTTGGTACACCCGCAACTCCTTTACTTGTTAACATCAAAACTAAAAGCATTAGCAACTGTTGTTCAATTGGCATTTCAATTCCGTAAACTTGAGCTATGAAAACACTTGCAAAAGTCATGTACATCATACTTCCGTCGAGGTTAAAAGAATATCCTAATGGTAACGTAAATGATACAATTTTTGGTTGACATCCAAATTTTTCTAATTCTTCGACCATCTTCGGAAACACAGCTTCACTACTTGTTGTCGTAAAAGCAATTAATAAAGGTGTTTTAATATGACGAAGTAAATCCCATAAACGCTTACCTAAAATTAAATATCCTACAAAAAGTAAAACTACCCATAAAACCAAAATACCAGCCACAAACGCTAAAAGATAATTAGCATAAAGTTTAAATATTTCAAATCCGTAACTTGCAACAGCAGCAGCCACAGCACCTAAAACTCCAAGCGGAGCTGTCCACATAATGTAGTTTACCATTTTTAAAACTACATTCGCAATAGTATCAAGGGCTTTAGTTAGCTTCTCTCCTTCTTTTCCAATTGCTGCTAATGCAACTCCAAAAATAATTGAAAAAACAACTATTTGTAAAATTTCATTGGTTGCAAAGGCTTCAAAAATACTTTTAGGAAAAACGTGTGTTACAAACTGTTCTAATGAAAACTCTTGTGAATTTTTCAGCAAATCAGAAGCAGCTTCGGCAGGATTCTCCATTTGAATAGTAGTTCCTTTACCAGGTGACATTAAATTCACCAAAAACAATCCGATTAATAAGGACACTAATGATGCAGAAATAAACCATCCCATCGCTTTTCCACCTACACGGCCAACCATTTTCATATCACCCATTTTGGCAATTCCAACAACTAAAGTTGAAAATACTAAAGGAGCGATAATCATTTGTACCAATCGAATGAAAATAGTTCCTAAAAGTTTTATATTTTTAGAAAAACTTGCTATGTGCTCAGGGAATTGATAATGCACAATTCCCCCAATTGCTACACCAATAATTAATGCTGCAATAATTCCAATAAATAGTTTGTTATTACTTTTCACGCTTAAGTATTTTTTGAAGCGTGAAAATAGGTATTTTTTTTTACTTATGGGTTATCTATTTTTTACAATACTGTTTTTTTAAGTTTTTTTTAAGAAGTCTTCTAAAATATAAAAGATAGTTTTTTTTGAATTGGTAATAAATCAATTTGTTTGCTTATTTTTATGCCGATTTAAAAAAATTAATAATGAGAAAACTACTTATTTTAACTTTAAGTATAGCAAGTTTATCTGCCAATGCTCAACAAAAAGTAATGACTAAAGAACTTTTGTGGGAATTAGGTAGAGTTAATCCGGTTGGATTATCTGAAAATGGAAAGTATTTGTATTATGCTGTTGGAACACCAAATGTTTCTGAAAATAAAATCAATACAAAATATTATCAAGTTTCTATTGATGGTAAAAAAGTTAAAGAACTGGAATCATTAGACGGATTAACAGTTGATGAAAATATTTCTACAGACGGAAAATTCAAATTATCAGACGAATCGGTAAAAATCAATAACATTTTAGGTAAAGATTATTATCCTGAAATGCAAAAATCTAATGTTTACATTTATGATGAATTAGATTACAAACATTGGGATAAATATAACGATGGGAATTTTAATCACGTTTTTGTTACTAATTTAGAAAACGGTGAAAAAATTGACCTTTTAGAAAATGAATCTTTCAACTCACCACAAAAACCTTTTGGAGGTAATCAAGACTACATTTGGTCACCAGACGGAAAATCGGTAGTTTATGTTTCTAAAAAACTAAAAGGAACAGCTTATGCATTAAGCACAAATACCGATTTATACGAATACAATTTAGAAACTAAACAAACTACAAACTTAACCCCTAATAATAAAGGTTACGATACAAATCCGCAGTTTTCACCAAACGGAGAATTGTCTTGGCTACAAATGAAAAACGACGGATATGAAGCTGATAAAAACGATATCATTGTTCGCTATTTAGGAACAGATATGAACTTAACTGCTAATTGGGACGGAACAGTTGATAGTTTTGTTTGGAGTTTAAATGGTGAAGAAATTTATTTCACAGCTCCTATTGATGGAACTATCCAATTATTCAAAGTTAACTTTCCTGGCAAAAAAAGAATTGCTCCAACAGTACAACAAGTAACAAATGGAAATTTTGACGTTACTGGAATAGTAGGTTTCTCTGGAAATAAAATTGTTTTAACCCGTACAGATTTTAACACTGCAACCGAAGTGTATTCTTACGATTTAAAATCGAAAAAATGGCAACAAATTACTCATGTAAACGATGCAGCTTATAAAGATATTGCTAAAGTAAAAATTGAAAAACGTTACGTTACAACAACAGACGGAAAGAAAATGTTAGTATGGGTAGCTTTACCTCCTAACTTTGATGCAAATAAAAAATATCCAACTTTATTATATTGTCAAGGTGGTCCACAATCTCCACTTACACAATTTTATTCATTCCGTTGGAATATTCAATTAATGGCATCAGAAGGTTATATTGTTGTAATGCCAAATCGTAGAGGAATGCCAGGTCATGGTGTTGAATGGAACGAAGCTATTTCAAAAGATTGGGGCGGACAAGTAATGCAAGATTACTTAACTGCAATTGATGAATTAGCAAAAGAACCTTATGTAGACAATGATCGTTTAGGTGCTATTGGAGCAAGTTATGGTGGATATTCAGTTTATTATTTAGCAGGAATTCACGACAATCGTTTTAAATCATTTATTTCTCATTGTGGAGTTTTCAACCTTGAATCTATGTATGGAACAACAGAAGAGATGTTCTTTACAAACTGGGATGCAGGTGGAGCTTATTGGGATAAAGACAACGAAGCAGCGCAAAAAACATATAAAGAATTTAATCCTAAAAATAACGTAGCAAACTGGAATACGCCAATTTTAATTTTCCATGGAGGAAATGATTTCCGAGTACCAATTGGGCAAGGTCAAGAAGCTTTTCAAGCAGCTCAATTACAAGGAATAAAATCACGTTTTGTTTATCTTCCTGAAGAAAATCATTGGGTAACAAGACCACAAAACGCACAAATTTGGCAAGGTGAATTCTTCCGTTGGTTAGATGAAACTTTAAAACAAAATTAATTACACATATCAAGGAATCTGAAATTTCAGGTTCCTTTTTTAGTTAATAATTTCATCATTTAATGTAACAATTATTATCTTTATACGCCTTATAATAAAAATTAAGATATAATGTTTAAACAAAAACTAAAACCATTCGTTGCAGCTTTAATTATTGCTTTAGGTGTTTCTGGAAATACTTTGGCTCAAGATAATTTAGTAAACGCTGTTAAAAATAATCAAAGTGCAAATAGTAAAGAATTATTCACTTTTACAGACGTAATCAATTTAGAAACCACTCCGGTTAAAGACCAAGGTTCATCTGGAACTTGTTGGTCATATTCAGGAAATTCATTTATTGAATCTGAAATGATTCGTAAAGGAAAAAAGCCGGTTGAATTAGCTCAAATTTACACAGCGCGTAACGCTTATATAGAAAAAGGAAAAATGTATGTTAAAATGCATGGAAATGTTGAACTTGGAGAAGGCGGGCAATTTCATGATGTAATGAATACGTACAAAAAATACGGTGCAGTTCCACGTGAAGTTTATACAGGTTTAAGTGAAGGGCAAACAAGAAATAATTTTTCTGAAATGTCTAAAATGAATGAAGCTATTTTAGGGTCAATCATTAAAAATGAAAAACTTTCAGACAATTGGTTAGAAGCATATACGGCTGTGATTGATACCTATTTAGGTCAAGCTCCAAAAGAGTTTATGTACGAAGGTAAAAAATACACACCAAAATCATTTGCAGATGAAGTAGTTGGAATCAATCCTGATGATTATATTGAAATTTCTTCATTTAAAGAATATCCATATTATTCAAAATTTGTTTTATTAGTTCCAGACAATTGGTCTTTTGATTTAGTTTACAACGTTAAAATGAATGAATTAGTAGATATTGTTGATAACGCATTAAAAGAAGGTTATACTGTAGCTTGGGCTGGTGACGTTTCTGAAAAAGGTTTCAGTTGGAAAAACGGAATTGCTTATATTCCTGAAATCAATTTCACTTCAATGACACCAGAGCAAAAAGCAGAAATGTTCAATGGTCCAAAATCTGAGAAAAAAGTTTCAGAAGATGATCGTCAAAAAGCTTTTGACAATTATGAAACAACAGATGATCACGGTATGCACATTGTTGGAATTGCAAAAGACCAAAACGGTAAAGAATATTATATTGTAAAAAATTCTTGGGGACTATCTAACGATCATCAAGGTTATTTATACATGACAAAAGAATATATGAAATATAAAGCAACTGCGATTATGGTTAACAAAAATGCTGTTCCAAAAGCAATTGCAAAAAAATTATCGTTATAATTTTATTCAAAAAAAGAGATGCCCAAACATCTCTTTTTTAATTTAAAACAAAAACTATGAGTAAAGATTCTTTAAATATAATCAAAGATTCTGTTTCGTTAAGAGATACTATTACCTTAGCCGGACAGAAAAAACATATCATCGAAGCAATCAAACCAGATCACGTAAAAGAAGGTGTTACACAACATATTTCTGAAGTTTCAGATTATTTTGAAAAAGTGATTGCTATGTCATTAAACGCGATTCCTGAACTTTTTAAAGGCTTCTTATTTTTAATGTTTGGATTATTTATAATTCGAACTACTTTAAAAATTGTAAAATCAAGATTTGAAAAGCGAAATGTAGACATCTCATTAAGAGGATTCTTATTATCAATCATCAAATTCGTTTTATATGCTTTATTAGTTCTTTCTGTAGCAGCAAATTTAGGTTTTGAAATGACTGCAATTTTAGGAGCTTTATCAGGTTTAGTATTAGCAGTTGGTTTAGCGCTTCAAGGTTCACTTTCAAATTTTGCTGGTGGAGTTTTAATTCTATTATTCCGTCCGTTTGAAGTTGGAGATTACATCGAAAACAATTCTGGCACAGATGGTACGGTTGATAAAATTGATTTACTTTACACTTCATTAACCACTTCAAATGGAATAAAAGTTTTCAGTCCGAACGGAGCTTTAGCTAATTCAGTAATTAAAAACTTTACAAAAATTACTAATCGACGTTTCGAATACACCATCGGAATTGGATATGAAGATAATATTAAAACAGCTCGAACAATAATTTTTAATATTTTAACTAATGATGAGCGTGTACTTAAAACACCTGTTCCAGAAGTTTTTGTTGATGAGTTAGCGGATAGTTCTGTAAACTTAACCATTAGAGGTTGGACTTTAAAAACTGATTATTGGGCAACAAGAAATAGTTTGCAAGAAGAGATTAAAAATGAATTGGATAAAGCAGGAATTTCAATTCCGTATCCACAAAGAGAAATGCATATCATTTCTGAAAAAGATAAATAAAAAAAGCAAGCTTAAAGCTTGCTTTTTTATTATAAAACCATCGTTAACTGTAAACGTTTTTTAGCTACATCAACTTCTAAAACCTTTACTTGAACGTGTTGATGCAATTTAACAACTTCATTTACGTCACTCACAAAACCGTCTTTAAGTTGCGAAATGTGAACCAAACCACCTTCTTTAATTCCAATGTCAACAAAACATCCAAAATTGGTAATGTTATTCACAATTCCGTTGTAAATATTTCCAACAACCACATCGTTAATCGTTTTTAAATTAGCATCAAACTCTAAAACTTTAACATTCTTACGCGGATCAATTCCTGGTTTTTCTAACTCTTTAACCAAATCTTGTAAATACAAAATTCCAAAATCGTTAGACACATATTTTTGTAAATCTATTTTAGCAATCAACTCTTTATTTCCTATTAAATCAGTTAAAGAAACTTTTAAATATTTTGCCATCTTTTCTACCAATGCATAAGCTTCTGGGTGAACCGAAGAATTATCTAACGGATGTTCCGCATTAAAAATTCGAACAAAAGCAGCTGCTTGTTGATATGCTTTTTCACCTAAACGAGGCACTTTTTTCAACTGTTTTCTGTTGGTAAAAGCACCATTTTCTGCACGGAAATTCACTATATTTTCAGCCATTTTCTCACCAATACCCGAAACATAACTCAATAACGATTTACTTGCGGTATTTAAGTTCACTCCTACTTTATTCACCGAACGCATCACCACAGCATCTAACTCGTTTTTCAATAAGGTTTGATCAACATCGTGTTGGTATTGCCCTACTCCAATTGATTTTGGATCAATCTTCACCAATTCTGCTAACGGATCTTGTAAACGACGACCGATTGAAACCGCTCCACGAACCGTTACATCGTAATTCGGAAATTCATCACGAGCAATTTTAGAAGCCGAATAAACCGAAGCTCCAGCTTCACTAACCACAAATACTTGAATTGGATTATCGAAAGCTATCTTTTTAATGAAAAATTCCGTTTCTCTAGAAGCTGTTCCATTTCCGATAGCAATTGCATCAATCTTGTAGGAATTGGCCATAGAACGCACTTTTTTAATAGCCATTGTGGTATCTTTTTGTGGTGCGTGTGGAAAAATAGTTTCGTTATATAACAAATTTCCGTTTTCATCAATACAAACTACTTTACAACCTGTTTTAAAACCAGGATCAATAGCTAAAACGCGTTTCTCCCCTAACGGAGCAGATAATAACAACTGCGTTAAGTTTTCTGAAAATACCCCAATAGATTGCAAATCGGCTTTTAATTTAGCTTCTTGTAAAACTTCGTTAGAAAGCGTTGGTTCTAATAAACGTTTGAACGAATCGGCAATAGCTTTTTCGATATGAACAGTCGTTTCATGATTCGGATTTTTTATAATCGTTTCTTGCATAAAAGCCAAAGCTTCTTCTTTATCGATAGCCACATCCAACTTAACAAAACCTTCGTTAGTTGCACGTAACATAGCCAATAAACGGTGTGATGGCGCTTTTAATAACGATTCGCTCCAATCAAAATATTGCTCGTATTTAGAAGCTCCTTCTTCCTCTTTCTTAGCTTTAACTACTTTAGTTGAAACGGTTGAATTACGCTGATATTTTCTACGTAAAGCTTTACGAACAAACATGTTTTCGTTAATCCATTCAGCCATAATATCGCGTGCTCCTTGTAAAGCATCGTCTTCATTGGCTACTTTATCATTTAAATATTTCGATGAAACAAAATCTAAATCGTTTACATTTTGTGACATCAACATTTTAGCCAAAGGTTCTAAACCGTTTTCACGAGCGGTATCGGCTTTGGTTTTACGTTTCTTTTTGTACGGAAGGTAAATATCTTCAAGTTCAGTTAAATCGTAACTTGCTTCGATTTTAGCTTTTAAAACATCTGTTAATTGATTTTGCTCTTCAATTGATTTTAAAATAGCTTCTTTACGTTTAATGATTTCTTGATAACGAGCTGAAGTTTTAGCAATCGTTTCAATCTGAACCTCATCTAAATTACCAGTTTGATCTTTTCTGTATCGAGAAATAAACGGAATCGTAGCATCTTCTGCTAAAAGTCGCAACGTATTTTCTATATTTTGGGGAGGAGTTTGTAAAAACTGTTGGATATATTGAATTACATTCATCGTGTGGGATTTAAAAAGCGAAAATACTACCTTTGTATCAATTTTAATAATATGAAATACGTATTTCTTTATTTTATCATCGTTAATTATATTGCTTTTAGCATGTTTCATTTAGACAAGAAACGTGCTACAAAGGGCAAAGCACGTATTTCTGAAAAAAGCTTACTAACCATTTGTGGTTTTGGTGGCAGCTTTGGCGCTTGGTTAGCGATGAAAAACTTTAATCATAAAACACGAAAAAATAGTTTTAAGATTCCGTTTTATATTATTGTGGTTACTCAAGCAGTGATTCTATTTTTTGTTTTTAGAAGATAAAATCTAATTCGTAAAAATCAACTAATCTCAGACTACATATTGCACATTAAATTTAGTTAGTTTAAATTTAAGTAATATTAAAAACTCAGTTTAACTTAAATAATTTAGATTATACATGATATGCATATTGATAACAGAATGATTTTTTCAATTCCTAAGAAAATAATTAGTTGGCAAAAACGCTCACCTTTTTTAATTCTTATTTTAGCTGCAATAGTTGGTGCATTCACTGGTTTATTGGGATCATTATTTCAACTTACGCTTAATTTCATCTTAAATTGGCATGAAATATTTTCGAAAGATTCATCAGAATTTCCTTATTCAATCAACTATTTTTTAATATTTATAATTGCAGCCCTTATGGGTGCTTTATCTTATTTTTTAGTCAGAAAATATGCACCAGAAGCAAGTGGCTCGGGTATTCCTGAAGTTGAAGGAGCTTTAATGGATAAAAGACCAATTCGTTGGTGGCGTGTTTTACCAGTAAAATTCTTTGGAGGTTTAGCAGCTCTTGGCAGTGGAATGATTTTAGGAAGAGAAGGACCTACGGTTCAAATTGGAGCTAATTTAGGAAAAATGGTTTCTGATAGTTGTAAACTTGAAAATAAAGAATTACAACATACACTGATTTCAGCAGGTGCTGGTGCAGGAATTACAACAGCATTTAATGCTCCGCTTGGTGGAATTTTATTTGTGATAGAAGAAATGCGTGAAGAATTCTCTTATACCAAGACTTCAATTTTAGCTGTTTTTATTGGATGTATTTCCGCGTGTATATCCTATCAGTTAATTATAAATTCCAATCCAATTTTATCCATTCCAACAGCCCAATCTGTTCCCATAAATAGCTTATGGATTTTTATTATTCTTGGATTAATATTAGGAATTATAGGTACTTGTTCTAATTTTTTAATTTTAAAAACACGTACTCTGCTACAAACATTTTATAATAAAAATAATTATTACTTTATTTTAACTGGAGCAGTTTTAGCAGGAATTTCTGGATTATTATATTCATTTCGTTCAGAATTAGCTGGAGATGGTTTTAATGTTATTCCAAAAGTAGTTGAAGGTTTCTATGGATTATATCCATTATTTCTTATTTTGATATTTAGATTCTTTGCTACTATTATCTCATTTGGTTCTGGAGCTCCAGGTGGAATTTTTTCACCAACTATGGCTTTAGGAGCAATAATTGGAGTATTGTTTGGTTTTATTGTACAAGATTTTTTACCTAGTCATGACATAAATTTAGCAACATTTACAATTTTAGCAATGGCAGGTTTATTTGCTGCAACCATTAGAGCACCACTTACGGGAATTGTAATTGTAATGGAAATGACTAATAGCTTTATGTTGATTTTACCTTTAATTTTCACCTGTACAGCTGCTTCTTTCATGGCTCAAACTTTAGGAGCCTCGCCTTTGTATTCAGCTATTCTTCAGACTACATTGAAAAACAAGAACAATTAATAAAAAACAGAAAACACCACACTTAAAATATTATAAGTGAGGTGTTTTTTAAAATTTTATAAATACTATAATTTAGCTTAACTACTTAATGTTTTTGCAAGGTAAACCCATGCTGGTGCAGCAATAATAAACCCGATTACACTTACTGCAAGACTTGATGTTGCTTGACGTGTATAAACATTATATTTTCCGGAAATGATTACCCCAGAAAATGCCGGTGGTAACGCAACAGCTAAAACTAGCATTTGCAGTACCAAAGTACTTAAACCAAATAAAAGTCCAACACCTAAGAAAATACCAGGCATTAAAACTAGTTTGAAGAAGGTGTTATAAGCAATTTCCCAATCCAGTTCAAATTTATATGCAGCAAGTGTAAGTCCGGCTGCAAAAACAGCAACACTTGAATTTGCTTGTGCAAGTAAACTAAATGTAGGATCGATTTGAGGAGGTAATTTAATTCCAACAAGTACTAAAACAACAGCAAGAAGTGGCGCCCAAACAACAGGTTGCTTTAAAGAATCAAGAATAGCACTTCCTTGTCCTTTAGTATTCTGATCAGTATTGTTACTACCCGAATTCAGTAAATATAATCCAATTGGAAGTGTTATTGCATTTACAACAATAGCAACAATAGCAACAACCAAACCAGTTTCAATTCCTGTTCCGTAAAGCGGATCAAGAATAGCATATCCAAGAAATCCGATAGTTGGCGAACCAGCTACAAGAGCACAAACAGCAGATTCAGCTTTAGTACGTTTAAAAAACCATTGCATCGTATAGTAAGAAACCATAAACAATACAACCAAACCTACAACTGATATGATAGTTAAGGTTGCATTTTCAAACAACATTTTTCTATCTGCTTTAACAATTGAGATAAACAAGGCCGCGGGTAAAGCGTAATCTAAAACAAGTTTATTAAATACTTGTGATTGACCTTCTTGAAAGACATTTTTTTTTCCGCTGATATATCCTATAGCCATAATAACTAAAATTGGAATCAGGTCTGAAAAAAGCATCTTCGACATAAAATCTTCCATATACAGTTCTTTTATTAAAGTTTATAAAAAAACTGATCCAGTAATAACAAACAAAATGTAATACAGGATCAGTTATTTCTTATTAAATTCAATCCGATTAACCTTTAACGATTGTTTGGTATTTCTGACGTAAAGAAGAAATAAACGGTTCTTCGATATCTAAATGTCCAGTTACCAAATCTTTTGGTGTAAGAGCTAACCAGTTATTAAGTGAAACATCGCTATAACGTCCTTTATGGAAAACGTTTAGTACTCGTACTGGCTCTGTTCCGATGTTTTCGATGTAATGCGTTAAAGTTCTTGGTACATAACCAACATCTCCGGCAACAAAATCAAAAGTTCTTGCATTGTTTACAGCATCAAAAACTGTCATACGAGCTTGTCCGCTAATATAATATTGTAGTTCATCTGCATCTGGATGCCAGTGAATTTCGCGCATTCCACCTGGCTCTAAATCAATAATAAGCGTTGCAAGATCTGTAACTTCAAAAGTTTGATTATCTATTAATTGAGTCGCTCCACCTTCAAATGTTTTTCTAGGTTCTTTAGATGCTTTGAAAACATACTTATTGGTAAAATTAACAGCACCTAATTCTTTACGAACTTCTTCAAGCGGTCCAGGAACAGGAAGACGGAAAATATATTTTTCACTAGCCGGAATTCCGTCAAAAGCACTTTCTGCTACACCGAAGTTTTTAGCTAAAACCTCTTTAGGAGTATGAGCAAAAAGCTCAGTTAATAAAAGGGTTTGATTTTCAGAAAAATTACCATCATTAAATACAAGTACAAATTCAGTACCTTCTTCTAAACCTTGAATAGCATGAGGAAAACCAGGAGGCGCATACCAAAGATCACCTTCTTCTAAATCTTCAATTAAAACATTTCTTTTATCATCTATTAAATAGAATCTTACTTTACCTTGAAGAACATAAGCCCACTCACCTTCTTTATGCCAATGAAGTTCACGTGTTACTCCAGCAGGAAGTCGCATATTCACAATAGCCATTTCTTCCATACTTCCCATCTCTCTTTGGGTTACTTCTCGTGCCCAACCACCATCTTCTAAACGATTGTGTGCCATTGCAAATGGGAATTTTAAATTAGGAATACCACCGTGGTCTGTTTCTGGAGGTAACAAAATATCTGGGTTTTGTTTTTCGACTTCATGATTACGAGGTCCTACAATATCTGCTCCTTGAGCTCCGCGAATAGGTTGTTTGTCTTTCATTGTTAGATTTTTTAATAATGTTTTTACTAAGTTAACTAAAAAAACAAACTTTTATAAAAAAAACAACAAATAAATTAACATGTTTTTTTATATTTAAAATAAAAAATACATTACTTCAATATCTATATATAATGTATTAAAAAAAACAAAAAAAAACGACTCATTTCTGAATCGGTTTTTCTAATTATCTAATAAAACGAATAATTGTAGGATAAAAATTCTTTAGCGTTCCTTTAGAAATTCGTATGGCATTTATAATAGGATAAATGAAATTGAAAATGTACAAAAACACAACACTAAGTAATAAACTTTCAAAACTTAACGGAGTTTCTAAATGGATGATTTTTCCGAATGCTCCAAAGAAAACCAATAAAAAAGAAATTACTGAATATAAAATCTGAAAATTTAAAATATTCTTTCCTTGTTTATCTACATTGTCAATTCTATTCTTATTGGTTAACCATAAAATTAATGGCAAAATAATATTTCCTAAAGGCAAAACAAAACCTAATAATACAGATAAATGCAACCAAATGACAAATGAATTATCTTGTGTTTTTTCAAAATTAACAATCTCATCTGGTGTTATTTCTAAAGCATCACATAATAATTTTAAAGTTGCTCCGCGAGGCGTAGTTTCGTTATTTTCGATACGTTGAATGGTACGAACATTTACTTTAGAAAGTTCTGCTAATTGCTCTTGAGATAAAGCTTTTTGTTTTCTGATTTGTGAAATTTTAATTCCGATGGTTTCCATAATTGATAGATTAAATTTTGTTTAGCAAAACTAATTTCAAATCGAAAAAAGACTTACGTCACAAAGCCGACATTTACCCGACATTTGTGTCAAAGCTAACAAAATCAAGACTTTTATAAAAATTAAACCGACTCATTTCTGAATCGGTTTAAAAATATATTTTCTGCAAATTACTTACGAACAAGCAATCTTCCCTACTCTATTTGCGTGACGTCCACCTTCGAATTCCGCTGTAAGAAAAGCTTCAACCATTTCCACTACTTGCGGAATAGCAGTGAAACGAGCCGGAATAGAAATTACATTCGCATCGTTATGTTGACGAGCTAAAACAGCTATTTCTTTAGTCCAACAAAGTGCACAACGAACGCCTTGATGTTTGTTTGCAGACATGGCAATTCCGTTACCAGAACCACAAATTACAATTCCAAAATCTACTTTTTTATCTTCTACATCTTGAGCAACTTTATGTCCGAAATCTGGATAATCAACAGAATCAAATGAATCTGTTCCGTAGTTGATAACTTCAATACCTTTAGCTTCTAACATAGCTATAAGCGCTTTTTTGTACTCTGGACCTGCGTGGTCGTTTCCGATGGCAATTTTCATAATTTTATGTGTTGTGTTGTTAAAGCAAAAATAGTCAGAAAGTTTGAGAAGTCTTAACTAATTAACTAGAATTTGAAAATAGTTTTTTTTATTTCTTTATTTTCAGAAATAAAAAAACCTGCAAAACGAATTGTTTGCAGGTTTGTCTTTTAGCCCAGATTAAAGCGACATCCTTTTGCTTTTAGCTAAAAGTAAAAGATATAGCGAAAAGCTGGAAATACCTTCTAAAAAAACTATAACCCAAGTTCTTTAATTGAAATTTCACGCATTTCGCCTTTTCTTACTTTTCCTGAAATGGTCATCGGAAATTCGGAAACAAACTTCCAGTATTTAGGAATTCGGTAATGCGCAATTTTTTGGTCGCAATATGCACGAAGTTCATCAGGTGTTATCTCAGCTCCTTCGTGTAATTTTACCCAAGCCATAACTTCTTCACCATATTTTTCACTTGGAACTCCAATTACCTGAACATCTACAATTTTAGGATGCGTATACAAAAAATCTTCAATCCATTTAGGTGAAATATTTTCTCCACCTCGAATGATTAAATCTTTGATACGCCCAGTAATAATAACATATCCATCTTCATCCATAGAAGCTAAATCACCGGTATGCATCCAACGTCCTTCATCTAAAACCTCGGCCGTTTTAGCAGGATCATTCCAATATTTTAGCATTACAGAATAACCACGCGTACATAATTCACCAGATTCGCCTCTGGGAACGATTTTTCCTGTTTCAGGATTTATGATTTTAATTTCTAAATGATCCATAACGGTTCCAACTGTTGACACCTGTTTTTCAAAAGGAATTCCAATTTTGGTTTGTGTAGAAACGGGAGAAGTTTCAGTCATTCCGTAGCAAATACTTACCTCTTTCATATTCATTTCAGACTGAACTCGTTTCATGATTTCAACCGGACATAACGATCCTGCCATAACCCCTGTTCGTAATGAACTTAAATCATAGTCCTTGAAATTCGGGATTCCTAACATAGAAATAAACATGGTTGGAACTCCGTATAATGATGTACATTTTTCTGTAGAAACAGCTTCTAAAGTTTTTACAGCATCGAATCCATCATTTGGAATAACCATACAAGAACCGTGAGTTACACAAGCTAAGTTTCCAATTACCATTCCGAAACAATGATAAAATGGAACCGGAATACAAACACGATCTTTTTGAGTATATTTTAATCGTTCACCAATAAAAAAACCGTTGTTTAAAATATTATGATGTGACAATGTTACACCTTTAGGAAAACCAGTTGTACCAGATGTATATTGAATATTTACCGGATCATCGAACTGAACAGCATTTTCGAAATTCTCTAAAATTTCGTTTGAAATAGATTTTCCTTCATCAATAAATTGATCCCAATTTTCGTTCAGATAAACTACATGCTTTAAGGTTTCACAATCTTCAATCACCGAAGAAAGCATATCTTTAAAATTACTCGTTTTAAAACTTGCAGCCGAAACCATCAAACTTATTCCAGATTGATTAATTGCAAACTCAACTTCATGCGCTCGATACGCCGGATTTACGGTTACCAAAATTGCTCCGATTTGAGCGGTTGCGAATTGCAGCAACGTCCATTCAAAACAATTTGGTGACCAAATTCCTACACGATCTCCTTTGGCAATTCCGGCTGCAATTAAACTTTTTGCTACCTTTGTAGTATCCTTATAAAAGGTTTGATAATCTGCTTTGTAATTCTGATGAACACTAATTAATGCATCGGCCGTTGGAAATTGCTTCACAATTTTCTTCAAATTTTGCCCAATTGTTTCTCCTAATAAAGAAATTTCAGAAACTCCATTTACATAAGATATTGTATTCATTTTAATTTGCTTTTTTAATTCATGTCAAATTACAAAAAACATACTTCAACCAAACAGTTTTAACATTGATATTTTCGTAAAAATTCACAGAATTATTTAAATATTAATCAAAAATATATTTAAAATTAATTTTTAGTGTATTTAACATTGGAACGATTTATGATGAGTAAATAATCAGAAAATTTTAAAATAAGGTTAACTATTCTTAAAATAGGTAGTTGATAGAATTTTCGTAATTTTAAAAAATAATAGATAGATAAGTGTCTTAATTTAATTCCGTACAGATATTTATCAAGTAATTGAAGAAATGACAAAAAAAATAAAACGATTAGGTAAAAAAGATAAAGACTTTTCAGGAAAAATTTTGAAATTATTATCTAAAAATCCAAGCAAATCATATAACTATAAACAAATCGCTGCTGCTTTTGAAGTTGACGATACAAAAAGTAGAAATGACATTATTAAAGAATTAAAATACTTAACTTCTAAAGAAAAAATTGAGGAAGTTGACAGAGGTAAATTCCAAATTGTAATGCAGTCAGATTATGTAGAAGGTGTAATTGATATGACTTCAAGAAAAACAGCATATTTGGTTTCACCAGATTTAGAAGAAGATGTTTTTGTTCCTACAAACAATTTAAATAAAGCATTAGATAAAGATAAAGTTAAAGCATACATTTTTAACAAACGTAAAGGTAAAAAACCAGAAGCTGAAATTGTTGAAATTATTGAACGATACAAAACTGAGTTTGTTGGAGTTTTACAAGAACATAAAACTTTTGGCTTTGTAGTAATTGCAAATCCAAAAATGTACGCAGATTTCTTTATTCCGAAAGAAAAATTCAATGGTGCAGTTGAAGGTGATGTTGTGGTTGTTGAAATGACCGATTGGCCAGAAAAAGCAAACAACCCATACGGAAAAATTACTAAGATTTTAGGTAAACAAGGCGAACATAATACCGAAATGCATGCCATTTTAGCAGAATACGGTTTACCAAGTGATTTTCCGATTGAAGTTGAAACTTATGCGCAACGTTTAGATACTTCAATTTCTGAAACAGAAATTGAGAAACGTAGAGATATGCGCGACGTATTGACCTTTACGATTGACCCTCGTGATGCAAAAGATTTTGACGACGCCTTATCTTTCCAACAATTAGAAAATGGAAACTTCGAAATAGGAATTCATATTGCCGATGTTTCTCATTACGTTCAAGAAGGCACTGTTTTAGACGAGGAAGCTTACCAACGTGCAACTTCAGTTTATTTGGTTGATCGAGTTGTTCCGATGTTACCAGAAGTGCTTTCGAACTTTGCTTGTTCCTTACGTCCGAACGAAGAAAAATACACCTTTTCAGCTATTTTCGAATTGAATAATAAAGCCGAAATTTTGAATAAATGGTTTGGTAGAACCGTTACCTATTCAGACAAACGAATGGCTTACGAAGAAGCTCAAGTAATTATCGAAACTAAAGGAAATACAGTTCCTGCAGAAATTTCAATTTCTGGAAATGAAGAAGTTATTGAGCAGCCTGTTGTTGATGCAGTGATTAAAATGGATGAATTGGCTAAAATTTTACGTTCAAAACGTATGGCGAATGGAGCTATTTCTTTTGATAAGGTTGAAGTAAAATTCCATTTAAATGAAGAAGATGAACCAACCGGAGTTTATTTTAAAGTTTCGAAAGATGCAAACCATTTAATTGAAGAATTCATGCTTTTGGCCAACCGTAAAGTTTCTGAATTTATTGGAAAGCAAGAAAAAACGTTTATTTACCGTATTCACGATGAACCAGATACCGATAAATTATTCAACTTACAAACCGTTATTAATAAGTTTGGATATAGCTTGAATTTTAAATCAAAACAAACTATATCAAAATCATTAAATGAATTATTGGTTAATGTCAATGGTAAAAAAGAGCAAAACATGGTAGATACATTAGCAATCAGAACCATGAGCAAAGCCGTTTATTCTACAGATAACATTGGACATTACGGATTAGCATTTGATTACTACTCACATTTTACATCACCAATTCGAAGATATCCAGATATTATTGCACATCGTTTATTACAACATTATTTAGATAATGGATCTACGGTAAATGAAGAAGATGTAGAAGTGAAAGCAGTGCATTGTTCTCAAATGGAAAATTTAGCTGCAAACGCCGAACGTGATAGCGTAAAATACATGCAGGTTAAATTTATGCAAGACCATAAAGATCAAGAATTTTTAGGTGTGATTTCTGGAGTAACTGAATGGGGAATTTATGTTGAAATTGTTGATAACAAATGTGAAGGAATGGTTCGTATACGTGAAATCAAAGGAGATTATTACGTTTTTGATCCAGAACAATATGCAATGATTGGAGAAACAACTAAAGATATTATTCAACTTGGTGATGAAGTAATCGTAAAGGTTAAAAATGCCGATTTGGTAAAAAAACAATTAGATTTTCATTTTATTAAAAAAGCTTAATTATGAAGAATATAGCATTAGCTACAATAGCATTAATTACATTCAACTTACAAGCACAGGTTGAAAAAAATGTTGGTGATTTTTCTGAAATCAGAACAACAAATCGAATAAAAGTAGAATTGATTCCGAGTACAGAAAACAAAGTGATTTTAAATTCTGAAGATGAAGGAAACGTTAGTTTGGTTAATAAAAACGGAAGGTTAGCTGTAAAAAACAAGATTAAAGAATTAGTTTCTGATTCAGATTTCAAAGTAAGTGTAAAAGTATATTTTAAAAGTCTAAATACTATCGAAGCTGAATCTGGAAGTTACATTTTCAGTACTAAAGAAATAGAATTTTCTAAACTTAAATTAAACTCAAGTTCAGGATCGCAGTTAGATATAAAAATTAATGCTAAAAATGTTGAAGCAAAAGTTTTTGCAGGAGCAACTATGGAATTACAAGGAAAAGCAGACACTGGAACTTTAATTGCAAATGCAGGTGGATTTATTGATGCAAAAGATCTTAATTTCACATCGGTTGATGCAACAGTTAATGCAGGTGGTAAAATTGATGTGAAAGCTACAGAAACTGTAAACGCAACAACAAGAGCAGGTGGAAATATCAATGTTTTCGGAAACCCAAAAACAATTACAGAAAAAACAACAGCAGGCGGAAATATCCATCGAGTAAAATAATTTTTCGTATCTTGCAACTCTTAAATATAATGCCAATTTTTAATTGGCATTTGTTTTATCTTTAAATATATGGACGATTTTATTACAGCAATATCATTAGGTTTTTTCTTAAGTTTTATGATAGGCCCTGTTTTTTTTATATTAATTGAAACCAGTATAACCAAGGGAATAAAAGCTGCTTTAACTTTTGATTTAGGCGTTATTTTAGCAGATATTACTTTCATACTTGTTGCTTACTTTAGTAGCTTTAAATTAATTAGTAAGATAAAAGACGATCCAGCGCTATTTATTTTTGGTGGAGGAATTATGGCAACTTATGGAGTAATTTCTTACGTAAAACTTAAAAAATTAAATAAAGCAGAAATACACGTAGAAACTTCAAGTTATAAAAAAAACTATTTTTCTTTATTCGCTAAAGGCTTTTTACTTAATTTTATAAATATCGGAGTTTTAGGTTTTTGGTTAGCAATAATCATTACTTTAGGTCCAGAAATGGACATGATTCCCAAACGTTTATTTTTATTCTTTGCTTACGTGATTTTAGCTTATGCAATAACCGATGTTTTTAAAATAATATTAGCTAAACAATTACAAAGTAAACTTACCCCAAGAAACATTCTAAAAGTAAAAAAATTAAGTTCAATTTTACTTATTGTTTTTGGTTTGGTAATTATGTCAAAATCAATCATTCCAAATAACTCAAAATTTATTGATGAAAAAATTCTTTCAAACAGTCATCATAAAAAAGATACTATAAAATAAAAAAGCTGCATTTTTCAATGCAGCTTTTTTATGATAATAAATTTATTCTTTAATAACAATTTGCATTGTTTCGGTGTTCACCTGTTTTAATAATACTGTTTGGTTTTGAATTACAGATTTAGCTGCATTTTCATCAAAATGTCTAATAGTATATAACGAAACGTTTTCATTAAAACTAACATTAAAATTTTTAGAAAGTACTTCGTTCAAAGCTTCAAAATTATTAAACTTATCTTCTACACAAACGGTAAAACTTATTGCAGAATTTTGAATAACATTCACTTTAATATGATTTTCTCCAAACCATTTAAAAATTTCACTCACTTGAGATTCCATGATAAAGGAGAAATCTTTAGATGAAATTGAAATTAACAACTGATTTTTCTTTACTATAAAACAAGGAACAAAAGGCTCTAAAACAGCTCCTTTTGAAACTGACGTTCCTGGTAAAGTTGGATTCACAAATGATTTTACATATAAAGGAATTTCTTTTTTCTGTAACGGTTGTAGGGTTTTCGGATGAATTACAGATGCTCCATAAAATGCTAATTCTATTGCTTCACGATACGAAATTTGATTCAATAAAGTAGTGTCTTCAAAATAACGCGGATCTGCATTTAAAACACCTGGTACATCTTTCCAAATAGTAACACTTTCTGCATCTAAACAATAAGCGAAAATAGCCGCAGAATAATCAGAACCTTCTCTTCCCAAAGTTACCGAAAAATGATTCGGATCTGAGCCTATAAATCCTTGAGTGATGTAAAGTTTCTCTGACTGAATTTGATTTTTAATATTATTTTCGGTTTTAACCCAATCAACCACTGCATCACGGTAAGTGGTATCTGTTTTAATTAAATTTCTAGAATCAATCCAAACATTTTCTATACTTTCTTGATTGAAAAAATAACTTAAAATAGTTGTAGATAAAATTTCACCGAAACAAACAACTTGATCATAAACAAAGTTATAATTAGGCGATTTATTGTTTGACAAAAAATATTCCATTTCACCAAACAACACATTTACCTTATCAAAAACTAAATGATTTTTATTCTCAAATAAACCATTTATAATACTAAAATGATAGTCTTTAACAACTTGGATTGCCTGCTTCAGTTCATCTGGTTTCTTAAAATAATTATTAATTACATCTTCTAACGCATTGGTTGTCTTTCCCATTGCAGATGCGATGATTAAACTATTATCAAAACCTACTGTTTGTAAAACGTGTAAAACGTTTCTTATCGCTTGCGAATCTTTTATCGAAGCGCCTCCAAATTTAAATACTCTCATTTTTACTATAAATAAATCATTTTTTATTTTATTTAAATTGTTTAGTTGTTTATTAAAAATAGTGTTATTGTCAAAATAGTCAATTTTGAAACACTATAATCCAACTTTCGAAATTACAAAAATCTATATTACTGACTAACAAAAGTTTGTTAAATTAAAAAGCTTTAAACATAATTGAATTATAACAAGGTTAAAAATATAATTTTATCGATATTTGCGTAAAAGAACACAACTCGTATTATTACAATGGAACAAAGACACATTACCTTAGGGGAATTTATCATTAAACGTCAGGATGATTTCGGATACTCAACCGGAGAATTATCAAGATTAATTAACTCAATCCGATTAGCTGCAAAAATTGTAAGTCAGAAAGTAAATCAAGCCGGACTTGTTGACATTACTGGATCTTTCGGTAAAGAAAATATTCAAGGTGAAGTTCAACAAAAACTTGATGTTTATGCAAATGAAGTGTTTATTGAAACATTAGTAAACAGAGATATTTTATGCGGAATAGGTTCTGAAGAAAATGATGACTTTATATCAATTTCAGGAAACGACAAATCAAACACCAATAAATATGTAGTTTTAATGGATCCGCTTGATGGCTCTTCAAACATTGATGTAAACGTTTCTGTTGGTACAATTTTTTCTATTTTTAGAAGAGTTACGCCAATCGGCACTCCAGTTACTTCAGAAGATTTTTTACAAAAAGGAATTCATCAAGTTGCGGCAGGTTATGTTATTTACGGCTCATCTACTATGTTAGTTTACACTACCGGAAATGGCGTTAATGGTTTTACACTTGATCCTGCTTTAGGAACATTTTTTTTATCACATCCAAATATGAAAATTTCTGAAGATGGTTCAATTTACTCAGTCAATGAAGGTAATTACAATCAATTTGACCAAGGAGTAAAAAATTATATTGAATTTTGTAAAGAAGACGAAACTAAAAAACAATATAGTTCACGATACATTGGAAGTTTAGTTGCTGATGTTCATAGAAATATGCTTAAAGGCGGAATTTATATGTATCCTGGAATTAAGAAAAATCCAAACGGAAAATTACGCTTATTATATGAATGTAATCCATTTGCATTTATTATTGAACAAGCCGGAGGAAAGGCGTCAGACGGCTTAAACAGAATTATGGAAATTGAACCGAAAGAATTACACCAACGCGTTCCGTTTTTTTGCGGAAGCAAAAACATGGTTGATAAAGCAGAAGAATTTATTAAAAAACAATAATAAAAAAGAGCAAGTTTATACTTGCTCTTTTTTATTATTGTTTTTTAATAAAATTATCGATTGAATTATAAAAATTTTCATAATCAACCTCTAAAACCAAAAGTGACAAAGCTTTATCTGTTAATTTATTGATATCTCCAGAAAAACCTAATGCAGCAGTAAACTTTCGTAAAATATCTTTTTGTTTTGGTCCTAAAATATGATTTACAAAAACCATCCGAGATAAATCATAAAGTCTTTCAATACGCTGGGTTTGCAAATAAGGTGGATTTACAGGATAATTATTCGGATTTTCTAAAATTTTTTTATAATCCTCATCCGAAATATCTAATTTAACTTTAAGTTCGTTGATAAAATGCATTTCTTCTTCACTAAAATTCCCATCAGCCAATGCTACACGAACAATTGCAGCAAAATGGCCTTTATTTCTTTCTGTAAAACCAGAATCGTAAATATCGTAATATGACATAATATATATTTTTTTAATAATCTATTAAACAATATTATAATATTAATAAAAAAAAACTACATTTAAATTAGTATTTTATTTTTTTTAACTTCAGACTATATAACAATTAACTATCTTCTTTTCAAATATTTTTCATATCTTTACAAACAACTGAAAAACAATAAACTAGCAATTATTTTTCTCTTTCTCAAAAAAAATAGTTTTTTGTTTACAAAATATTTTTATAACGATAAGTAATTGTTACTTTTGTCGCTTGAATAAGCAAGTTTTAAAGTAGTTATTTAACAAAGCTATTTACTTATTATTCGGTAATTTAACTTATGGAACAACAAAAGTTATCTAAGAAAATAAAATACGACAAAGCCTACCTAAGAATTGCAAAAGAATGGGGACAATTATCGTATTGCCAACGTAAAAAAGTTGGAGCAATCATCGTTAAGAATAAAATGATTATTTCCGACGGATATAACGGTACTCCTTCAGGTTTTGAAAATTGTTGCGAAGACAACAATGGTATTACAAAATGGTATGTTTTACATGCCGAAGCAAATGCTATTTTAAAAGTAGCAAAATCTACCCAAAGTTGTGAAAATGCTACTTTATACATTACTATGTCGCCTTGTAAAGAATGTAGCAAACTTATTCACCAATCTGGAATTACCCGAGTAGTTTATATAGCTGATTATAAAGATAAAGAAGGAATTGAGTTTTTAGAAAAGGCTGGTGTTGAAATTGTTCAAATTTCTGATTTAGATTAATCTTTATGAAACTTAGAAAATATTTATGGCCCATTCTTGTAGCTTTTTCATTAGTTGCAGGGGTTCTAATTGGTGGTTATTTATCTTTTTTAAACAATCCACTAAATTCTTATCAAGACAAAGGTCGTGTAAAACTGAATAAATTAATTGACTTAATCGAACAAGAATATGTTGACAACGTAAATACAGATTCGATAATAGATTTAACTGTAAATAATATTCTTGCCCAATTAGATCCTCATTCTGTTTACATTGCTAAAAGCGAAATGGATGAAGTTCAAGAATCTATGAAAGGTTCATTTGTAGGAATTGGAATAAATTATTACAATTACAAAGACACCTTAACAGTAATTAAACCCGTTTTCGGCGGACCTTCTTATAAAGCTGGTCTAAGAAATGGAGATAGAATTTTATACGCAGATGACAAAAAACTTTTTGGAAAAGAAATCAACAACGATTCGTTGGTAAACCTTTTAAAAGGAGATTCCGGTTCTAAAGTAACTTTAAAAGTTTACCGAAAAACAGAAAATAAAATCATACCAGTAGTAGTAACACGAGGTGATATTCCTTTGAAAAGTGTTGATGTAGCTCTAATGCTTACTGATAAAATTGGTTACATTAAAATTAATCGCTTTTCAGAAACAACTTATTCTGAATTTAAGTCAGCATTAGAAGAACTAATTGCTAACGGAAGTGATGGTTTAATTTTAGATTTACGTGAAAACGGTGGTGGCTATTTAGACCAAGCTGTAGAAATTGTTGATGAATTTTTACCAGAAGGAGAAATCATCGTTAAAACCATCAATAAACAAGGAAAAGAACGCATTACTAAAGCAACAGGAAAAGGAAGCTTTGAAAACGGAAAGATTACTATATTAATTAACGAGAATACCGCTTCTGCAAGCGAAATTATTGCTGGTGCAATTCAAGATAACGACAGAGGAATCATTGTTGGAAGACGCTCTTATGGCAAAGGTTTAGTTCAACGAGAAATGTATTTAGGAGATGGATCTGCTGTACGTTTAACCACAGCAAGATATTATACCCCTTCAGGTAGATCTATCCAAAAACCATACAACGACGGAGTTGACGAATATTCTCATGAATTATATAGCAGATTTGAATCTGGGGAACTTTATGAACGTGATAGTATTCATTTAGCAGATAGCTTACAATTTAAAACAAAAGCAGGGAGAATAGTTTATGGTGGTGGCGGAATTGTACCAGATCTTTTTGTTCCGTTAAAAAACAATAGTGGCGAGGATGCAATTCAACTTTTAATGAGAACCAGCTTGGTTAGTAACTTTGTTTTTGAACAAATTGACCAAGACAGAGCAATGTTTGAATCACTTACTACAGAGGAATTAATCGATAAAATTAATAACAATCCTAAGTACTTTAATAATTTAAAGAATCATTTATCTAACGAAGGTCTTTTATTTAATTTAGACAGACATAAAAAGAATATTGTTTTCTATTTAACCGCAGAATACATTAATCAATTAAAACAAGATAAAGATTATTATGAGTGGCTTTTAAAAGAAGATCCAATGCTAAAAATAATAAAAAAATGAAAAAACGCTGCATTCTAAAAATGCAGCGTTCTTTTTTATAACTAACTAACCTAATTCTTTATGAAATCTAATTTATTGTAACAAAACCTATGCCAATGTTAATTTCGTACATTATTAGATCTTGAAATTGTTCTTGTTTCCTCTCCAAGATTCGATTTACTGTTTCTATCGGAATCTTGATCACGTTTTGAATTTGTAATTACTTTTCGATTAGATTCATTATTTCTTGAACCGTTTGTATTCTGATTTTGTTGACGACCTACTTCTCTCTCTGGAACATTATTTAAAGCATTACAGCTTTGTAAACTAAAAGTAAAAATCGTAACTACAATTAATACAAATATTTTATTTTTCATGTAAATAAATTTTAATCATTAAAAAAGCGATTGATACAAAATCAACCGCCAAAATATATTTGAGTTTTAAACTTCAGATAATTTAGTTTTTAAATTATCTAACATAGTTTTAGTCATTTTTTTCATATCAAAATCATGACTCCATCCCCAATCTTTTCTTGCTTCTGTATCATCAATGCTTGATGGCCATGAATCTGCAATAGCTTGACGGAAATCTGGCTCGTAAGAAATGGTAAAACCGTTTTGTTGTTCTGCAATACATTCAGCTAATTCTTTAGGAGTAAAACTCATCGCTGATAGATTATATGACGAACGTATTTTTACATCTTCTTTATTAGCTTGCATAATACCAATGGTTGCTTTAATTGCATCATCCATAAACATCATTGGTAAAGCAGTTTCTTCCGAAAGAAAACATTTATACATATTTTCTTCAATTGCTTTGTAGTAAATATCTACCGCATAATCAGTAGTTCCACCACCTGGTAATGTTTTCCAAGAAATTAAACCAGGATAACGAATACTTCTAACATCAACTCCAAATTTATTAAAATAGTATTCACACCAACGTTCACCAGCTTGTTTAGAAATTCCGTAAACAGTAGAAGGTTCCATTACGGTATATTGTGGAGTATTATTTTTTGGAGTTGTTGGTCCGAAAACAGCTATACTTGAAGGCCAGAAAATTTGCTTTATTTTCTTTTCTTTAGCTAAGTTCAATACATGAAAAAGTGAATTCATATTTAAGTCCCAAGCAAATGCAGGATTTTTCTCTGCTGTTGCAGAAAGTAATGCAGCCATTAAATACACTTCATCTACTTTATATTTTTCAACAACTGCTGTAACTTGTTCTAAATTCATAGCATCTAATACTTCAAAAGGACCCGTTTGAAAAACTTCTTGTTCTCCTTTTCTAATATCAGAAGCGATTACGTTATCTATTCCATAAATTTCTCTAAGCTTTGCGGTTAACTCTGTTCCAATTTGACCACAAGCCCCAATAATTAATATAGTTGTATTCATTTCCGTTAGTTTGTTTCAACAAATATAATGTATTAAACAATTCTTTAAAATAATTTCAAAAAATAAATATTTCAAAAATAAATTAGCTTTTACCTTTTAAAATTCATTTTACAAGAAATAAACAATTGAAAATCAACACAAATTCAATTTACTACTTTTTAACGTCTTTTAACAAGAGGATGATTAAGCGCACCCACTTCATTTCGAATGACTTCGAACTCTTCTAAATTTTCAAACAACTTGGAAAGTGTGGCAAAATTGTAACTTCTGGTATCAAAACTTGGATCAATTTTTCTGATGTTTGCTCCTACATTGGAAATGTAAGCTATTTCATTTTCGTCTGAAGAAATATCAAAAGCTTTAGAAATTGTTTTCTGATCTTTATCTGTAAGAATACTTTTCTTTTTAGTGGATTTTTTAGTTTGTTTTTCAGATTTTAATAAGGCAGATTCCACCTTTTTCGAAGGTTTTTCTTCAATTTCTTCAATTAAAATTTCTTTTGGAACTAAATTTTCGGTAAACGTAAAAATATCACAAGATTGAACGAAAGATTCTGGAGTTTTCTTTTCTCCAATTCCCATAACAAATAAACCTTCTTCACGAATTCTTTTAGCTAAACCAGTATAATCACTATCGCTTGAAACTATGCAAAATCCATCTACATTTTTGCTATGTAAAATATCCATCGCATCAATGATTAACGCGCCATCTGTAGAATTTTTACCGGTTGTGTATGAAAACTTTTGAATTGGATTTATAGAATACTGGTTGATTGAATTTTTCCAAGAATTCATAATTTGAGAAGTCCAATCACCATAAATACGTCTAATAGTTGCTTTTCCGTACTTAGAAACTTCTTCAATTGTTTCTTTTAAAAGCTTTGCTTGTGCATTATCTCCATCAATTAAAATTGCAATATTAAATTTCTTTTCACTCATAACTTTTTGATTTAATTTAATAAAGTTTTTTTAATTATAAATTGAAAATAAAGTTTAATTAATTTTTAACTACATTTTCTACACGTTCCACTTTATCTAATTTTGATAAGGTTAAGCGAACTATTGCGTTTTCACTAGCTTTTAAATCGTGAGGAATATTTGCGTCTAAAGTAATAACATCACCCGAATTCATTTGTTGAATTTCTCCATCAACACCTAAATCAATTGTACCTTCAAGAATATGAATAATGATTGGAAAAGGCGCTTTATGTTCTTTCATAAATTGACCTTTTGCTAATAAAATTCTAATTTCTTTAGAGAATGAAGTCTCTAAAATTACTTTCGTTTGAATTTTTTCGTTGGTAAAAACCACATCTGAAGTAAAAGATTCTTTTTTCATTTTTCTTTTAAAGATAAGAAAAAAAAGCCTTTAAAAATTTCAGGAGCTTATATTTTAATTTGAATACGACATAACGTATTTTTTTAAATCGGATTTTAGTTGACGATGAATCACGAAGTAAACAACAGCAACATTACAAATCATTAAAGTTAATAAGATACTTAACTTGATGCTGTTTGTAAAGAAATCATACGTTTCGGCATTGAAAAAATCCATAGGTTCAACAAAAAAATTAAATGCAAAATTGGTTATCACTGCATTTAATCCAGTTAAAACAGCTATGATTCTAAAACTAATGCTGTTTAATAAAAAACGATTTTGTTTGCCGTTGATCTTTTCAGTTTGAAACATATTTACCAAAATCAATCCCAACCCTAATAATAAACAACTGATTGAAACGACAAATTTGATTTGAGAAAACCAAAATTCATCAATCATTAAAAGTTTAAACAATACTATTCCGACCAATAACACAAACAAAATTTTAGGTGATAAAAATAGTTTTTTAAATGTTGAAAAATACAATTTAATGAATTTACTTCTTAATACTTTTTCTTTGGCTTGTTCTAATTTCAGAAGTTCAGTAGCATTCCATTTATGTTTAGCTATTTCAAAAGCTTCGTTAAAAGAGTTGTTATCCGTTTGCATTACATCTTCTATATTCGAAGCAATATGATCAGTCATTTCACACTGAATATCGTAATATAAATGCTTTTTATCTTTTCTTCCGAAAGAATCAAAATCAGTAATTTTCTGATTTGCAATCCAGTTTGAAACTTGTTGTATTTGTGTGGTTGTTAATTGCATTTTAAATAGTTTGATAGCGTTTTTCGGTTTCTTGAATACTTTTGTTTAAGCTTGGTTTTATTACATCATAAAAAATGAAAATACAGATAATCTGAAATACTGCAATGGCAGCAAAAAGATGAACGCCCAAAATACTCAGACCTGATTCATTTGAAAAAAAACGAGCTACAAAATAAAAATACGTTCCACTAATTGATGATGTTGGAATTGAAAAAACATTACTAGCAACAGATTGTATTAACCAACTTTTACTTTGTTTTTTTTGAACCTTTTTAATTTTATACATATAACGAAGTCCATCAATCATAAACACAAGAAAAGTAAGAACTAGTATGCTCGTTATAATAATTACACCTAAATAACCGGTTTTATTTAAAATAAAAACAACCAATAAGTAAAGCGCTATTGTAATAATTATTTTGGGAATAGAAACAAATTGCTTTAGTTGGTCCCAAAGCATTTTGTTGTAATACTTATGTAGTTCGTTTTGTTTTTGCTCTACTAAACCAGTAAAACCAAAAATCCCAAACTTTTTAAATTCAGCTTGTAGCGCCTCATCAAAAGATAAATTCGGGTTTACCTCCCACTCCGCTTCAATTGCATTTGCCAAATGATCTACCAATTCTACCTGAACATCGTAAAATTCGACGTAATGTTTTTTGGTAAACGCAAACAATTGTTCGATTTGTACTTGAGTTAACTTTTTCATATATGTTGAAATTTTTTCTCGGTTAAACCAATTTCATTTTGAATTAATGGAATGATTTTAAAAAACAAAACAGCTATAAAAAGTATATATAAAGTTGTTGTTGTTGTGCTTAAAATAATTCTAAAGATGCTTGGATTACTGGAAACTGATGATCCAAAATAAACAATAAATATACAAGGCAGACTAAAGAAATAATTACTTATAGATTGTATTAAATATTTTTTTTGATTTTTTTTGATTTTTCTGTATTCATAAATCCAGAAAATTATAGTTGTTACAAATAAAACAACCTTTAAACCAAACCATAATTGTTCTCCAAATTCGGTTGGTTTAGAATAAAACTGAAATAAAACATAAAATAACGCAACGGTTAAAACAATTTTTGGGATTGTAAAAAAACTGCGAATTTCCTTCTTAATTACATGCCAATAATGATTCTGCAACGCAGCTTGTTTTTGTTCAACCAGGCCAGAAAAACCAAAAACACCAAAGTTTTTATATTCTTTTTCTAACGCATCTGAAAACGAAATGTTTGGATTTATTTCCCATTCGGCTTCAATTGCATTGGCTAAATGATCTACCAATTCTACCTGAACATCATAATGTTCTACCAAATGCTTTTTAGTAAATACAAATAATTGTTCGATTTGTTCTTGAGATAATTTTTTCATCTTTATTGAAATAAAGTTTGGAATTTTTTATCATTTTTAATTTTGTAATAAACAGGTAAATAATAAAACATGAAGCTTGTTGATGTAAAACCTGATAATAAGATTAACGAAGGAAGTTCTGAAAATTTTCTAACCCAATGAATGCCGAAATACAAATAAAACATAGAAATAAAACTTAATGTAAAGAATGCTCCAAATGTACTTGTTACCTTATTTTTAGATACGAAATAATAAATTCCAAAAAAAACAAAACTAATAATTGGTAATGCAATTGGTAATACATCTAAATTAGAGACAATTTCTTTATGATTTTCAAAAGGCAGAAATTTAAAAACCAAGAAACTACTAATCCAAAGAAACCAAAAAACAGGATTCAAGAAAATATCTTTAAACAATGAAACACGTTGTTTTGTTAATTGATACCATTGTGAAAGTTTTTCTGTTTTCAAATAATCGTTTTGTTCAATGAAAACTGCGTTTAAATTAGCTTCAAAATCATTAGCTTCTTTTCTTGAAGCAAACAAAGTAAATGATCTAAAACTTCAATTCGAATATCTATAAAACCGTAAGCAATTAATCTTTGATTTACTTGTTCTATTTGTTGGTTCGTTAAACTCATCTAAATCGTTTTTAAATCAGGCCCAGAAACAATATTTTGCATATTACGAATGAAGTTTTCTAACTCTTCCATACGCGAAACAGTTTCCTTTTCACCACTTTCAGTTAACTTATAATATTTACGAATACGACCATCAACTTTATCCATTTCCACATCTAAAAAACCTTCTGCTTCCATTTTGTGTAAAGCCGGATATAAAGCACCTTCGGTAATGTTCATTTCGCCTTCGGTAATTTCTTTTACTTTTTGGGTAATCTCATATCCGTACATTTTTCCGTTTTGTTCCAGAAGCTTCATAATAATGGTATTTAAACTTCCTTTATATAATTGTTGTTGCTTTTTCATACTATTGATATTTAGGTATAGCAAATATACATAATTTATTTATACATCAAAATTATAGGTATTAAATTTTATTCATTTTTTAAAAGCTGACATTCATCATAAATTTAAAAGCTTAAAAATTCGTACTTTTGCACAAATTAACTATTTATATGTCTACATTTAATTTACTTACCGTTAAAGAAGTTCGTAAAGAAACGCCAAATGCAGTTTCAATTTTATTTGAGATTCCGGAAACGTTAAAAGATTTGTACACTTTTATCGCAGGACAATATGTTACTGTGAAACACATAATAAACGGGAATGAAATTCGCCGTTCATATTCTATTTCATCTTCACCAAAAAGTGGCGATTTTAGAATTGTAATTAAAGCGATTGAAAACGGAGCCTTTTCTACTTTTGCAACTACGCAATTAAAAGATGGTGACCAATTAGAAGTTGGAACTCCAGAAGGAAAGTTTGTTTTTGAGCCTAACGAAACAAAGCAAAATAATTATTGTGGTGTTGCTGCCGGAAGCGGAATTACACCAATTATATCTATAGCAAAATCGGTTTTAGAAAGTGAACCTAACAGTTCTTTTGTTTTAGTTTATGGAAATAAAACTCCTGAAGAGACTATTTTCTACAAACAAATTCACGAATTACAGCAAAAATATGTAGGTCGTTTCTTTGTACATTATTCATTCACTAAAACGCATCCGGAAGGAAGTTTATTTGGAAGAATTGAACGTTCTACTATGAATTTTGTTTTAAAGAATAAGCACAACGAAAAAGAATTTAAGGCTTACTATTTATGTGGTCCTGAAGAAATGATTAATTTGGTAAGCGATGTTTTAAAAGGAAACAACGTAAACGAAAAGCATATTCATTTTGAATTATTTACTGCAAGCGCTGATGCTGGAAAACAAATTGATTCTAGCGGAATGGCTAAAATCACAGTTTTAGTTGATGACGAAGAAACAACCTTTGAAATGTCTAAAAAACAAGACATTCTAGAAGCTGCTTTAAAACAAGGAATTGACGCTCCGTATTCTTGTCAAGGTGGAATTTGTAGTTCTTGTATGTGTAGAATTGTAAAAGGTTCGGCAGAGATGAAAAAGAATTCCATTTTATCTGACGAAGAAGTAGCTGAAGGTTTGATTTTATCTTGCCAAGCGATTGTGACTTCAGACGAAATTTACGTTGATTTTGACGATGTTTAATCGATACTTTCTATCATAAAAAAACCCCGATGTTTTTAACAAGCATCGGGATTTAATTTTCAATAAGTTTATAGTCTTTAAACATATACGGATTTTGATTGTTAGGATCAATTTCTATATATTGAATAATTTGAGGCGAAAGAAATTCAAATTGATAGGTATCTGTATGATTATCCGATTCTCGATATTCATAGAATACATTATCAATTACGTACCAATTTCCTGTTTCTGAAGATTGTTCTATAGTACCATTTTCATAATGAGTTTCAAAGAAAATCTCAAAAGTTCCGTTTGATTTTCGGTTCATCAACCAAAAGTTAGTTTGACCAGGAAGTACTTTTCCTTCATCAGAACCTTTCCATTTTCCTACAAAACGCAAGTCAATTATTTTTGTCATTTAAATAAATTCAGTTTGCAAAGCTACAAAAAAGCCCAATTTGAACCGAGTTTTTATTCGTAAACATGTTCCTTATAAATCTTAAGTTCTAT
This sequence comes from uncultured Flavobacterium sp., assembly GCF_947632075.1. Lineage (GTDB taxonomy): Bacteria > Bacteroidota > Bacteroidia > Flavobacteriales > Flavobacteriaceae > Flavobacterium. The sequence goes on from NZ_CANRNX010000003.1 coordinate 71,961, forward strand.
TAACGAAACAACTTTTTTAATTTCAAGAATATTATACAAATCAAAACTATAAGATTCATATCCCCTATTTGGAAATTCTTTAGTTCTTATATTTTCTCCAATTATCAAAGTACCATTACTATAAGCATTTTCTACACATGATAATTTTGGAAAAGCATCAAGATAAAATTCTTTTACCAATTGCTTATTGCTATCAACCACAATTAATCGAAAATTTGTAAGGATAATTTTCCATTTAAAAACATTAATATATCTTTTATAAAAATCTTTAAACACATCAATAGAATACAGAGAAAAACAAAGACAGGAAGTAGTTTTAAAATAGATTGTGAAGATATTTCATCAATAGTTTTAAAATTTATTGATTGAAAAATAACAAAAAAAAATCAAAACCATACCCAAGTACAACAGATCTGAAACTAAAAATGGAAAACTCATTTTCTTTTGAATTTCGAAGTCAATCTTCTCATTCGCTAACAAGCTAAACTTTGTATTCATTTATAATATTTTGTACTAAAATACAAAAAGCTCGGTATAAACCGAGCTTTTTCTATTATTGAACCAAAGCATTTAAAGCTTGATGAACTTTTTCAAAATTGAAATCTTGTATCACTTTTTCAAAAGCTTCAGAAATCTGTTGATTCATTAAATTTCCGATACTTCCTTCGTGGGTATGATTCACTTCTTTTAATGGCTTATATGTACCATTTTCGATGTCAAATCCAATGTTTTTGTATGCTTCACGGAATGGTACTCCGATTAATACTTCATTGTTTACTACCTCAACGCTAAATAAGTAATCGTATTTTGGGTCGTTTAGAATTTCTTCATTAATTTGAATATGATCTAACATCAACACCAACAATTGCATACAATCGTTTAACGATTCAAACGCTGGGAATAAATTCTCTTTTAATAACTGTAAATCTCTAAAATACCCTGAAGGTAAATTGGTAGTCATTAAAGCAATTTCGTTTGGTAAAGCTTGAATTTTATTACAACGAGAACGAATCAGCTCTAAAACGTCTGGATTCTTTTTATGTGGCATAATACTAGAACCTGTTGTTAAATGATCTGGGAATTTCACAAAAGCAAAGTTCTGATTCATATACAACGTAATATCCATTGCCATTTTAGCCATAGTTGCAGCAATACTGCTCATAGCTTGGGCTAAAATACGTTCGGTTTTACCGCGTCCCATTTGAGCATACACCACGTTGTAGTTCAATTGCTCAAAACCTAACAAGTCTGTTGTCATGGTTCTGTTCAAAGGAAACGATGATCCGTAACCTGCGGCAGATCCTAATGGATTTTTATTGGTGATTTTCCAAGCAGCCAACATCAATTCTAAATCGTCGATTAAGCTTTCTGCATACGCTCCAAACCACAAACCAAACGAACTT
>NZ_CANRNX010000004.1 GCF_947632075.1 uncultured Flavobacterium sp.
ATTATATTTTATTCAGCTTCTAATTGTTATTGATTATTTTATTGCGTTTTTAATGTTAAAAAAATAAAAAAAAACGCCCAACTGAAAATTCGGGCGTTTTAAACTATTTTTAAAAACAATTAAGCTTCCATGTAAGCTTCAATTGGAGCACAAGAACAGATTAGATTTCTGTCTCCATAAGCATCATCAACTCTGCGAACTGAAGGCCAGAATTTGTTTTCTGAAACATATTCTAACGGATAAGCCGCTTGTTGGCGAGAGTATGGTTGTTCCCAAGTTTCAGCAGTTAACATTGCTAATGTATGAGGCGCATTTTTTAATACGTTGTTTGTATCTTCTGCAGTTGCAGCTTCAATCTCTTTACGTATAGAAAGCATTGCATCACAGAAACGATTTAATTCAGCTAAATCTTCAGATTCAGTTGGTTCAATCATTAAAGTTCCAGCAACAGGGAAAGAAACCGTTGGTGCGTGGAATCCGTAATCCATTAAACGTTTAGCAATATCAGTTACTTCAATTCCTTGAGATTTAAACATACGACAATCGATAATCATTTCGTGAGCTGCACGTCCGCGCTCTCCAGAATATAATACTTCAAAACCTTCTTGTAAGCGAGCTTTCATGTAGTTAGCATTTAAGATAGCAGTTTCTGTAGATTTTCTTAAACCTTCAGCTCCTAACATTGAAATGTAACCGTAAGAAATTAAACATACCAATGCAGATCCGTAAGGTGCAGCAGAAATTGCAGTGATTGCCTTATCTCCTCCAACTTTAACGATTGGGTTCGTTGGTAAAAACTCAACTAAATGTTTTGCAACACAAATTGGTCCAACACCAGGTCCACCACCACCGTGAGGAATAGCAAAGGTTTTGTGTAAGTTTAAGTGACAAACGTCTGCACCAATAGTAGCTGGGTTTGTTAATCCAACTTGTGCGTTCATGTTTGCGCCATCCATATAAACTTGACCACCGTTTTCGTGGATTAAGTTTGTAATTTCGATAATTGATGATTCGTAAACTCCGTGTGTAGATGGATAAGTAATCATTACACAAGATAAGCTGTCTTTGTATTGTTCAGCTTTAGCTCTTAAATCTTCAACGTCGATATTTCCTTCTTCTGTAGTTTTAGTAACCACAACTTTCATTCCTGCCATAGCAGCAGATGCTGGGTTTGTTCCGTGTGCAGAAGCAGGGATCAAAGCAATGTTACGATGTCCTTCTCCACGTGATTCATGATACGCACGAATAACCATTAATCCTGCATATTCTCCTTGAGCACCAGAGTTTGGTTGTAATGTTGTTCCAGCGAATCCTGTAATAACATTTAATTGTTGCTCTAATTTATGTAACATTGTTAAATAACCTTCTGCTTGAGAAGCTGGAGCAAATGGGTGGATATTTCCCCAGTTTGGTGAGCTTAAAGGAAGCATTTCTGCAGCAGCATTTAATTTCATTGTACATGATCCTAAAGAAATCATAGAATGATTTAAAGCTAAATCTTTACGCTCTAATTTTTTGATGTATCGCATTAATTGCGATTCAGATTGGTATGTGTTGAAAACTTCGTGTTCTAAGAAAGTAGATGTTCTTTCTAAACTAACTGGTACTACTGATAAACCAGCTAATTCTGTAACTGCATCAAAAGATTTTCCAGCTAATTCTGCAAAAATAGCTACGATGTTATTGATATCTTTTAATGAAGTAGTTTCGTTTACAGAAATAGAAACGTGATTTTCATCTGCATAGAAGAAGTTGTAACCGTTTTTCTCAGCAATTTCTTTAACTTTAGCTGCGTTAGCTTTTATTAAAATTGTATCGAAATACGCATCGTTAACTTGTTCAAAACCTAATTTAGTTAATTCAGTTTCAATTGTAACAGTTGTTGCATGAACATTGTTTGCGATAAAACGTAATCCATTTGGTCCGTGATAAACTGCATACATACCAGCCATTACAGCTAATAAAACTTGAGCTGTACAAATGTTTGAAGTGGCTTTTTCACGTTTAATATGTTGTTCACGAGTTTGTAAAGCCATACGTAATGCACGGTTACCGTTTGCATCTTGAGAAACTCCGATGATACGACCTGGCATTGAACGTTTGTATTCTTCTTTCGTTGCGAAGAAACCAGCGTGTGGTCCACCAAATCCTAATGGAATACCAAAACGTTGTGTAGTTCCTACAACAACATCAGCTCCCATTTCACCTGGTGATTTTAAACGTACTAACGATAAAATATCTGCAGCAACTGCTACTTTAATATCTTTAGTTTTAGCTGTATTAATAAAATCTCCGTAATCGTGAACTTGTCCGTATTTACCAGGATATTGTAACATTACTCCGAAGAAATCTTCTGAGAAATCAAATGTTTCGTGATTTCCTACAACTAATTCAACACCGATTGGAGTAGAACGTGTTTGTAATACAGATAAGGTTTGAGGTAAAATTTCTTCAGAAACGAAGAATTTATTAACGTTGTTTTTCTTTTGGTCTCTTGTTCTTACATCAAATAAAAGAGCCATTGCTTCTGCAGCAGCAGTACTTTCATCTAATAAAGAAGCATTCGCAATTTCCATTCCTGTTAATTCAATAACTGTAGTTTGGAAGTTCAATAAAGCTTCTAAACGACCTTGAGCAATTTCTGCTTGGTAAGGTGTATAAGCTGTATACCATCCTGGGTTTTCAAAAATATTACGTTGAATAACAGCAGGAACAATTGCTTCATTGTATCCTAAACCAATCATAGAACGGAAAACTTTATTTTTAGCTCCCAATTCAGTTATATGAGAAATGTACTCATATTCTGTCATTGCAGGATCTAATTCTAAATCTTTTTGTAAACGTATTTTATCTGGGAAGGTCTCAAATAATAACTGATCTATGTTTTTAACACCCACTGTGTCAAACATGTGTTGTAAATCGGTTGCTCTAGGTCCGATGTGTCTTAAAGCAAATGCATTTGTCTTCATCTACAATAAAAATTAATTTTAGTTGTGTAATTCACAAAATTAATACTTTTTATTCGGATATGAATAATTTATACTTGTTTAAATGACCGTTTCTTTTCTAATTATTGATTTTAAAAGGCTTTGAAAAAAAACATTGTTTTTATTTGGACTTTGTCTAAATAAGTTTAATTTTGTTAAAAAAAATATAATGCAAATCAATAAGCTTTTTTTATTTGTGGTAACACTGATGTTTACACAAGTTGTATTAGCTCAATATAAAGTTAACGGATTTATTTTTGATGGTTCTGGAAATGTACTGCCAAATGTAAAAGTGACCTTAGTTGGTAACGGGAAGTCAAAATCTATTCAGTCAACAGAAAATGGTCATTACGAATTTAATGATGTTGCTAATGGAATTTATCAATTAAACGTTGGAATTGATAATTTTAAAGAGAAAGAAAAAATAGAAATTAAAAATACTGATTTGAGTAAAGATTTCTATTTGACGGATTTAAACAACGGGCAACTTTTAGATGATTTAGTAATACAATTAGAATCGGATAAAGAAAAACTTGAAAAACAAGGTTATGCAATAAATGTAATCGAAACTAAAGAAGCCTCATTACGAAACATGCAAACCAACGAGTTGTTAGATCGAATTGCAGGTGTTAAAATTAGACAAGATGGAGGTTTAGGTTCAAGAATTAACTATAATCTAAACGGAATGACAGGAAATGCAATCAAAATTTTTATCGATGGTGTTCCTTCAACAAACTTTGGGCAGTCGTTCTCGTTAAATAGTATTTCTCCTGCTTTGATTGAAAGAATCGAAGTATATAAAGGAGTGGTTCCAGGATATTTGTCTGAAGATGCTTTGGGTGGAGCGATTAATATCATACTTAAGAAAAATAATAGAAATATTTTAACAGGTTCTTATTCTTACGGATCATTCAATACTCATCAAGCTAACCTAAACGGAAGTTTTCAGACTGAAAAAGGATTTTTAATAGATTTTTCATCTTTCTATAATCATAGTGATAATAATTACGAAGTATGGGGAGAGGATATTACTTTTAGAGATTACCAAGGTTCGTTAACTCGAAATCATAAAGCGAAACGTTTTCATGACGCCTATACTTCTTTAGGTTCAAAAATAGATGTTGGTTGGGCAGATGTAAAATGGGCAGATCGATTTACAATTGGAGGTGTTTTTTCTGAAGATTATAAAGAAATCCAACATGGAGTTACGATGCAACGCGTTTTTGGTGACAGACATACAAGACGCCATGCAAATATTGCTACCTTAAATTATAAGAAAAATAATTTTATTACTGAAGGCTTGTCGTTGAATTTAGATGCAAGTTATTCTAAATTAAAAAATCAAGCAATTGATACTGTTGGAATTATGTATGATTGGCGTGGACCAATTTTGTATCCAGACGGAACTCCAGTAAGATATTCTTCTGGTTCTGAATTAGGAAGTAGAAAAACTGCCGAAGTAAATATTAATAAAACCTTCGTGTTTCGTGGAAATATTGGTTACCAAATAAATGATAAAAATGCGGTATTTGTAAATTATTTGTTCAACGATTTTAAGAGAGAAGTTTCTGACGAATTTTTACCTTTAGGATTGCAATTACTTCAGAATACACGTGATTTGCGTAAAAATATTACAACAGTAACTTACGAAAATTTAGCCTTTGATGCAAGATTAAAAACAAACATTTTTTTTAAACATTATAAGCAAACAGTTACATCAAATGAACCAATTCAAGTTCAAGCGAATCCAGTACCAATTTACGATATAAAGAAGTTCGAAAAAACAGAAGAATTTAATGGATATGGTGGAGCTTTATCTTACGAATTAACGCCTAAGATTTTTATTCTTGCCTCTGCTGAAAGAGCGATTCGTTTTCCGAATGAAACAGAAATTTTTGGAAATGTAGCTTCGCTTTTAAACCCTGGAAATGTACATGCAGAAAAAAGTTTTAATGCTAATTTAGGGTTTAACATTGGATTGTTTTCTTACAAAAAACATGGATTGAAATCGAATATTTCTTTCTTTTACCGAGATACAGAAGGTATGATTAGACAAGCCGAAACACCTGGTAATAGTGGAACTTCTTACTATGAAAATTTAGATGACGTTTTAACAACCGGATTCGATGCTGAGATAACCTATACTTATGCAAACAAGTTTAATTTAACCTTGAATATTTCAAAATTCGATGTGTTGTTCAATACAAAGTATAATGAAAAAGGAGAGGAGTATTTATACTATAGACAACAAATTAGAAACGAACCTTCGTTCAAATATAATTTAAGTGCAGCTTATTATTTTGAAGGTGTTTTCTTAAAAAAATCTAAAGCATCAGTTTACTACAATATAAATTATGTAAAAGGATTTAGAAGAAACTGGTCTAATGTTGGGTTAACCAATTTAGATAATATTCCAACTCAATTTTCAAACGATGCCGGATTTATGTATTCATTCCCTTCTCAGAAAGTAACTTTTGGATTTGATGTTAAAAACATATTCAATAAACAATTGTATGATAATTATGGTTTGCAAAAACCAGGTAGAGCATTTTACGGAAAAATAACTTTTAATATATTATAAAACTAAAACAAATAAGAATGAAAAATTTCAACTTCAAAACACTTTCAGCATTAAGCTTTGCTGTGTTAGGATTAGTTTCATGTTCAGATGATTCTAAAGATGATATTGTTGATCCAACTCCTTCGGATAAGAAAGAATTTCAATTAGCTTTTGCAAGTGGTTCAGGATCAATTTCAGGTTCATATTTACAAGGTGTTTCTGATGTTAGTACAGGAACCATTTCTTTTGAAAACGCTGGGTCTTTAATTAGTACAGGACGTACTTCTCGTATTTTCCCTTCTGCAGATGGAAAATATGTTTACAGTCTTACTTATACTCAAGGAACTGTTGATAAATGGGAGTTTAAAGGAGGTAGTAATTATGTGAAATTACAAACAATTGATGCATCTGTTCCTTTAGGAGCTACAGCTTTACGTATGTACAAATTAAATGAAGAAGTTGCTTCATTACATTACATCACAAGTGAACCTCAATATGAAGAAACAGAATATGTTGGTAATAAAATGACTGTGACTCTTGGTATTTTAGATTTTCAATCGATGACATTAAATCCAGGTTTCCGTTCAGATATTAACTTAGAGTTACCTGGTAATTTAGGAGCTCAAGGATATAATATTACTAGAATTGACTGTCCTGTTCTTTCTAACGGAAAATTATATTATGGAGCTGCAGTAAGTAAATTCAATACAAGTACTGGTAAAAATGCAGAAACTGATAAAACATTAACTTTGGTTGTTGATTACCCAAGTTTATCTAATGCTACGGTAATTGAAACCACTTTAGCAATTGGTTCAACAAACGGATATCGTACGCCGACTCAACAAGTAAATGAAAATGGTGATATTTACCAAATGGTTAATGGTGGAAACAAAACAAGTATTCTAAAATTAAGAAATGGACAATATGATCCTTCTTTCAAATATAGTTTAGATGAGTTGTTAGGAAATCCAACTTCAAGTAACGGTTTCTTCTATGCAGGAAATGGAATTGCTTATATTCCATATGAGAAAAAACATTTACCAGAAATTCAAATTGGCGTGAATCCACAAGGAGAGCCTTCATATTCTTCTGCTTGGGGAATTGCAAGAATGGACTTAAATAATAATACCGTAGTTGATTTAAATGTGCCAGATGGTTTATGGTTAACACAATGGCAAAACTCAATTGTAAGAGATGGCAAATTCTATATCGCATTATCTCCAGTTGGAGCACCAGGACATATTTATATGTTCGATGTAAACTCTACAAGTCCTGATGGTGTAAAAGGAGCAGCAACTGTTTCTGGAGCAGATCAATATTTCATAGGAATTTACTAAAAAATATTTTGTTTTTTATATTTAAACCTCAAGAATATATTCTTTGAGGTTTTTTTATTAAATTTAGCTGTTAATAAAAAAAGTTACTATGAAGAAAATTGTATTATTCGCACTTTTAATAAGTGTTGGAAGTTTAACATCTTGCAAGTCTAAAAAGAAAAGTGCTGAACAAAAAGTTCCAGAAGTGGAAGAGGTTGTTGTTGTTGAAACCGTAGAAACTGTGAAAACAGATGAAGGTTTGAAATTAACTTTTTCAGCAGATTTACTTTTTCCTACAGATTCTTATTCTTTAAATGATCAAGAGAAAGAAAGTTTAGATGAATTAGCAAATAAATTAAAAAAGAAAAAGAAAAATAAAATTAGGATTGACGGTTATACAGATGGTACAGGTTCAGTAGAGTATAATAACACCTTATCTGAAAAAAGAGCGAATTCAGTAAAAGAATATTTAGAGAAACAAGGAATTGAGAGTTCTCGAATGACTACAAAAGGTTATGGATCTTCAAACCCAATTGCTGATAATAAAACAGCAGAAGGAAGAAAGAAAAACAGAAGAGTTGAAGTTATTATTTTAAAGTAATCATAGAAAAGGAAAAATTATATTTATAGTTTTTCCTTTTTCTTTTTAGAAAATTTGAAGATTAATATTTTTACTTTGTAAATAAAATACGTGAACTTTTTAAAAAAGATTTTTGATTTTTATATAAATTCGAGCATCCATGTTTCTGTGGCAACTGCTTCATTAGTTGTTATAACTTATTTTTTTATAAATCTAACTGTTAATCCAAAGGTACTTTTCTTTGTTTTCTTTGGAACTTTAATCAGTTATAATATTATAAAATATTCTGGGTTTGTATTGAATTTTGTTAAGCTTAAAATAACTTTGAAGTTAATATTCGTATTAACTTTTTTTTCATTTTTTATTGAGATTTTTCTTTTTTTTAGATTAAATTTTTTAACTCAATTGTGTGCTGTTTTTTTTGGTTTTTTGAGTTTTCTTTATTTAGTTCCTTTTAAAAAAAACAATAAAAATCTTCGAAATTTAGCTGGAGTTAAAGTATACATAGTATCTTTTTGTTGGGCAGGAGTAACTCTTTTGCTTCCTTTGTTAGATGCAGAGCTGCCTATTCAGAATGATGTGTTTTGTAAGTTTCTACAACGTTTTATTCTTACTCTGATTCTTATTCTGATTTTCGAAATTAAAGACCTAAAATATGATGATTTTAGTTTAAAAACTGTGCCTCAATTAATAGGTGTGCTACGAACTAAAAAAGTTATCTTTCTATTGCTTTTGATTTTCTATATTTTAGAATTTTTTAAAAATAATACTTACACTAATCAGTGGTTTGTAAATTTAATTCTAATTATAATAACTTCCTTATTTGTTTGTTTTGTGAATGAAAATCGATCTAAGTACTTTACTTCGTTTTGGGTAGAAAGTATTCCAATACTTTGGTTATTGTTGATTTTAATTTTTGAATAATATTTTTCGGTGATAATTGTTTTTAATAAAAGCTTTAAATTTGTTTTTTAAAAATGTTTATTATGAAAAAAGTTATCTTATTACTTTCTTTAGTTGCAACTTTAGGAAGTTGCTCTTCAACAGCAAATTCATCTGTTAATAATACTATGACAGGAGTTGTTAATACTGCAAATACAATTGCAGAAATTAGTAATTTATTAAACTCAATGAATTTGACACCTTCTCAATATTCGGTTATAAGTTCTACTTTATCTGATTATGTAAATCAATATAATAGTTTGGGTGATTTAAAACAAAATTCTCAAGAGTATAAAACTCAAATTAAAAAATACAAATCAAGTGCTTTAAATAGTTTGTCTTCTTCATTAGAAGGAAATGAGTATAACCAGTTTTTAAATGCATTAACTGTAATCGCAAATTCTAACAATTCTAATTTCTCAAATGGTACTATTAACGTATTATCTAGTTTAGTTAATTAGAGTTATTATTTGATTTATAAAATAAAAAAAACCAGGATGAAAATCCTGGTTTTTTTATTGATTATTTCTTAACAATTTTAATGAACTGTTCTTTAGTTTCTGATTTCAACTGAATCATATAAGTTCCAGATGATAGGTCAGATAAATCTAGTTCAACATTATTATCATTTACATTTAGAGTTTTAATTCGTTTACCTAATAAATCGAAAACCTCAATTTGAGTGAATTTCTCTGAGTAACTTAAGTTCAAAATGTCAACTACTGGGTTAGGGTAATATTTCAATTCTGATTTTACAAACTCATCATTAGATAAATAAATGTCAACTTTTACTTCTAACGGTAAACTTGGACAACCATTCGTTCCAATCAACACACCGTAATATGTACTTCCGTTTACTAACGGCATGTTAGAAGATAAAGGATTGTTACCGTTTTGAGAATCATTGAATGTAGCATACCAAACAACGTTTGATTGATTCGTTCTCAAATAAGAGATTGTCGTACCTTCAATAAACGTTTGAACTGCATCTCCAGTAGGAGAGTTTGGAATATCTCCAATTGTTACTTGTACAGCAGTTCTTTCTGAAATACAACCATAATGATTTCTCTCTACAAAGTAAACACCTGTTGTTAATGGTGTATTCTGAGCCAATGCATTTGTGCTTGTAGGAGAAGTATACCAACTATGTGTTACTCCAGTTGCTGCCGGAATAATTAAGTCTGATATTGTTCCTGATCCACAAATTACGAATGATGAAACTTGTGGTGCAGTAATTGAAATTACTCGAACAGCTACTGCTCTTCTTTCAGAATAACATCCATTCATTGTTTGCGCCACATAATAAGTTCCTGAAGTTACAGGAGCGTTTGTAGCCAATGGAACATTAGATGTTGCTGAAGTATACCATACAAATTCAGCGCCTTGAACTCCTTCTGCTTCTAAATCTGAAACAGTTCCTGAGCCACAAATTGTTTGTGTGCCAGCAATTGGTTTGTTTAAAGCACCTGTAACAGTTAAAGTTATTGGCAATCTTGGAGATTCACAACCATTCATTGTTTGTGAAATAAAGTATGTTCCAGATTCAGCTAAGCCATTTAATGGTAATAATGTAGTACCATTTGATGCATACCAATTAACTGTACTTCCAGCAGTTGCACCTATAGAAATATCTTCAAATCTGAAAGTTCCACAAAGCAATTGAGTAGTATTATTTAAGTTAGCTGGTATATCATTAACTGTTATTTGAACACGAACTTTTTCTGACCAACAATGAGCATTACGCTGAGCAACAAAGTACGTACCTGATTGTACTAAATTAGTCATGCTTTGCGGTGTTGTACTATCTAAAGAAGTAAACCAACCTATAACTCCTGTTGTAGGTGTAACGTCTAAATCTGCAAAAGTTGTTCTGCCACAGTAAAATTGTGTTGTTTCCACTTGTGGTGCAATAAGTGTTTCTGCAACTTCAAATGAAACTTGAACTCTGTCAGATTCACAACCTCCAACAACTTGACTAACATAATAAATACCAGTTACTAATGGTGTTGTTAATTCAATCGTTGTAGTAGATGTAGCTGAAGTATAGAACTTAAGAGTTGCACCTGTTGCTTGTCCTAGATTAGCATCTGCTAATGTAAATACACCACAAAGTTGTTGTGTAGCATTGTTTAAAGCTAACGGTTTTTGATTCACAGTTACTTTTACCTCAGTTTTAGGTGACCAACAAGCTCCATTAAATTGAGCAACGTAATAAGTACCAGTAGTTACTTGTGCCGTTAAAGTTAAATCTGGTTCTGCTAATGTAGCAGAGCTAAACCATCCTTTAACTCCATTAGATGCTATATTAACTTCTAAATTATCAAATATTACAGCTTCACAATATAATATATTTGTTGGTGCTGTTGGAGCAGGTAATGTTGGGATTACTGCAATTTGAAGTAATACTCGTGCTGACTCACAACTTCCTACCGATTGCGAGATATAGTAAGTTCTGTTAGAAATTATATCTGTTAACGGTAATTTGTTAGTGCTTGTTTCACTGTCATACCAATTGATTATTCCACCAGGAACAACTGTTAAAGGTACGTCTGCTAAATTTAAAGCACCACAAAACGATTGAGATCCTCCTATTGGAGCTACAGGAATGATTCCTGATTCTATTTCTACAGCCGTTTTTTCTGACCAACAGTTACCGTTAAATTGAGCTACATAATATGTACCTGTTACCAATTCATCAGTTAATTCTAATGGTGTTTCACCTGCTTCTGTTAAGAACCATCCAATTGTTCCTGTAACGCCTGTTGCTACTAAATCTGCAACTGTTGCTAAGTTAGTTACCTCACAGAATATTTGATCTTCTGCTAAAGGAGCTGGTAATGTTGGATTATAAGTAATAACTACAGATACTAGATCTGATTTACATTCTCCTACAACTTGTTCAACATAATATGTACCAGTTTCTGTAATAGAAGTGATTTCTTCTGTTGCATCTTCAGTTGCATACCATTTGAATACACCTCCTTGATCTTGTCCAGAAATTACGATGTTTGCAATTTCAGGTTCACAAATGGTTTGATTTGCAATCACAGGTTCTGTTACATCAATAACTGTGATTGCTGTAGTTTGTGTAATAGAACAATTATCGTTAGATGTAACTGCTGTATATGTTATAGCAGCTGTACCTTCTGCTGCTTTAAAGTATACTTTATCAGTAGGGGTTTCTGCTAAATAAGGTATTGTAGCAGCTGCATCTGTATATAAATTAGTTACTGGTGACCATACTGTTTCCGAATTTTTGTCTCCAATTATTCTTACGTTATCAATGAACCAACCTTCATATTGTGTACCACTATCTCCATCTAAAGTAAATCTTAATTTGAAATTACTTAAATTACTATTTGGAGGTAAAATAAAGGTTTCTTCTTTCCATAGATTATTAGTAGGAACACTTGAACTTCCTCTTATAATATCTATCCATTCACTATATGAAGTTGTACTAAAAAATTTATAATTGCTGAAATCACTAGAACTACCACCTGTTGGATTTTCTGCTTGTCCTTCATATTCAGTTTTTAAGAAAGTATTCCATGTTATTCCGCCATCTAAGCTGTATTCAACTAATCCAAGATCCCATGGTGATAAATAACTTTCAAGGGCTGCAATGTTATCAAATTTTAATTTTAGGTTTGTATAACTTGATAAATTTAAAGCATCGTTCATTGTTAAATGACCAAGCGGATTTGCACCTGAATTTTTGAATTGTATTGAAGAACTACCTGTGGTATATAAATCACTGTTAACAGAAATTGACGTACCTGTACCACTATGTGTAAAGCCTAAATTGTTTGGGTCATCAAAATTGAAAGAAAACAATGTAGCTCCTACAAGGTTGCTGCTTGCGTCTAAAGTTAATACTTCATTAACGCAAGTAATATATTCTTCTTCAATAATTTTATAACTTGGGTTTTCATTAACAACTACATTTAAATTAACTGTAGTAACACAGTCACCATTAGCTGTTGAAACTCGTAAGGTGTAATTAGTACTTTCTGTAGGAGCAAATGTCCAACCAGTAGTTGCATTTCCTGTAATTCCTGTGTTAGGTGACCATACGTAATTTTCAATATTTGTATAGCTTGTAAGACCTTCAGTTACTGTAACTAATTGTGATTGTCCTTCACATATTTCAATATTATCATGAGATAATTCTAAAGCAGGAGGTGCAGTAACAGTAGCAATAACTTCTGTACGCGGTGAAGAACAAATTCCAGTTCCGTTGAAATATGTGTTAGGTCTTGAAGAACTAGTTGATGTACCTCCATTTGTTGAACCGGTTGGACCTTCTGCTGGCGCACCAGTTATTACCTCTAAGATTTGTTGAGGTGTTCTTCTATCTCCATTCGTATAGGTTGTACTAACCCAACTTGTAGTATGATATTCAACTGATGCTGATGTTCCTGATGACGCGTCTACTTTACTCCAAGAAATTTGAAGCACAATATTACTTTCCCCGTCCCATGTAAAAGTATCAGGAGTATTAAAATCGAAATTTTGAACACCAAGTTGTAAAGCTTGGTTTTCATTCGAATACACATGAGTTAATTGCTCTAAAGGTATATGAGAGGTTGTAGCAACGCTTTGAGTGGTATTGCCAATGTAAATTGTAAAACCAGGTCTAGGTGCTGTTGCATTTGCAGTAATATTAAAGCCAATTGATGAAATTTCTCCTTGAGCTAAACCAAATGATAATAATTCTTCTGCAGTAAAAATGTATTGAAACTTGTATCCTCCCCATCCAAAAGTAAATGGCGATCCAGGTGCTGAAGATGTTGTAGTAGTTCCATTACCAACTTTAACTGTAGTATTTGGTACAGTCTGTTGTGTTTGTACCCAGAAAGAAGTAGTCTCGTTTAACTCATCAGTAGTGTAAGAGTTTGTAGATGCTAAAGGTGTACCACCAGTTTCGCTAGCAAACCAAGATACCGAACCGTTGTTCGCTGCAATAGCAGATAATTCAACTGTTCCGACCCCACAACGAGTAGCTGGAGTACTTGAAACTAGATCTGGATAGTTACATAGCGTAGTAAAACTACCAATTTCTAACCAATCTGTTTGTTCGTCTGCACTACAAACCGATCTAACTTTTAAAATATATCCTGTTGATGGTATTAAGTTAGTAAATTGTTTTGTAGTTTCTGTTGATAACATTGTTCCAGTAATGGCAACCTCTGATGTTGCAGCATTTATCAGTTGGTATTCGTATCCTTGAGCAGGAGCAATGATTGGAGTGCCAAAATTATAAACGGCACTGTTTTTGGTTACGTTAGTGATTTCATTGTTAATTGGTAAGAAACAATCTGGACCTAAATTAACAGAGATATTTCCAACATATAAAGCACCCTGTGATGCTTGAGCATAACCATGGAAACCTATGTAGTAAGTTGCAGTTGCAGAAGGAATAAAGTCAACATAAACTGTTTGTTCAGCTAAATTGTTTTCAAAAACAACATCTGTAAGCAAAGTAGTCATTTCGGTACTAGTATTATCTGTACCATACATAACCTTAAGTTTTTGATTTGCAGTAGTTGTTCCTTTTTTATAAGTAAACTTTAAACGATATACTTGGTTTTGTTCAAGTGTTAAACCTCTTGTGTAAAACCAATCATCAGATGCAATACTTGAGCTTGCTCCTAAATACATTGAACGTAAGCTTGCAACTGTTGTTGCTGAGTTCGCCCAATTCGTACCATCGTTATTGTTGTTTTCAAGTACAACACATTCTGGTAGTCCAGAAGTAGGTACAGTTAAAGTATATGGTATAGATGAAGGATCACAATCTGTTTTAAATTTAATAGGTCTAGACCAATTGCTTGAATCTGTTGTTGAACAAACTGAACGTACATAGAATGTATATTCTATATTTGGATTTAAACCTGTAATATTTGCAAATAGCTGTCCTGCAGGTGCTGTACCTTCTAATACAAAACCTGTAGCTCCAGATTCTGGTAAGCCAGTAGTTCTTATTTCATAAGCATAACCATTTGCAGGAGTTACTTCAGGTAGTTCCCACTCAATTCTTGCAGAGTTGTTTGTGATAGTAGGTATTCTAATAACTTCTACTTCTCTACAAGTTGGCGAAACCTTAACTTCTACTTCACCTAGGTATAAGTAGCTATAGTTTGATGCGCTAGCTCCTTCAAATCCAATATAATAAATACCCGTAGTGGTTGGAGTAAAATCTTTATATTTTACGTGTACATCTGCGGTATTTGTTCGTAAAGAATCTATTGCAGTGTTCATTGCACTAGCCTTCGTTTCTGTACCAAGTTTAATACGTAAAAACTGTGCTGTAGTACTTGAAGCTTTTGCTTTATATTCTAAACGGTAACTTTGACCAGCTGTTAAGTTTAATCCACGAGAAAAAATCCAATTGCTTGGGCCATTTGAATTAGAATAATATCTTAAAACTCTTCCTTCAATGCCGGCCTGAGTAGTTGTTGTGGTCCAAGTCGAAGTGTTAGATCTTTCATTAATAATACATTCAGGTAAATCGCTACCTGTTGTTTCATTAATAGGCATTATATAAGGTATTTCAGTTGGTGCGCACAATGTATTAAATTCTAAACCTTGAGACCAATAGCTTATTTCTCCAACACCACAGTCAGAAATTAAATAAACCTTATAAACAGTATTAGGACTTAAGCCTGTTATTGTAGTGGTAAATGTATTTGTTGGAATATTTCCAGATAATACAAGACCTTCACTACCAGAACCAGCTTCACCTGAGGTTCTAACCTCACATCTATATCCTAATGAAGGATTAGTAGTTGGTTGATCCCAAGCTATTGTTATTGAATTCGATGTTATATTAGTTTGTGTTAAACCTTCCGCGTCTGAGCAGGTAGGAATTCTCTCAACAATAACATTATCTAACCAATAATAATAATTTGCATCAGCACCAGATTGTTTAAAAACAATTCTTTTATTTGGCCCAGTAATTACCTCATTGTCTAATTCGATTATATAGTCATTGGTGCCCCAAGTGCTTGCTGTTGTCAGGTTTACGGTGCTAATTGGGTGGAAGTTACTTAAATCGCCTCCTTCAGCAACTACACCTACAGTAAAAGTTCCTGACCTTGTAGTATTTTCCATTCTTAATCTAAATCTTACACGCAAATCTTCTATATTATCTGTGAAAGCTGGTGTTGCTACATATAAAGGCGTTTCAGCTATAGGTGCAAACCTTAACGAGTTAGGAGAACTCACATATTGACTAGTTGTGATGCCAAAATTACTGTGCCCTACAGTGTGTGACCAACAATCTGGAAAAGATGTTGATGCATCAAAGTTCATACTGTAAGGAGTTGGTATTGGATTACATGAAGTTTTAAAAGTAAAACCATCACTCCAAATTCCTAATTGATTTGTACCACAGCTAGATTGCATGTAAATTTTGTATTCTGTATTGGCAAGTAAACCATTTGCGGTTGCAGTGTAAGTACCAGTTGGTACGTTGCCACTTGCCGCAAGACCTGCAGCACCAGAGCCTGGTTCACCTTCAGATCTTATTTCATATAAATATCCACCTGCTGGTGCCGTAGTAGGTTCAGTCCAAGCAAAATTTATACTGTTCGAGGTAGGGTTACTTGTTTGTATGCCAAGTACATCTATACATAAAGGAATAGTTTCTACAACAAAGTCATCGATATAAAAATATGAAGTTGTAGATGTATTCTCTATTTGTCTTAACGCAATATAATTATTTCCACCACTAACTAATGTTGTTGAATTAAATTGGTAAGATATTGGGTTAAAACTAGTATTGGTAGGGTCAATTGTAGTTAACGGAATAAATGTCGCTACATCTGTAGGGTCTGTTAAAATTCCTAACTCTAGTTTACCAGCACTAGCAGCAGATCTTTTATAATTAAACTTTACACGTAACGTTTCAATGTTCTGTGAAAATTGTGGAGAAATTGCGTAACTAGATTCAGCAAGAGCTGATCGTATCCTTAATGACTTTGTTCCACTAGTAGCATTTGTAGCTGAATTTTGAATTGAAACATAGTCTGGAACAGCCTCATATCTAAACCAACAATATGGGAAAGTGATAGTTTCTGTGTAATCAAAATTTTCTGTATATGGTAAGTCAGTTACAGGAACACATAAGGTTCTAAAAGTACTATAAATCCAATTACCTAAAGTTCCATCTCCACAATTGGTTTTTAAAAAAACATGGTATAGAGTGTTTGGTAATAAATTTGTAATGTTTGCTGATAACGTTGAACCTGAGATTGTATTTGAAGCTATAGCTCCAGGAGTTCCTAAGTTCGTATCTAATCTTACTTCATAAGCGTATCCAATTGCTGCCTCAGAACTTGATGCTTGCCAAGTTAAAGTTGCAGAATTCGATGTTGTAGTATTTTCAAAATTAGTTGGTATATAACAAGTTGATGGAGTGAATACATAAGTTAAACCATCAGAAAAACCTGTTTCTCCGTTGAAAATACATAGCGAAGTTGAAGCCACGTTTGATGACGATGTAATTGCATTTGACCAAGAGTTATTAGTTCCTAAAATTAGATACTGATAATCAGACGGACTATTTTTTATACCAATTTGTGGCTGAAAACTTGTACTAATTGCAAAAGGAGGTGTGCCTTTATAGATAAATTTAATTACACCTGTTGAGTGATTTAATCTTATCTGAAAACTAAAAGACTCTGTTAGTCCATATCGTCTAAAATTATTCCATTCTACTACTGTTTCATTTTCAATAGTTTGATGTTTAATATTTGATACACCTATAGCACCTACATTTAAATCTGCTCCAAATGGTGCTAAAACCTTATTGTCAGCAAAAGTCGAACTTATTGCTTGGTAAGTTGACGTAGGTACTGAACCAGTTTCTCCAAATACTAAATGACCATTTGAAGTGACTCTTATTTCTGTATAAATAACTCCAGCGAATGTAAAGGCTGGAATTGTTACAGGTTTTGAAGCCTTTGAGTCATGAGATGGTGAGGCATCTACTGAAGAAATTGGATCATTATTAGTGGCAATAAAAACTGTACCTCCAGTTAAAGGGGTGTAAGTGTTAGTCTCTTTTGTGAAAACATACGAGCTTGATTGAGCGTACATTCTCAGCATTGAGAGTAACAACACGAGAAATACTAAGTAAATTTTCCTCATTTTAAATGATTTTTAAAGTTAATATAAACAAAAATATAGTTTTTTTTAACATTACAAACAAAATGCGTTAAAAAAAGTATAAAATGTATTTTTTGATTAAAAAACATGATTTGTTAATAATTTATAGGATGTTGAGTTTTAAGTATTGTTGGAAGTTTGGTTTTGGTTTTTAGTTAATAATTTAGTTGATAAAATGTTTTTTTTGCAAGAATCTATATGAAAAAATCCCTAACCGAAATTTCGGTTAGGGATTTTTTTATTATTAAAATTTAATTTTAATTAAACTTGACCTGAATTTCAATTTCAGCAAAGGCACGAAACATTTCTAAAACGCCACAATATTTTTCTACTGATAAATCTACTGCACGTTTTAATTTTTCCTGATTTAAATTTTTACCAATAAAATTATAAGTAACAATTACCTTATTATATACTGCAGGTTCAGTATCGGTTAAAAAACCTTCGGTATCAATGGTGAAATCTTCAACTTCTAATCTCATTTTTTTTATTAATGAGGCTACATCTAAACCAGAACAACCTGCAAGTGCCGATAACATTAAAGCTTTTGGACGTAAGCCCTTATTATTACCACCTAATTCTTCAGCAGCATCAATTTTTAATGAACCTCCCGGATTGGTAGATTCAAATTGCATGTTTCCTTTCCAAGTAGTACTAATCTTGTGTGTTGCCATTTTTTTCTTTTTTAGTTTTTTCTTTTCCTGCTACAATAACCACAATTTCTCCCTTAGGAGGTTTTGCTTCAAAATGTGCTAGAACTTCAGTTACTGTTCCGCGAACTGTTTCTTCATGTAATTTAGATAATTCACGAGAAACCGATACCTGTCTGTCTGCCCCAAAATATTCGATAAACTCTGTTAATGTTTTAACTAGTTTGTGTGGAGAAACATACAAAATCATGGTTCTAGTTTCTTCTGCCAAAATTAAAAAACGAGTTTGTCTTCCTTTTTTATCAGGTAAAAAACCTTCGAATACAAATTTGTCGTTTGGTAAGCCACTATTTACTAAGGCAGGTACAAAAGCAGTCGCACCAGGAAGACATTCAACGGCGATTCCTTTTTCAACACATGCTCTGGTTAGTAAAAAACCCGGATCTGAAATTGCTGGAGTTCCTGCATCAGAAATTAAAGCAATATTTAAACCTTGTTCTAATTTTTGAATTACTCCTTCAACGGTTTTATGTTCGTTATGCATGTGATGACTGTGCATTTGTGTAGCAATTTCAAAATGCTTTAATAATTTTGCACTGGTTCTAGTGTCTTCGGCCAAAATTAAATCTACGTCTTTTAAAACCTGAATGGCTCTAAAAGTCATATCGTCTAAATTTCCAATGGGTGTGGGTACTAAATATAATTTACTCACTTTAAAATCTTTTTTGAATTAACTCCATAAATCGCAATTCATATTCTTCTTTTCCTTTCCAATAATTGAAATCAGGTTTTACCAAATCGTCAATAAAATCTTGAGCTTCTTGAAAAGTAGTCATGGTGTTTAACTGAGAAATTACTCGGTTTAAATCTTCTGAACTTCCGTTAAATAAATTTTTCTCAAATGCTATTCGGTCGTTTAAACCTATAATTATTGTGTGAGAAAAAGCATCATTGATTGTTTTGTTTAATGGGATTTCATGAAACGGAACTTCATTTTTATCTGTAGTGTCAATAAAATGCTGATTTTCTAAAACAGTGTTTTTTGTTGTTTCTGTTTGCTTCTCAACAAAAATATCTTCAGTTGGTAAACTATAAATTGAATCTATTTCTACTTCTACAATGTTTTTCTTTTCAAGAACAATTTCTTCTGAAACGTTTTCAATGGTTGATTCTTCTTTTGAAATATTTTCAGATTCGACTATAGGAGTTTCGGTTATTTCTTCTTCTTCATTAAACGAAACAGGTTCATCAAATGAAATAATTTCTGAACTTTCAGAATCTTCAATCAATTCATTAATCAAATCAATATTCATATTCGGATCGTCAAAGTTCATTTCTTTTACGATCGAAAAATCCATGTTAGAATTATGCAACAAAGCTTTTTCTAAATTTTCTTCCGTGATCGATGGGTCGATTCTAAATTTATTTTCTTCGTAAAATTTTAAAACAGATAATTTCTCGAACAAATTTTTCGATTCGTTATATAAAATGTCAATATCAGATTTATCCTTAAGTTTTAAAATACGATGTGCAATACTGATTAATTCCGATTCAATTATTTTCTTCATAACTTTTTTGAGATTTGAAATATTACCAATCTTTTTTTGATAAATTTGTCTTTTACAAAGTAACAGAAAAATCTGTTTTAAGCAACCCGAAATTTAGAAAATGTTTCTTGAAAATCCCGTAAATCATAAAGAGCAATTTGGTTGGATCGAAGTAATCTGTGGTTCGATGTTTTCTGGTAAGACCGAGGAATTGATTCGAAGATTAAAACGAGCACAATTTGCAAAACAACGCGTTGAAATTTTTAAACCTTCTGTAGATACAAGATACGATGTAGAAAATGTGGTTTCTCATGAAGGAAATGCAATCCGTTCTACACCAGTTCCGGCAGCAGCTAATATTAGAATTCTTGCTGATGGTTGTGATGTGGTTGGTATTGACGAAGCTCAGTTTTTTGATGATGAAATTGTACGTGTTTGTAATGATTTAGCAAATGCTGGTGTGCGTGTAATTGTTGCTGGTTTAGATATGGATTTTAAAGGAAATCCATTCGGGCCTATGCCTGCACTTATGGCAACGGCAGAATATGTTACTAAGGTTCATGCAGTTTGTACAAGAACCGGAAATTTAGCTAACTACAGTTTTAGAAAGGCTCAAAACCAAGATATTGTAATGCTTGGTGAAACCGAAGAATACGAACCTTTGAGTAGAGCTGCTTATTATAAAGCCATGCATGAACAGCGTGCTGAAGAAATTGATAGACCAACCAAATAGTTGGTCTTTTTTATTATATGATTTTTTTTCTTTGTATTTTTATGTGAGTTTCACTAATACCTATATATAATGAGTGATTATAAAAAATTGATTTTCGAGAAGTCTTTTATTAATGGTGAATGGATTAATGAAAGCACTGAAAAATTAGATATACGAAATCCGTTTGATTTGAGTGTGGTGTCTCAGGTTTATAACGAAAACCGTTCAATGGTAAAAAAGGCCATTGATGTTGCACATGTTGCATTTGCATCTTGGAAAAAAACTTCTGCTAAAGAACGTAGTGCATTACTAATGAAATGGTATGAGTTGATTTTAGATTATAAGCAAGAAATTGCAACCATCATGACTTTAGAATCTGGTAAACCGATAAAGGAAAGTTTAGGAGAAATTGATTATGGTGCAAATTATATTCAATGGTTTGCAGAAGAAGCAAAACGTTTGTATGGTGACGTAATTCCTGGATTTACTTCAGATAAACGCATTATGGTTTTAAAACAACCTGTTGGTGTTGTTGGGGCAATTACACCTTGGAATTTTCCTATCGCTATGATTACTCGTAAAATTGCTCCGGCTTTAGCTGCTGGTTGTACCGTAGTTGTACGTCCGAGTGAAGAAACTCCGTTAACAGCACTTGCATTAAACTACTTGGCTCAACTTGCGGGTTTTCCAAATGGTGTTATTAATACAGTGGTTGGAAATGATGCTTCTGAAATGGGAAAAGAACTATGTGAAA
Source organism: uncultured Flavobacterium sp. (assembly GCF_947632075.1). Classification (GTDB taxonomy): domain Bacteria; phylum Bacteroidota; class Bacteroidia; order Flavobacteriales; family Flavobacteriaceae; genus Flavobacterium. The sequence continues at coordinate 21,220 of NZ_CANRNX010000004.1, forward strand.
ATTCTAAAGTTGCCAAAGTTTCTTTTACAGGTTCTACCAAAGTAGGAAAAATATTAATGGAACAATGTTCTGAAACTTTAAAAAAGTTAAGTTTAGAATTAGGTGGAAATGCACCTTTCATTGTTTTTGATGATGCAGATATTGATTTAGCTGTTAAAGGTGCAATTGCAGGAAAGTTCAGATTTAGCGGGCAAACCTGTGTTTGCGTAAATCGGATTTTAGTTCAAGAAAACGTTTACGATTTATTTGTAGAAAAATTCACAGAAGCAACGAAAAAGCTAAATGTAGGAAATGGTTTAGATTCTGATATAAATGTTGGTCCGTTAATTAATCAAAGAGCAATCGAGCGTATGAAACAAATGATTCAAGATGCCATTAGAAAAGGAGCCGAAATAAAACTTGGTGGAAATTTTATCGAGCCTCAATTTTTTGAACCAACAATTATTACAAATGCAACCACTGAGATGCTTTTTGCTAAAGAAGAAATTTTTGGACCTATAGCCCCAATTTTTAAGTTTAAAACCGAGGAAGAAGCTGTTGAAATGGCTAACGATACCATTTATGGTTTAGCTAGTTATTTTTATACAAACGATTTAAATAGAACCTGGCGAGTTCGTGAAGCTTTAGAATATGGAATGGTAGGGATTAATGATGGATTAATATCTTCTGAAATGATACCGTTTGGAGGAATAAAACAATCGGGGCAGGGTAGAGAAGGTTCTAAATATGGAATAGACTATTATATTGATTTAAAGTATATTTGTATTGGTAATATAGAATAAAAAAATCCGACATTCGTCGGATTTTTTTATTCTAATACTATAAATCTGTAATAATAAATTCGCTTCGTCGGTTTTTCTGATGTTGTTCTTCAGTACATTCAACACCGTCTGTGCAATCATTAACTAATACAGTTTCACCATAACCTTTACCAGTAAGTCGGTTTTTGGCAATACCTTCGTTTACTAACCAATCTATTGTACCTTTGGCACGTTGATCGGAAAGTTTTTGATTGTAGGCATCTGAACCTCTACTATCGGTATAAGAACGAACGTCAATTTTCATTTTAGGGTATTCAGACAATACTTCGTAAACTTTAGCCAACTCAACTGCAGCGTCAGGTCTAATGTTTGATTTGTCGTAGTCGAAATAAATAACGTTTTCAATTTCAAAAACTTTAGCTAAATCATCTCCTCTTCCAACTTCAACTATACGTTTATCTAACTTAATTTCTACTTTTGTTTCACCAATTGTTTCTGGTAGAATTATACGTTTTTCGTCTGTAATGTAATCTTCATGTTCTGCTCTAATGTAAACTATAGCTCCAGGTTCACCTGAAATGTTTATGGTTTTATAACTTCCATCATTTACAGTTATCGTTTCTGTTAGAGGTTTAAAGTTCGCATCTAAAACCGTGATTTTTACATTCGCAATTTTATCACTGTTTAATCTGTCGAGTACAATTCCTGAAAAAGATTGTGTATACGGAATTTCTTTTGGAGCATGATAAATATCTGTGATTGTGTAAATATCATCGGCACCTAAACCATTTGGGCGATTAGAACTAAAAAAACCTGTTTTGTTGTCTTCGTTTATAAAAACTGCAAAATCATCAAATGAACTATTTACAGGTTCACCAACGTTTTTCACAACAGTATCAGCTTCTTTCAAATCGATATAAAAAATATCTAACCCACCTAAACCTAAATGACCGTTACTTGAAAAGTATAATTCATTTTCTACAGTTACAAATGGAAAGCTTTCTTTTGCTTCAGTGTTGATTTTAGATCCTAAATTCTCAGGTTTTCCAAAAGTATCATTTCCTAAAATGGCTACTTTGTAAATGTCAGAATCACCTAATGTCCCTGGCATATCTGATGCGAAGTACAATGTTTTTTCATCAGAACTTAAAGCAGGATGAGCACAGCTGTATTCGTTACTGTTAAAAGGAAGCTCAGTAATGTTTGTCCATTTTCCGTTTAAGAATTCAGCTTTATAAATCTTTAAAAAAGTTGAATGATCTTCGCTATATCCACGTTTTTTTCCAATAACATTATTTTGTGTAAAATAAACTGTGTTTCCGTCTTTAGTAAAAACAGGTGTTGAAATATTAAATTTCGAAGTTAGTTTTTTGAATGATTTTATCTTATCATTTTCTTTAAAAAACAAGGCAGATAAAGGTTGACCATCCCATGAACTAGTTTTTTCGTGCATTAATCGTTCTGGTCGGTTTGAACCAAAGATCAAATTATTTTGCCAAAAAGCTATTCCAAAATCAGAATAGCTTGAATTAAAATTTACATTTCCAATGGTGTATTTATCTTTCTGATTTTCAATGTCTTTTAGATAATTTGGTTTTTTTAGAAAACTTGTTGCACGAGAATCTGTTTTATTGGTTTCTGAAAATTTCTTTAAATAAAGTTCAGCTTTTTCAAATTCTCCAATCGATTTAAGTGCATTTGAATATCTAAAATAAATTTCTGGTTCTACTTCAGAATTCATTTCTAGTAATTGTTCATACCATTTTGCAGCTTCGGGATAATTTGCAGAAAAGTAATTAGCATTACCTAATTTACGTAACATGTTTTCTGATTTATATCCTCGGTTTGCTAAACGTGTGTAGATTGCAATTGCATCTATGTAAGCATAATCGTTGTAGTTTCGGTCTGCTTTTAACTCTTTGTTTTCTTGCGCACTTCCTAGAACCGTGAACAAGCAAAACAAACTCAGTATAATTTTTTTTATCATAGTTAGAAGAATCTAGGTGAAGTTAAACGCTTGTATTTGTTGAATAACTCAAAACGTAACAAGATTTCGTGCGAACCATTGTTATAGTTAGCCAATTTTGTTACTTCAGAATCGTAGCTATATCCAATAAAAACTTGATCTGATAATTGGAATCCTGCTAAAGCACTAAATGCTGAACTTAATCGGTATGAAGCTCCAAGTGTTAATTTATTACTGATTAAAGCATTTGCAGAAATATCTAGTTGTAACGGAGCGTTCTGAATTACTTTAGCCAATAAAGCTGGCTTCAGTTTAAATTCAGGACTAATATCAAATACATGACCTGCCATAGCATAAATATGCATGGTTTGTTTCATAGTTGCGTAGTTGTTATCTCCATTTCTGTCTTGTTCTAAAAAGTACGGAACAGATAAGCCGAAATACGTTTTATCAGAATATAAATAAGCACCCGCACCAATATTTGGTGTGAATTGGTTTGTGATGTTTGAAGTTCCTTCTGTTGGATCGTAAATGGTTAATTTATCATAATCAACATTTAAGAAATTCCCAGAAACTTTAACTCCTAAAGCTAATTTATAATCATAAGAAACATCAATTGTGTAAGATAAATCTACTGCAATTGTGTTATCTGACATGGCACCAAGTTTATCTGAAATAAATGAAACACCGTAACCTAATTTTGAGTAGTTAATAGGTGCATTTAATGTTAACGATGTTGTTTTTGGTGCTCCTTCTAAACCAACCCATTGCGAACGGTATTGTCCGAAAAGGGTTAATCCTCCACGTGAACCCGCATAAGCAGGGTTTATGGTTGACGTATTGTACATATATTGGGTAAACTGTGCTTCTTGTTGTGCGAAACCAACTGAAGAGGTAATACCCAAAAGTGCCAATACGATATGTTTGAACTGTAATTTCATATTAATTATTTTCTAAATGAATATATCCTGCTTTCTTAACTGATTGTGATCCTTCTGGACCATCTGTTTTTTCATAAGTTAAGATGTAATAATACGTTCCGGTAGGAAGCTTATCGTTTCCGATAGTCATTCTTCCTTCAGAATATCCAGTAAATACATTTCCGTTAGAACCGTAAGCAGTAGTTTCGTAAACTTTAACTCCGTATCTATTGAAAATTTCTAAACGGTTATTGGGATAGCGCTCAATATTATCAATAATTAAATAATCATTTTTATTGTTGTCATTCGTTGTAAGATAGTTGTAAACTACTACATCACCTGGTAAAATAACCTCAGGTTTAATTAATCCTAAAGTAAAAATTCCGAAGTCTTCAACTGCCACAGGAGTTGTTACAGTTTTGGCTGCATAATCTACAATTCCACCTTCGTTAACCCAAAGGTTTTGTTTAGTGTCCCAACGGATAACACGTAAGTTTTCAGCTTCAGAAACCAATTCAGCAGGTGTTACTTCATCGTGCCAAGTTAATGTAAGAATTACATGGCTTTGTTCGTTATTACGAGAAATTGTCCAAAATTCTTTATTATCAATTAAACGAATTACACCAGTTCTATTTTCATGTGAATGAATTGCATTAGAATTCTCTAAAAAGTATTCGGCCTTAAACGTGTCTGCAATATTTTTAGGAGCTCCGATGGCTGCAGCTCTGTAATATTGTCCTTTTCCAATGGGAAAAGTGAACGCTTTATTACCTTCTTTTTCAACCATTCCTTCTGCATAACTTTTATCTGAGGCATTGATTTGTTTTGCTTTTTCTGTAAAAAGCATAGCACCTTCTTGGTTCGGATTAATTTTTACAATTCCGTTAGAGAAGTTTGCTGTACCATCGATGATAAAATCGTTATTTAATTGAAATGCATAAGCTGTTGAATTATTATTAAATAACAAATCGAAATGTTTTGAAGGTTGTGAACCCGCAATTGTTTGCGGTTCACTTCCTTGAAATACGGTATAACCTGTTGTTGCATTTGTTGTATGCGTAAACATTCCGTTGTTGTTATAATTTTTATAAAACTGAAACTCTCCATCATTAAAGACCACACCAGAAGTTGAGTTTTCAAAATTTGAGTGTGAGGAAACTAAGGTGTTTGGTAACACATAAAAAGTTCCGTTGTTTACGGTAATTGTTTGATTGTTCTGTGCTAAACTTAATCCACTAATAAGTACTAGAGATAAACGAATAGCTTGATATATTCTATTTTTCATGATTTATTAGTTTTAATAATTAGCATTTGATTTTAATACAGGATTAACAACTGATTCTTCACAATTTACAATATTAACCCTTAGATATTGAGGTTCACCATATAAACAGCCTTGACGCTTTGTTGTAATTTTAATTAACATTTTATTATCAAAAGCCTCACCTACAAAAAGCTTTGTAAGATTTAAATCAAAAGCCTCAATATTAGCTTGTGTATTACTAGGAATTAACGCAAGATTACTATTTGCAATATCTTCAATTGCTTTAATCATTTTAATAGGTTTTCCATTGTAATCTAACATAGGTGAGCCATCAGCATTTTGATAAGTACCTCCATATTCAGTAACTCTTGCAAACGAAACTTGGTAAGATGTACAAGCATCTGGCTTTTGTATTAACAAAGACTCTGTTGCGCAAAGTTTAGTTACCTCTTTAGGATCTGTCATCCCTACAAACGATTTTAATGGATTGATTCTAATGTCGTGTACGTGTAAACCGTCACCTAAATTCACCGAAACCGTATTGAACTGCTGCAACTCAACAGCATCAAACATAAAATTAACTGGTCTTGATAAAACAGCTCTTCTCTTGTTATTGAATCTAAACAATCCTAAATCTAAAACTCTAAACTTCTCTAATTTTTCCTCTCCTACTTTAGCACCGTTTAAGTAATAAACAATCTTAAAGTTACCCAACTGCAACAAACTCAAGTTTAATACATTGATATTAGGATACGCCAAAGTAATTTGCACTTGATCTCCTGGACGAGCTCTTTGTTTTAATTTCGCTTGTAAAAATTGTTTATTTAAAACCCCTGCAGTGGCATTAAATAAAGTATAACTATCGTAGTCGTTATCTACTGAGTAATATGGAAAAACTACCGAAGATAAAGAAGAAGCTACGTTTAAAACTTCTGAATAATTACCCCATATTGCATCTTCTACAAAAGGATTTAACTTAATATTTTCGTTTTCGATTAAAGGGTCTGAGTCTTGTTTTACATACGAGCCGTCAACATCTCGTTGATTAGTTGGATACTGTAACGAAGAAGGAGGAGATACTTTTATTTGGTTTTCAATCAATGCACAATAATCAGTTTGGTTGATATTATTTGTATTTGAAGTACTTACTCCATCAGCTACGATTTCTCCTTCTTCTGCAATGTACGCATAGAATACAGAACCTAAATCAGCAACTCCAATCAAAGAACCTAGTTGAATACGAACACCATTAAAATCAACTAAACTTCCATTCGTATTTGCCGGAGTAAAGCTAAATTCAAAAACATTATCCCCTTTTAATGCATCTAAAACACCACCTTTAACTCCAAATGTTTTACCAACATTTTTATTTACTCTACCAATAGGAATACCACTTGTAAGACCAATATCGCCTGGAGTTGGTGCATTTGTGAAACGTCCAATAACAGTTAAACCACCTGCTACTTTTAAGCCTGAATATTGTTCACCTAACTTCAAAACAATTTTCTTACCTCTTAATTCGGCACCTGAGTAAAGTGAACCATTTGGTTTTGTAAAATACAAATCAATACCTACGGTACCGATTCCTAATAAAACAACACCACCAGTTAAAGTTGCTGCATTTGCTCTATTAAGTGTACTTGGATCATTTGGATTAGAAGGGACTGCTTGATTTGGATTTGTTACTCCACTTAATCCAGACGACCAAGGAATAGCTTTGGTCGCAAAATTACGCTTGGTATAAAAAACACAATCTGCAGGGTCGTATACTAAAACTTTAATTACACTAGAAGTTACACAACCAAGAGCTGGTGCAATTTGCAATGTATTATTTCCGCCTGTGTTTACCGTTGTAACTTCTACAATAAATTCATGAAACCCTTCAGGCAAGTTCATAGCTACAGTTGGATCTAAAATTTCACTACTGTTTCCACTTAAAGGATCAACACTATAATACTTAACTGCTGATTTATAAGTTGTATTAACTATTGGCAAGGTAAAAGGATCACCTAAAGGCAACGAAAAGCTGTTTGTGTCGTTATCAAAAATAATCTCATTTTTAATTACATTCACCTCAAGCGAAGGTGTCCAAGAAAATAATTCAGTTTGCCCAGCATTGTAAACATACCTCCTAATTAAAAAATCTGAAGTTATATTGCGTAATTCAATTGTATTTGTATTCTGAAATACAGCGTCACTCATCGGATTCGAGTTAGAACTTAAATTAGGGTCCAATGCTAAATCGTATACTCCAGTAGCTATTCGACTTCCGTTTTTAAGAGTTTCCCAAGTAAGGCCTCCATCATTGCTTATTTGATATTTATAATCAATATTCGCCAAAGTAACGGTAGAAGAAGCGGCTTCAAAATTTCTTACAAAAACAATTCCTTCATTACACGTGTAGGTCTGCGTTGTTTGTTGTTCATCAACAAAGGTTATTTTCCCTGGATTTGGTGAATTCCGTTGGCTAACAGTGGAGGTGTTATTGATACTATTTTGATCTGCCGCATAATTTAAAGTAAAATTATGTGTATAAACCTGACCTCCTGAAGTACTTAATCCGTTTTTAGAAAATCTAAATTCACGGTATTCACCTGGAGCCAAACTAATGCCATTATTCAACACAAACTCTCTTTTAACAATAAGTTCTAAAGGTGGATTATCTACTGTAAAATCACCACTTACAACATTATTTAAATTTTCACTCCCATCAATTGAAACTTTTACTTTAATATTATTACCTGTAGATGTTAATGTGTGCGTACCTACATTGGTTACCCTTACAGTAATCATATTATTATTTGCAATAGAGTATGGATTTTCTATTTGTGAGGTAACCGCTAAATCCGATTGAAAAAGCTGTAAATTTAAATCAGCACTAGCTGTATTATTTGCAAATACATTTTCAGATCCATTTAAAGCAGTAGCTTTTGAAACAGTTTTTAAAGGACTTGTTAAAACAGCATTTAATTTAATTTTAATAGTAATCGTCACTGATTTTGTTCCTGGAATCGTAAATGAACCATTTAATTCATTATTCTGATTAACTGTTAATAAAGTACTTGGCATTGGAGTAGCTCCTTCGGCTAATGCCCATGAAACAAAAGAAGCTTGAGTAGCTGTTTGAGTAATTTCATTTACCTTAAGAATTTCCTCAAAATCTGTTGAAACAGGAGCAATTGCTTTATTTTCAATTGTTACAACATACGTATATTCTTCTCCATTTTTTAAAGTACTTGTTGAATCATCTGTTTTGGTTACAATTAAAACATCTGTTTCATTCTGGTATGTTAATGAATTAATTTTACAAATACCACCTACACAAACTGTATATTGCAATGGCATATCTGGCTTTTCAGTAGCAGTTGTTGAAATAACCCCAGTAGCAGTATCTAAAGAAAAACCTGAAGGCCATGTTCCGAAAATTTCAATAGTTGCGTTTCCGTTTGCACCTAGTATTATGGCATGTTCTACTCCTTGATCATCGATGTATTTATCGTTTGCTATTACATTAACAGAAGTATAATTACCTAAGCCCCAAATTACATTATCAAAGTTTAACATTAATTCTGGGTCTTGAACAAAAAAGTTTGTTTCTGTAACCTTTTTAACTTTTGAAAAAAGATTCAGATCATCTGTTTTGGTTATGTATGCATATAGTTGCACCTGCAATAAAGCAAATACAACAAACACCATATATTTAAATATATTTTTTTTCATATTGTATTATTTTAAAGATTAATAATTTAATTAACGAAAGTTAATTTTTAACCTTCAATACAATATTCATAAAAGAACCTGTTCTTATTATTGCGTCAGCTTTAACTTCATATTCTAATATTCCATCGTTATTTAATGAAACAAATGTGAATACATTTTCATCTAAATAAGTAACATAATATTCAAAAGAGTTAGCGTCAAGTACAAAAGAGTTTAATCCTGTTGCATTAGCACTTTGTCCTTTTGGAGTAACAAATTGATGTTTAAAAACATTATATAAATTAACTGTACATTTTGCTGGTGTAGTAATTGTAACAACTGGAGGGTTTACAGAAGTGTCTGTATTAACAACAGCAGGCGTATATGTAAAATAATTTGGAGTTACCGGATTTGTCGTTGGTGGTACGTATGCATTATTTAATGCGATTACTTGATCTTCATTAGTTGGTAAAACAACCGACGGCATGTAAAAGAACTTTGGTAAAGCAGATGTTTCCGATCCGACAGCGATCCAACTTCCAGTACCATCATTTTGATTTTGAGTATCAAAATTTGCTTTCCAATAATAAAATCCTTGAGGTAAATCTGTTCCGTTATTAAACACTAATAAGGCATCAGCGTTATTTACGTTTGTATTTAATTTTTGAGTAGTAGATGTTAAAGCAATTCGTGGAATTAAAACACCCTTATCCGTAGCTTTAATTTCTACTTCTGCCGATAGATCTGGGGTTGGTGTTCCGAATCCTACTTGAGCTTGGGCAACAGTTACACCAAGTAAGAAGCTTAAAAGTATTATTTTTTTCATAATTGGGCATTTATGTGTTGAAATAAAATATTGTTTAGTTTATGTAGAAAAAACCAAAACAGAAAAATTTCCTGTTTTGGTTTTAAATTATTTAGCAAATAAATTATTATGGTTGTGGAGTAGCCGAGAACTCAATTAATACTTTTACTTCTAAATCAGCAGTTGTACTTAAAACATTATACATTTTACCTGTACCGATTCTGAATTTCAACCCTGTAGTACCAAAAGTTACATCGGTTACAGATGTAGTAATTAAAGAATTAGTTGCTTTATCTAAAATCTTAACACTAATTACATCTCCTAAAACTGTACCTGTTGGTGCCGTAATAGCAATTTCTCCAACTGCTGTTGCAGTACCTCCAGTAATATTAGCAGTACCTTTTAAAACAGTTGTTTCATAAATACCTTTATAGATAGCACCACCATCAACCCAAGTATCTCCTGTATTTACAACAGTTGTGGTAGAATAAGTATCACCTAAAATGTTTTTAACTGTTTCTGAATTATTCGTAATTGCTGTTATAACAGTTCCAGAAATATCAATTGGAGTTTTAACATCATTTCCGTTAACATTCTTAATAATATAAAGAGTTTTAGCAGGAACCAATGTACCATTATTATCAGCAGCTGCAATTTCAGTTTCTGTATAATAAACCGATCCACCAGCATTTAAGATATTTTGAATTGCATTTCGAACATCTGTATTATTGGTAATTGAAGATAAAATATCAGCAGTAATATTAATATCTGTTCCTGCTACATTATTTTTAATAGCATTTTCGTTTTTATATGTATAAATAATGTCTGTAGATCCAGTTGAATTATTTTTCTCTAATGTTGTGTTTGTTTCGTTAGCTTTAACTAAATCTGAAAAAGTTATAGGAGGAGACACTGTTCCGTCAGCTAAAATGTAAGTAAATGAAGAAGAAGCTAATTTATCTGCAGTTGAAGTTCCCGTACCTTGTGTAAAAGTCATTGATCCTACTGGTTGATTAGACTCAGATATAATATATTCAATGTATTCTTGAACAGTTTCAAAAGTTTGCTGATTTAATTCTCCTTCATTGATAACAATTGTAGTCTCTGTTGTAAAGATTTCTTCAATGTTATTAACCACACCACCAACTACGTCAATTTTGTAAACACCTATAGCTGGTGTACCTGAAGTTGGGAACAATACAAGAAATTTTTCTTCGTCAGTTGTAGCAGCAGCTAATTCTGTAGATTTATTGAATGACTCCGACAAATAGTATTGAACATTATTAATAGTTACAATCTTTGTTTTTGTTTCTGATGCATTGATTAAATCGGTAATTACAGTAGTAATATCTGATTTTTTGTAACCTCCATCACCATTATTTAAAGTAGGATCCCATGTAACGTATTCAAATTTAGGCGCAACATAATCTTGAGCCCCAGGTGTCCCAACAGCAGGAGTATAAACCATACCTCCCCAAGGATTATTTGTAGCTGCATCACCTAAATTATTTGAACCGTAAGCAGCATCTAATAAATCTTTAATTTTAGTAATATCTCCTCCTTGATTAGAGATTGCTTGGTTTAAATGTGTTTGATCAACAATACGTTCCCATTTATTAATATTCCAATATTAGAAACCAGCTTCTAGTCCACCAGAAACTAATGTTTTGTCTTCAACTTTCTTTCCTGTAGCGTAAACCAATAAGCTTTGAACAGGTTCGGTAGTACCCCCTTCTAAGTTTATTAAATGAGATGTTTCACTAGTTAAGGCAACTCTAGGTATTAACACCCCTTTGTCTGTTGAATCAATGTCTAACATTGCAGAGGTAGATGGTGTAGGAGTACCAATACCTACTTGGGCATTTGCAAAGTAAATTGAGCCTACTAGGGCAGCAGATAAAATAATTTTTTTCATTTTCTAAAAGTATTTAATTTAACAATTTGTCTAGAATTTATATTCTATTTTTACATCAAAAAAAAAATATTTTTTTCAGCAAGTTAAATGGTAACCAATCATTTAACTTGTTGTATGATTTTTGAATATAAAAGACCTTGCAAAATTAGAGAAAAAAAACACAGTAAAATTTAAAATTGTAAATTTTTAAATATAATCTATGCTTTTTGTTAATATTATAGATATAATCTTATTCATCTTCTTTTTTTTGTAATATAGTGTTTTTTTTATTTAATTTATTAATCAAAAAAAATATTAAATTTAACTGGATTGTTAACATATTTTTACTTTTTAAAATGCAAATTCAAGGAACTATTGATGTTGTAATTTCTAAAAAAATTGCAACTATTACTTTTTATCACCCGCTTAGTAATTCATTTCCAAGTAATTTATTAACCGAATTGACTTTAGCTATTACTAGTTTAAATTCAACCTCTGACGTGAATGTAATTGTACTTAAAAGTCAGGGAGAAAAAGCTTTCTGTGCAGGAGCTTCGTTTGACGAATTACTTCAAATTGATAATCTTGAAAAAGGAGCTACATTTTTTAATGGATTCGCAAGTGTGATTAATGCCATGCGAACTTCAAATAAATTAATTGTTGGTCGTGTTCAAGGAAAAACCGTTGGTGGCGGCGTTGGTTTAGCTGCAGCTTGTGACTATTGTTTTGCAACTGATGCTGCCTCTATAAAATTATCTGAACTTGCAATTGGTATTGGTCCGTTTGTGATCGAACCTGCCGTTAGTAGAAAAATTGGGATGCCAGCCATGAGTGAAATGACTTTAGAAGCAGAAACTTGGAAAACGGCGCAATGGGCAAAAGAAAAACAATTGTTCACGCAAGTTTTTTCAACTATTGAAGAAATGGACGAAGCAGTTGAAGCTTTTTCTAAAAGGTTAAGTTCTTACAACCCAGAAGCATTATATGAAATGAAAAAAGTGTTATGGAAAGGAACTGAAAACTGGGATGTTTTACTTAAAGAAAGAGCTGCAATTTCAGGAAGGTTAGTTTTATCTGATTTTACTGTAAATGCTTTAAATGCTTTTAAAAAGAAATAATTTACTATTTATATTTGATTTTTGTTTTTATTGAAAAAGACTTCCAAACGGAAGTCTTTTTTTATGCATTCTTTTCTAAGGTTTGAATTTTATTTTCAATTTCATAAGCTTTTTTAATTTGATTTTTTATTAGAAAAGTGCCATATTGTTTTTGATGTTTTTCAATTGTTCTATTTAAATGTGCAGTAAATAAAACGCTGTATTCAGATTTTGAATATTTTTCAAGCAACTGATAACAAAGTTTAATTTCAGAACAATTTTCTTCTGTGATTTCTGTTTTATGAAGTGATAAAAATAACTGATTTAAATATTCAGTTTTATCTTGCTCTAAAGCCTCAATTTTTTCTTTATAAAGATTTACGGTAGCTTCATCGTTAATCTCTTCCCAAGTTGATTTCTGAATGGAATAATCAGCAATTTTCATATCAAATTGCAAAATGTTTAATTGGTGTCTATAATAGGTTTTCATAACTTTAAATCTTTGATGCAAAGGTCAACTTCATAAAAGACAAAACATGACGTTATAAAACATAAAAGTTAAATATCTTTGTAAAAATGTAAAGCAATGGAATTATTTTCAGATTTAGAAAACAATCAAAATTTACTTCCTTATGATGGTGAAGTAGTATATCACGGAATTTTATTAGATGATCAAGAATCAGAAAAGTTTTTTAATGATTTATTTGAAAAAATAGAATGGTACCATGATAAAGCAATTGTAAACGGACAAGAAATTGAGACCAAACGCAAAGTTGCTTGGTACGGTTCACGTGATTTTTCTTATACCTATTCTGGAGTTACTCGTATTGCTACTCCTTGGATTGAAGAGCTTTTGGCTTTGAAACAATTAATTGAATTGTACACCGATGCTATGTATAATTCGTGCCTAATTAATTTGTATCACAACGGAGAAGAAGGTGTGAGTTGGCATAGTGACGATGAAAAAGATTTGATTAAAAACGGATCTATTGCTTGTTTGAGTTTAGGTGCAACCCGAAAATTTGTATTTAAGCACAAACAAACCTCAGAAAAACGAGAGTTCGATTTGGTAAAAGGATCGTTAATTGAAATGAAAGGAGAAACCCAGCAACATTGGTTACATCAAATTACAACCACTAAAAAAGTGAGCACGCCTCGTATTAGCTTAACGTTTAGGCAAATGAAAGTTTAGTTGTTAAGCTATTTTTGAAAAATATTCAGATTGTATTTTTTAGATAAGGCTAATAAAATATGATAACCCGCTGTTGAATTACCGTTTGAATCTAAAGGTGCGCTGAAAACGCCAATGCCTATTTTACCAGGAACGCTAACGGTAATTCCGCCGCCAACACCAGATTTACTTGGTAAACCAACAGTTCGAGCGTATTCTCCACTAAATTCATACATACCGGCAATTAACATTTGTGATTGAATTAAATTTGCTAATTCGGCATTTTTGTAAGTCGCATCACCATCAAAACGAACACATTGATTGGCGAAGAAATATCCAATTTTAGCTAAATCTTCGGCTGTAATTTCAATAGAACATTCTTTAAAATAATTATCTAATAGATTTTCTTCACCTTGAATTAGGTTGTTGTTTTTCATGATATGAAACATTCCACGATTTCGATGACCAGTTTCTTTTTCAGATAAATAAACCGCTTCGTTATAATTTATTAAATCATTTTTAGTAATGTATCTTACCATATTTAAAATTTTCTGAAAGCCAATTTCATCTTCTCCAGAAATCATTGAAGTGGTTAAAATAGCTCCTGCATTCATCATCGGATTTAATGGTTTACCAGAAGTTTCTAAACTTTCGAACGAATTAAAAGGACGATCGGTGCCAAAATAACCCATTTTGTTAAAAACAGCATCTTCACCATTTTCTTGTACAGCTACAAAAAGGGCAATAGTTTTTGCAATACTTTGCATGGTGAATTTCTGATTTACGTCGCCAACATTGATGATTTTTCCATTTTTTGTTACAACAGAAAGTGCAATAGCTTCTGCATTCATTTTACCTAATTCCGGAATGTAATCTGCTACTTTTCCATCTTTAGCAAAATGTTTGTTTTGTTCCAAAATGCTAATTAAACTTTCTTTCGTTATAGTCTCGCTAACAGATTTTACTTTGCTTTTCGGTTGACCAAAAACATGTAATGAACTAAAGAAAATGAAAAATTTTAAAAAGCTTGAATAAATCATATCATCGAAATTAATAATACGTCAAAGATAGTAGTAAAATTATATTTTCACAGTAATGTTTTTTTTGAAGAAAATTTTAAAACAACGAAATGTAAAAATCAATTTGACTTTACTTTTAATTGAAATTTAGTATTTTTGAAATCAGATAAAAAACAATAACATGTTACAATTAACAAATACATTAAATACAGATGCGGTTGTTTACATTGTAAACGAGCAAACAAGTATCGACGCACAATTTCCACAATATATACAAGAAACTTTTGAAGCATTTAAAACTTCAGAAGCTAACGAAGATTTTATTAAAGTAGGAAACAAAAATTATTTCTTCGTTAAAGAAAATCAAGATTTAGAAAAAATGCGTGTTGCCGGATTTGCAATTCGTCAAAAATTAGATAAAAAAGCTACAGCAATTACCATTGTTGGAAACAACGAAACTACATTAGCTTTAGCAGAAGGATTGGCATTATCAAACTATCAATTCTTAAAATATTTCAAAGATGCAGATGATCGTGAATATCAATTAGAAAACATTTTTGTTTTAGGAAACGTTTCTCAAGCTTCAATTACAGAAATGAATAACGTTATAAAAGCTGTTTTTTGGGCACGTGATATGGTAAACGAACCATCATCTTATTTATCGGCACAACAACTTTCTAAAGAAATACAAGAAATCGGAGACGAAGCAGGTTTCTTAGTTGAAGTTTTAGGAAAATCAGAAATCCAAAAACTAAAAATGGGGGGATTGTTAGCTGTAAACATGGGCTCAATCGAACCACCAACATTTACCATCTTAGAACACAAACCAGAAAATCCAATCAACGACAAACCAATCGTTTTAGTTGGTAAAGGAGTTGTTTACGATACCGGAGGATTATCTTTAAAACCAACTGCAGGTTCAATGGATTTAATGAAATCTGATATGGGTGGAGCAGCTATGATGGCCGGAACTATTTACGCAGCAGCTTTAAACAAATCAAACGTTCATATTATCGGATTAATTCCAGCAACAGATAACCGCCCTGGACAAAACGCTTATGCGCCGGGTGATGTTATTACAATGATGGACGGAACTACAGTTGAAGTTTTAAACACCGATGCAGAAGGACGTATGATTTTGGCAGATGCTATTTCGTATGCAGATCGTTTCAATCCAGAATTAATCATCAATGCAGCAACTTTAACCGGAGCAGCCTTGGTTGCAGCAGGTTCACGCGCAGCTTGTTTAATGAGTAACGCAGATGAAGCGGTTAACAAACAAATCTTAGATGCCGGAACAAAAGTTTACGAGCGCATGGTTCAGTTACCTTTATGGGATGATTATAAAGAGCAGATTAAATCGTCAATTGCCGACTTAAAAAATATCGGAGGGCGTTTCGCCGGAACCATCACAGCAGGTAAATTCTTAGAGCATTTCGCAAAACAGCCTTTTGTTCATATCGATATTGCCGGACCAGCTTTCACTGAAGCTCCAGAAAATTATAGAGGACATGGAGGAACAGGAACAGGAATCCGTACTTTATCTGAGTTTTTTGCAAACTATAAAAAATAATATCAAATCCGTTAGCTTTTCAGTTAGCGGATTTTGTTTTTTAGGGTGTTGCGCTCACTTTTGGCTAATCGCCAACCCTCGCGCCGGGCTTTCCGCTAAATCTTTTTTTTCGCTTCGCTACAAAAAAGGATATCGCTTCAATCCCTAACACAGAACAAAAAAATGAAGCTCTAAAGCTTCATTTTTTTGTTATTAGTTTTTCTTTAAAATGTACAAATCTTTCATTGCACCTTCAATTTCTTTACCATCTTGATCTAAAACAAAAACTTGATTTTCACCAACCTTTAATTTCATGTCAATAGTGTTTCCTTTTAAGTGAGCGATAGTTCCATCATGCCACATGATTTTTCCGTTTTCCTCAACAGGAGCACCTTCTTTTCCTAAGTACGTTTGTTTTACAACAAAAGTATCATCATCATTTAAAGCAATTTCTGTTTGAATACCTTCACAATCAGCACAAGGTAAAGCTCCAACATAAATTCCAGCCCAGTCAACTGCTGTTTGAGATGTGTGATCATCTACAACTTGAGTTGTATCTACTTGATTTAAAGTATCATTTGTAGATTCATTTGCATCTGCTTTTTTGTTACAAGAAGCGAAACCAATAGCTAAAACAGCCACTGCTAAAACCATTTTTTTCATATCGAAATATTTTTTATTAGTATAAAGGTAGATAAAAAAATATTCAATTTTATATTTGATGGTCTTTTTTTTGAATAGCTTATGTTTTTTTTGAAATTTTTAATTCAAAAATTGTAAATTGTAAACAAAAAGATGCATTCTTCAGAAATAATTAATCAGCAAAGAAAGTTTTTTTATAGCGGAAAAACTCAAGAATTAGCTTTCAGAAAAGAGGCTTTATTGAAGTTAAAAAAAGTAATAAATGTATTTGAAAATGATTTAATTGCTGCAGTACATGCTGATTTTAAAAAGTCAGAATTTGAAACGATATTGACTGAAATTTCCATGATTAAGTTAGAATTGAGTAAGCATATTTCTAATCTAAACAATTGGAGTAAACCTCAAAAGGTTCGCGCATCTATTTTAAATTTTCCTTCTAAAGAATATATTTATAAACAACCTTTTGGTATTGTACTAATTATCTCACCTTGGAATTATCCGTTGTTGTTAGCTATTCAGCCGTTAATTTCTGCTATAGCTGCCGGAAATTGTGTGGTTTTAAAACCATCTGAAATTTCTTCAAACACATCTGCTGTTATTGCCAAAATGATTAACGAAATTTTTCCAACAGAGTTTGTTTCGGTTATTCTTGGTGATGTTAAAAAAACAACTGAAATTCTAGAAAATAAATTCGATAAAATATTTTTTACAGGAAGTACTTTTGTCGGCAAAATTATCCAAAAGAAAGCAGCAGAAACATTAACGCCGACCATTTTAGAATTAGGAGGGAAGAGTCCGTGTGTGATAACTAAATCGGCTAATCTTGAAATTGCAGCAAAACGAATCACTTTTGGAAAATTCGTGAACGCTGGGCAAACTTGTATTGCACCAGATTTTCTGTGGATAGATGAATCGATAAAAGATAAATTTTTAGCTATATTAAAACGAACAATTGTTGAGTTTTACGGAAACGATATCCAAAATAATCCCGATTTTCCAAGAGTAATAAATAACAAACAATTTTTAAGATTAGAAAAATATTTAAACTGCGGAAAATTATATTTTGGCGGAAAAACAAACGCATCCGAAAATTATATAGAACCAACGATTCTCGACGCAATTTCTTTTGATGATGCAGTAATGCAAGAAGAAATTTTTGGGCCTATTTTACCTGTCTTAACATATAAAAAGTTAGCTGAGGTTATTACTCATAATCATCAAAATGAAAAACCTTTGGCTATGTATTTGTTTTCTACAAACGAAACTGAGATTAAAAATTTCATGACGCAAACTCAATTTGGTGGTGGTTGCATTAACGATATTTTATCGCATATTATAAATGACAGAGTTCCGTTCGGTGGTTTTGGTGCAAGTGGTATAGGAAATTATCATGGGAAATTTGGCTTTGATGCGTTTGTGCATTTTAAAACGGTTGTTCATCGCAAAAATTGGTTGGATTTTAAGATTAAATATGCGCCTTATGCAAAAAAAACTGTATTAATTAAGAAGTTACTATCGAAATTTTAGTCCTAAAATCGTAATTTTGCACAAATAAATTTTTATGGAATTATATTACACGTTCTCAATTCTAATTGTATTAGCCTCGTTTTTTGCGTACTTAAATGTGCGTTTTCTAAAGTTACCCGGAACCATTGGTATCATGATTATTGCTATGTTGGTTTCTGTTGCCATTCGTATGGTTGGCGACCAGTTTTTTCCAGAAACTACTCACGAGTTTTTTGATTTAATTAAAGAATTTGATTTTACTGAAATTTTAATGGGAGCCATGCTTAATTTTTTACTTTTTGCAGGAGCTTTACACGTTAACGTTTCAGACTTAAAAGAACATAAATGGCCCATTTTTACCTATGCAACCATAAGTGTGGTTTTATCTGCATTTATCATAGCAGGCTTGTTATTTTACGCTGCACCAATTTTAGGAATTAATATTCCGTTTATATACTGTTTACTTTTCGGAACCTTGATTTCTCCTACAGATCCAATTGTTGTTTTGGGAGTTTTAAAAGAAGCTAAAGTTCCAAAAATGATTGAAACTAAAATTACAGGAGAATCTTTATTTAATGATGGGGTTGCGGTTGTAATGTTTGCAGTAGTTTTGAAAATGGCCACAGATACTTCGTTTGAAGCTACTTTCGCTTCAGTTTCTTGGTTGTTTTTATTAGAAGCAGGAGGTGGAATTTTACTTGGAGCCTTGTTAGGATATTCTGCTTCGCGTGTAATGAAAAAAATTGACGATTATAAAGTAACTGTTTTAATCACGCTTTCTATTGTAATGGGTGGTTTCTTAATTGCTTCTCAGTTGCATTTTTCTTCGCCTTTAGCAATGGTTATTGCCGGATTAATTATTGGAAATTATGGTAAGAAACATTCAATGAACGAAACTACAAGAGATTATTTAGGTAAGTTTTGGGAACTGATTGACGAAATTTTAAATGCTATTTTATTCTTATTTATCGGATTTGAATTGTTGGTTTTACCAGATTTACAAGATCAATTATTCTTAGGTGTTGTAGCTATTTTTATTGGATTGTTAGCAAGAACACTTTCGATATTTATACCCGCATCAACCATTTTAAGAAAAAATACCTATTCAAAAGGATCGTTAATTACTATGGTTTGGGGAGGAATTCGTGGAGGAGTTTCTATTGCATTGGTTATGTCAATACCAAATTCAGCCGGTGAAATCAAAGATGTTTTATTAGAGATTACTTATATTGTGGTATTATTCTCAATCGTAGTTCAAGGATTAACGGTTGGTAAAGTTGCCAAAAAAGTTTTAAAAGAAGAATAATTTTAAGAGGAATGAAAGTTCCTCTTTTTTTATGTTATGGAAAAAGAAGTTTATTTAAGCGAGCTTAAAGATTTATTAAACGCTGAAAAATTCGATTTTTTTGAAGAAGAATTACTAATCATTTCAGATGTTTTTTATGTGAATGAGGTAGAAGTAAAATTGTGTTTTAACTTTTTTAAATTGATTTTAGAAACTAGAAATTTACTTTATAAATACAACTTACATTTGGTTTATGAACCTTTTAATTCTAATGATACAAAAGACAAAAATTGGCAATGCTTTAAAATCACAGATGGAGTTCAAACCAAACTCGAAGTGTTTTACAATAGCAATTATTCATTCATGCGAATTGAAGATAATATTTCGGCATTGTATTTTTAAAAAGAGAACGCTTCTTAATTAGGAAGCGTTTTTTGGTTTAAATATTTATAATACATCAATCCGCTACTAATAGAAATAAAGAATAAATAAACTCCCATAAATAAACTCATTTTTAATGCATCATTATCAAATGTTGTAAAATCTCTTAACTCCGATATTAATGCAAAAAACAAAAATAAGGATGAAAACGAAAACAAAGTTGCAAGTATAATTCCCAATATTTTATTGCGAATTACAATTTGTAATAAAGCTAATATAAGTAAACCAATCGCAACCGGATTCCAAAGTTCGGATGTGTTTATCCAATAAAAGAATATGATCGGAAGCATTAATACATCCGAGAATTTAATAACAATTTCTAAAACTTTTTTCATAATTCGTTTTGTTAATTAAATTAGAAACGATTTAGAACTTATTTTATTGTGTTATAAAAAAACGAGCTAACTTTTAAGCCAGCTCGTTTAACTGTTATTAAATTAAACCAGCACGTTTTAAAAGTGCTTCAGGTTTAGGTTCTTGTCCTCTGAATTTTTTGTATAATTCCATTGGTGGTTGCGTGCCTCCTTGAGATAGTACGTTGTCTTTAAACTTGGTTGCGATTTCTCTGTTGAAAATACCATTTTGTTTAAAGTAATCAAACGCATCTGCATCTAAAACTTCTGCCCATTTGTAGCTGTAATATCCTGATGAATATCCGCCGGCAAAAATATGTGAGAATGCAGTACTCATTGCATTTTCTGTAACATCTGGATATAGCTTAGTACTTTCGAATTGTTCGTTTTCAAATGCTTTTAAGTTGCTGATGTTTTCTGGATTTTGTGAATGCCATCCCATATCTAATAATCCAAAACTTAACTGACGAACGGTTGCCATTCCTTCTAAGAAGCTAGCACTTTCTTTGATTTTTTCAATCAATTCCATTGGAATGGTTTCTCCAGTTTCGTAATGTTTCGCAAACAACTCTAAAGCTTCTTTTTCGTAGCACCAATTTTCCATTACTTGAGAAGGTAATTCAACAAAATCCCAAAAAACAGAAGTTCCAGATAAACTTGGATAAACGGTATTTGCAAGCATTCCGTGTAAAGCATGACCAAATTCGTGGAATAACGTAGTTACTTCGTTAAAAGTTAATAACGATGGTTTTGTTGGCGTTGGTTTCGTGAAGTTACAAACAATCGAAACGTGTGGGCGTTCGTTGATTCCGTCTTTGATATATTGTGGTTTAAATGAAGTCATCCAAGCACCGTTTCTTTTTCCTTTACGTGGGAAGAAATCGGCGTAGAATAACGCAACTAAATTATTGTTTTCGTCTTTTACTTCATAGGTTTCAACATCTTCATGGTAAACATCAATGTTAGAAACTTTTTCAAAACGAATTCCGAATAATTTATTAGCTACTTCAAAAGCTCCATTTAAAACGTTTTCTAATTTGAAATATGGTTTTAGTATTTCATCATCTAAATTGAATCTTTCTTGTTTCAATTTTTCAGAATAATAAGCACCATCCCATTTTTCCAATTGCTCAATGTTATCTAAGTTTTTGGCAAAAGTAGCTAATTCTTCAAATTCTTTTGTTGCAGCAGGTTTTGCCTTAACTAACAAATCGTTTAAGAAATCTAAAACTTTTGTAGGATTTTGTGCCATGCGTTCTTCCAAAACAAAATCGGCATGAGTTGTATATCCTAATAAATTCGCACGTTGCTGACGTAAATTTACAATACGTAAAACGTTTGCTTCGTTATTGAATTCGTTATCTTGAAACGCTTTTTTTCCTGCTGCAATGGCAATTTCTTTACGTAATTCACGATTTTTAGCATAGGTTACAAAAGGTAAATAGCTTGGGAAATCTAAAGTAAAAATCCAACCTTCTTTATTTTCAGATTCAGCCAATTGTTTTGCCATGATTTTTGTGTCTTCTGGTAAACCATCTAAATCATTTTCGTTTGTGATATGTAATTGGTACGCATTTGTTTCTGCTAAAACGTTTTCTCCAAATTTTAAAGACAATAAAGATAATTCGGCATCAATAGCGCGTAATTGTTCTTTTTCAGTATCTGATAAAAGTGCTCCGTTTCTTACAAAACCTTTGTATGATTTTTCTAACAACATCAATTGTTCTGCTGTTAAGTTTAAAGTGTCTTTTTTATCGTAAACGGATTTTACTCGTTTAAATAAATCTGGATTTAAGGTGATATCGTTTCCAAATTCAGATAATTTAGGAGCAACTACTTGAGCAATTTTTTGTAATTCTTCGTTAGTTTCTGCCGAATTTAAGTTAAAGAAGATGTTTGAAATACGGTCTAATTGCATTCCGGAAAATGCCATAGCTTCTAATGTATTTTCAAAAGTAGCTTCTTCAGGATTGTTGATGATATCTTGAACTTCTTGTTTTGCATCTTTAATAGCTTGTTCAAAAGCTGGCTCAAAATCTTCATTTTTGATTTGAGAGAAAGGTGCCGTATCGAATTTTTGTAATAAAATATTTTCCATATAAATAAAAAAAAGCTGTCGGTTTTATTTGACAGCTTAAAATTACGAATTATTCCGTTAACGAATTGTGAAATGGTATTTTTTGCATTTGACAAATTTCACGTACTATTTTGTTTATTCCTTTTGGATTTTGAGTTCCAATCATTAATTTCTTTCCGTTCTTGAAATACAATTTTAAACCAATATTACCTTTGATGTTGTAGGCTTTATCATCTCCAAGTCCGCGTATTCCGTATCCGCCATATTCAACCAAAGGTTGGTATTTTTTTAACTCTATTTTCTGAATATCTTTCCAAAGAAAAACTTTAGGCTTTCTGATAAATGGGTAAAATTGAATATGAACTCCTTTTTGATTAATTACGGTTTTTAAATTCATTAAGAAAAAAAGTGCCATAATTAATAACATTGGAATAACACTAATTGCAAGAGCTAACGGATTGTTTTTGGCTTCATTAAGAACTGGAACTACGCTTAGGGCTAAAATTCCGAAAAGCATAAACCAAAGCCATTTTTGTTTAAAATATTGTTTTTCTGTAAAATGCATGATTTTATTGTTTACTCAAAGATAAAAAAATAAGCCAACTAAAAGTTGACTTATTTTTTTGAAATTTATTAGTTGATGTCCCACCAAACTTTTACGTTTAAGTCGTCACCACCCATGTTTTGTACTGCTTTTAAGTACTCCTCTTTATTTTGTTGTTTAATATTTGGAGGATAAGGATAACGTGATGGCATAACACCGTTGTTTGAAATGTTATCTACTAAAGGCATGATTGGGAAACCAGTTCTTCTGTAGTTATTCCATTGCTGGTTATCGTTAAAATGTAAAGCAAAATGTTTGTGAAGCATAATTTGCTCTAATGTATTGTTGAATTTGTTGTTAGGATTTTCAAAATAATTTTCAGGTACTTGAACTTCCCAAGTTTCAATAGCTGCTTTTATACCGTTTTCGTAAGCCGTTTGTGCGTCACCTGCGATTAAGCCTTTAAACATCAATTCAGCTTTTATGAATTCAATTTCAGCATACGTCATGATAAAGTTTTTCATTGGTGCAAGTGCTTGCTTATCATTCGGTTCTGAAGGAGCATAATCTATTAAAGCTTCGTTACCAAAGAAACCACTTGGCACACCTTTGTAACCAATATCTACCGTATTTTTTTTAGCTTTGGTAGCCCAAATTGGTAAACGAGGATCTTCCATTGCAACTAAATTATCGATGAAGAATGTAGATAATTTACGAGCTCCACCTCTAAAATCTTGAATACGTGGCCAAGGTGTAGTGTTTGGAGTGATGCCAGTATTTATTAAAATTGCATTATCTGTATTGCTAGCTATTATCGGATAAGTTTCAGCATTATTTAAAATTACATTTATTTTCTCGAATGATATTCCTGGCTGTGCATCTGAAACTTGTAGCAACAATCTTAGGTGGATTGAGTTTGTAAGTTTTCTCCATTTTGTAAAATCATTTGCGAATAGTAAATCTGCTGTATAATTACTTTTTTTAGAAGTGTCGTATAATGAATTTGCTTCTTCTAAATATTCGAAAATGGTTTTATAGATTTCACGTTGATCATCAAATTTTGGTTGATCTATTCCTAATTCACCTTTTGATGCTTCTGAAAACGGAATATCTCCAAAACAATCTACCAAGTTTGCGTAGCACCAAGCTTTTAAAGTTAAGGCAACCGCTTTATAGTTTGCATCTCCTGCTGCTTCTGAAGCTTGAAGCATTTCTTCAATGTTTTTAAGCCAACGGTAGTGGTTATTCCACATGGTTGTTCCAATATTTTCAGTTACGTGATAACGATCATATCTTTCCTCAACATCTGAGGGAAACGGAACAACAGTTTGCATTAAAAATGCATTTCTATAGTAAAAAGCAGAATATGAGTTGTGGTTTGTAACACCGTATAAAATTGGATTTAATAAAGTACTAGGACTAATTGCATCTAATCTGTTAGGATCGGTATTAATTTCTTCAAAGTTATTTGTACAACTGTTTAAACTTAATGCAGCTATTGCAATAACTAGTATAGATTTTTTTAAATTTTTCATTTTAATAATGTTTTATAAACTTACTTTAATGTTGAAACCATAAGTTGCAGGTGATGGCATTTGTCCCATTTCAACTCCAGGAACCATGTTTCCTCCATTTAATGCTGCAGTTTCAGGATCGTAGATAGGGAAGTCTGACCAAGTGTATAAGTTTCTTCCGTAAATACTTAATGATAAATGTTTAAGTTTTGCTTTTTCTAAGAAAGATTTAGGGAAAGTGTAAGTGAAGCTAATCTCTCTAAGCTTAATATAAGTGGCATCGAAGCTATTTGATTCAACGTTTGCTCGACGGTAATAATCTGCATAATAACCAGGAAGATCTACTTTAGTTGTGTTTGGACTAAAAGTTCCGTCTGCATTTTGGATAACTCCATCGCCAATGATGTAGCCATCTTCACGACCAGGTAAAGTACCGTTTAATTTACCGTGTTCCATCATTTTATGATATGATTGAGAATATAAAGTACCTCCGAAAGAACCATCTAAAGTAACACCTAATGTAAAGTTTTTATATTTAAAGTTGTTTGACCAACCACCTTTCCAATCAGCGTAAGCATTTCCAATTTTTTGAACTTCAGTTGGTCTAATTGGTAAACCAGTTGTTTCGTTGTATATGATTTTACCTTCGTCATTTCTTACGAAACCATATCCGTACATATCACCAGTAGAACCTCCAACTTTACCAATAATACTAACAGTTCCAGAAGTTGCTAAAGTTTGTTCGTCTCCACCTTCAACACCAGCAGCCAATTCTAAAATTTCGTTATGGTTTTTAGAATAAGTAAATGAAGTTTTCCATTCAAAATCAGGTGATTTTATTGGTGTAGCATGTACCATAAGTTCAACACCACGGTTTAATACTTTACCTGCATTAATATACTTACTTGTGTATCCGGTTGAATAATCTACAGGTACGCGGATAATTTGGTTTTCAGAAATAGTATTGTAGTAACTGAAATCGAATCCAATACGATCATGTAAGAAACGCATATCTGCTCCAATTTCGAATGAAGTAGTTAACTCAGGTTTTAAATCTCCATTGAATAAGTTTGTATCAACAACTGCAGAAGCTGCAAAATCGTTATTGTTGTAATATTTATTAACTAAGTATGGGTTTGAATCATTTCCAACCTGTGCCCAAGATCCGCGTACTTTTGCGAAATCTATAAATAATGGCATGTTGATGATGTCACTCATAATCACACTTAAATTTGCAGAAGGGTAGAAGTATGAATTATTTTTTGCAGGTAATGTTGAAGACCAATCGTTACGAGCTGTTAAATCTAAGAACACACGGTTTTTATATGAGAACGAACCTAAAGCATACATACTGTTTACTGTTTGGTAAGCATCATTAGTATTAGTAATTACCGTGTTTAGTGCGTTTGCGAATTTGTAAATTCCAGGAACAACTAAACCGTTCGCTTTAGAAGTCATTTGTTGGAATTTGTTTACCATGTTGTTTCCTCCTACAGATAAGCTATAGTTAAATACATCTGATTCGTTTCCTTTATAGGTAAGTAAGAAATCTGTGTTAACTTCTTCTTGTTGAATCATACTTTTTGAGTAGAATCCTTGTGCGAATTTATTTAAATCGTACGGACGCTTTAGTTCACGAACTTCTTGAGAAGTGTTGATTCCTGAACGAACCATTAATTTTAAATTCTTAGTGAAGTCAATATCTAAACTTAAATTACCTGTTAAGGTATTGTTGTTCATGCTGTTTAGAACTTCGTAAGCTAATACGTAAGGATTTTCTAAATATGAACTGAATGGACTGATTTGTTCTGTTTTACTTCCGTCTTTCCATAATGCATATTTATACCAATCTAAATTTGTGTTGGCATTAGTAAGAATCATGAAGTAAGCGATAGTTTGGTTGTTATAACCTGTAAGTGGTAGGTTATCACTTCCTCTATTTGAGAAGTTGACAGTAGAATTAAGTTTAATATTTTTCGATATTTGATAGTTTGCTTTTGTAGAAATTACAGTTCTATCAAATCCTGTATTAGGCATAACCCATTCGTTTTTACTATGAGTTATCGAAGCTCTCATTCCACCTTTTTCATTTCCACCTTCAAATGAAATAGTATTGGTTACGGTGTTTCCAGTTCTCCAGAATCCTTTTCTTGAATTCTCGAAATTTTGCCACAAAGTTCTTTCGGTACCTTGAGTTTGAGTGACTGGATCATATTGAAAATAATATTGTCCGTCAAACTTTGGACCCCATCCGTGATTACTTTGTGTTCCAGGACCATCTGCACTTGCACCGAAGGAATAATATAAATCTCCATCTGCATTAAAAGCTTTTCCTGTTCCAGAACCGTATTGTGTTTGGTAATCTGGCCAACGTTGAATAACATCAAAAGAAGTATTGTTGTTATAAGTAATTCCTAAACCTGTACTTTTTTTACCAGATTTTGTTGTAATCATGATAGCACCGTTCGCAGCACGTGAACCATATAAAGCTGTTGCACCTGCACCTTTAAGTACAGTTACAGATTCTATGTCTTCTGGATTAATGTCTGACATTCCGTTACCGAAATCCACAGGCGAATCTGCTGATAAATAACCATTTGACTCTCCTGAAGATACCATTCCTGAGTTGATTGGAATACCGTCAACAACGATTAAAGCTCCATTTGCGTTTGAATCAATAGAACGATTTCCTCTTAATACAACCTGTGTAGAACTCATAGGGCCAGAACCTGCAGAAGTAAATGTCATACCTGCAACTTTTCCTTTCATGTTATCTACCCAGTTATTAGAGCGTGCGTCTGTAAAATCGTCAGCACCTAATTTTTGTTGTGCATATCCTAATTGTTTTTCTTCACGTTTAATACCTAATGCAGTAATAACCATTTCTTCCATCTGGTCATTTAAATCTGGAAGCATTCTAATTTCAATATCTTTTTGCCCAGAATAAAACATTTCAAATTCAACGTAACCTAAATAGTTTACTACAAGAGTTACCTCATTATTCAAGCTTTCTAAACTAAAAACACCTAATGCATCTGTTTCTGTACCAATAGTTGTTCCTTTGATATGAACAGAGGCTCCTTCTAATGGTTTTCCGTTTTCATCTAATACAATACCAGTGATTTGTGTTTCGTTAATATTTAAATTAGAAACAAAAGTGTAATTTGTTTGATTTGCATAAATATCTAACGAATTACAAAATACGAGCGATCCCAGTGAGAAAATTCGAATTAGCGTTTTTAAATCGCAGTAATTTTTTTTCATTATTAGTTGTTTGATTTTGTTTCAGCAAATTTCATTCAACTCGACGGCTTAATTCGAATTTTTTCGATTATCAAAAAAGCATTAAATTGTTATGTAAATATTAGAGAATATGTGATGTTTCTTAACTTTTTTAAAGATTTGTTAATCTTTATTTTTTTTATACTCTATTAAAATTTATCAGTTTTGCTCAAACTAAAAAACAAATAAAAATGAATATTAGAAAAATTATCTTGGCAACTTTACTGATGTCTTTTTCAATAGTTCAAGCTCAAGAAAAAGCTCAAGGATATGTTTTTAATGATGGTAACCAAAACGGAAAAAAAGAATCAAGAGAAAAAGGAATTCCTAATGTATTAGTAAGTAACGGAGTCGATGTTGTTTCAACTGACGCAAAAGGTAAATACGAAATTTCTCTTACAGATGGACAAACACTTTTTGTTATTAAACCAACTTCGTATCAGTTTTTATTAGATGAATATAATTTACCTCAGTTTTATTATAATTATCGTCCTAATGGTTCACCAAAATCAAAATATAAAGCAATTGAACCAACAGGGAAATTACCAAAAGAAATCAATTTTTCTTTAGTTCCAACAACTGAATCAGATGAATTTACAATTTATGCATTTGGTGATCCGCAAGCCTATACTTTAGAGGAAATTGAATTCTTTAAAGATGGAATTGTTAATGAAATTGATCAAAATAAGGCTGTTTTTGGAATAAGTTTAGGTGATTTAGTAGGTGACGATTTAGATTTACACCTTCCGTACAAAAATGTTATGAAGCAAATTGATTTGCCTTGGTATAACGTGATAGGAAATCATGATATGAATTACGATGCAACGATCGATGAGCATTCAGATGAATCTTTTGAATACAATTTCGGACCTGCAAATTATTCATACAATTACGGTAAAGTTCACTTTATAATTTTAGATAATATCTTGTATCCAGATCCACGCGACGGAAAAGGTTATTGGGGAGGTTTTAGAGAAGATCAATTAAAATTTATCGAGAATGATTTAAAATATGTTCCAAAAGATCATTTAATTGTACTTTCTCATCATATTCCGTTAGAAGATAATAACAGTGAATGGTATAGAGTAGAGGACAGAAACAAATTATTCGATTTATTGAAAGACTATCCAAATACTTTATCTCTATCTGCTCATACGCATCTTCAGCAACAAATTTTCTACGGAAAAGATAAAGGATTTAATCGTACAAAACCTCATCATGAATATAATGTTGGGACAACTTCAGGAGATTGGTATTCTGGTGTAAAAAATGAACAAGGAGTTCCGGTTTCTACTATGAGAGATGGCACACCAAAAGGTTATGCTTTTATCCATTTTGATGGAAATGAATATCAAGTAGATTATAAAGTAGCTGGAAAACCATTAGAATATCAAATCAATGTATTCGCACCGAAGGCAGTTAAACAAAATAAGCGTAGTCGTCATTTCGTATATGCGAATGTTTTTATGGGTACACCAACTGATGAGGTTTTGTTTAGTGTAAATG
The DNA here is from genome assembly GCF_947632075.1 of uncultured Flavobacterium sp. GTDB lineage: Bacteria > Bacteroidota > Bacteroidia > Flavobacteriales > Flavobacteriaceae > Flavobacterium. The sequence continues at coordinate 50,518 of NZ_CANRNX010000004.1, forward strand.
ATGGTGAATGGAAGAAAATGAAATATACTAATGAAGATGATCCTGCTTATGAAAGTACTTATTATAAATGGGATGTTTCTGAAAAAGCAATGGACGGACGTAGACCTTCGAAAGCAATGAAATCAACACATTTGTGGTCTGGGAAAATTCCAACAGATTTACCTGTAGGAGAATATAAAGTAAAAATTAAAGCTACCGATATGTATGGGAAAGTACATTTAGGAGAAACTGTATATAAGATTACTGAATAAATTATTTTTATTCAAGTGTGTGTGAAAAAAGCCAATCCTGCGGGATTGGCTTTTTTGTATTTTAATTGTTTAAATCTTCGGCTGCTTTTAAAACAGCTTCTTTTAAACCTAATTTATATTGAATCATTTTTTCTAATAACTCTGCATTTTGACTTGCAAGAATTTGACTTGCTAATAAACCTGCGTTTTTAGCTCCGTTTAAAGCTACGGTTGCAACTGGAACTCCACCTGGCATTTGTAAGATTGATAAAACAGAATCCCATCCATCTATTGAATTTGATGATTTTACAGGAACTCCAATTACAGGAAGCGGACTCATAGAAGCTACCATTCCTGGTAAATGTGCTGCACCACCAGCGCCAGCGATAATCACGTTGATTCCGTTTTTATGTGCGTTGTTAGAAAAATCTACTAATTTTTCTGGAGTTCTGTGAGCTGAAACAATATCAACATGTGTTTCAATTCCAAATTCTTTTAATACGTCGATGGCTTGTTGCATTACTGGCATATCAGAAATGCTTCCCATTACTACTGCTACTTTCATTTATTGTTGTGTTGTTTATTTTATATTTGTTCTGGAATCATATTCCAAATGTCAATCTTAAACTCTTCTTGAATGGCTCTCAGATATTTTATAGAATCTATTTCTAAATCAATTTTTTCTTGAAAATAATCTTCCGCAGAAATGCCTCTTTCGTTAATTCGGTCTTTTCTTCTTTCTATATATTTCTTTCTGTTTTTTACAAAAATTTCGTCGTTAAGGTTTAATAAGGTTATTAAATTTTTTGTTTTAACGTCATCAGGTTCGTGTAAAAAATATCCGTCAAAATAAATTAGCTTGTTCTCAAAGTTTACGTCGTAAGGATTCAAAATCGGCTCAATCCAGTTTGTTCTTTTTAGATTATTTGGTTTATGTTTGACCATATACCAATTATAATATGAGTCAGTATCTGAATATTTTAAATTAGGGTTAAAGTGTTCGATATCGACTGCATCATTATCTCCAATATATTCTTCAGTATAGGCACAAAAGTTTTTTTGTTCTTTAAGAAGAATACTTTTTAGTTTTTGATTTCCTGATTTTTTATATTTAAGTCCGTTTTTGATGATTTCAGAATCAGGTTTTTTAATAATTCGCTTCATAATCTAGAAGTTATATTCTTCACCTAATTTTTCTAATTTTTCTGAAATTTTTGCTTTTTTAATTTCATCCTTTTCAAAATATATTTGTTGTTTTAACTCAATATATTCTTCATATTTCTTTTGACCATATTTATTTATATAATTGATGTTAAAATCATTATTCAAAATATCATTTGGGTCATCTCCAATTGGAGAACTTCCTCTACGGACTTTTACATTTCCTTCTTCATCAAAATAAAGGATAAAACGTTCGTCTGGTTCAAAAGCAGCTGCGATAAATGGAGAATGCGTTGCAATAATAAATTGTGAATTTGGCGCAATCTTTCTATAATTATCCATTAAGTCAATTTGTATATCTGGATATAACGAGCGTTCAGGTTCATCAATTATAACAATAGATTCTCTTTCTTTTAATTTATAAAGTGGTAAAAAGGATAATAATAAACCCTTCGTTCCAGTACTTGTGTTCTGGAATGCAATGACCTCGTCGTTATTTTTTCTTTTGATTGGAATTGAATATTCTGCATTTATAGTATCTACTTCTAAATGAAGTTTTTCTAATAGCGGATTTAATTTATCTGCTAATAATTTTAATTCATTAGGATTTTCGCTTTGCCATTTTTCAAATTCTTTTTGTAATTTTTTTGTATCTGCTAAAAGTCCTTTATAAATTAATTCAGTCATTTTTTGATTGAATTTTTTTCTATAATTGAGTATTTCTGATAACAGATAGAGCCAAACCTCAACTTCAACTTTGTTATCAAAAGTCATATGAGATGTTGTTTTGTAGTAATTTAATATTTTTTGTTTTTCTTTGATTTCATCATTGGTTAAATTATCTGATATCTCAAGAGGGCTTAAAGAATAAAAATTGATATTATGGTCAGATATAATATTCGATTTAATATAAATAACTTCTTTTTTATCTTTAAAATTAATCAAAGAAGTAACAAGACCTCCATTCGAATTATTAGTGAAGGTTTGATTTCTATAGTTAATTGTATTATTTATGTAAGATAATTTTTCATTTTTGATATCTAGTGTGAAATTAACTTTGGTTATATTTTGTGAATTAAAAGAAATGTACTTGTTTTCTATAATTTCAACTTCTAAAGCATATTTCAAGCAATTTGAAATCAATTCAAGAAGATTCGTTTTACCAGTAGCACTTTGTCCAATAAAACAAATTTTTTCAAGAGGTTGTCCTTTCTTTTCACCTGATTGGTAGGTGAAGTCAAACTCTAAATTTTCTAAATGTTTATATTTTTCAATATGTAAATTCGTAATTTTCATAAGGCTACTTTTATTAATGATAAATATAATTAATTTAACTCAATACTAAATTCTGATATCTAATTTCTATCTAGAAATTACTCGAATCGTTTCTTTAACTTGTTGTGCAACTTTACGAGCTTCAGTCATATTTTCGTTTACAATAGTTACGTGCCCCATTTTACGGAACGGACGAGTTTCGCGTTTTCCGTAAATGTGCGGAGTTACTCCATCAATCGCCATGATTTTTTCGATGTTTTCATAAACTACTTGTCCAGAAAAACCTTCTTCACCAACTAAGTTTACCATAATTCCGGCAGCTTTACTATCGGTATTTCCTAAAGGTAAATCTAAAATAGCACGAATGTGTTGTTCAAATTGCGAAGTATAACTAGCCTCTATAGAATAATGTCCTGAATTATGTGGGCGAGGAGCAACCTCATTTACTAAAATTTGGTCGTCTTGTGTTTGAAACATTTCAACAGCTAATAAACCAACATGATTATAAGCTTCTGAAACTTTTAATGCAATTTCACGCGCGTTATTTGCAACCGTTTCGTCAATACGAGCTGGGCAAATTACATATTCTACTTGATTTGCTTCTGGATGGAATTCCATTTCAACTACCGGATACGTTTTAATTTCTCCTGAAGCTGAACGCGCAACAATAACTGCTAATTCGTTTTTAAACGGAATCATCGTTTCTGCAATACATTCCGTTTCTGGAAGCGTATCTAAATCTTCAATTTTACGAACTACTTTTACTCCGTTTCCGTCGTAACCACCTTCGGTAGCTTTCCATACAAAAGGAATTTCAATGTTTCCGTTCGCAACTTCAGCTTTTAAAGCAGTTAAAGTTAAAAAACGTTCATAAGGTGCTGTTGGAATATTATGTTGTGTATAAAAATCTTTTTGGTTGCCTTTGTTCGAGATTAAACGTAGCGTTTTAGGAGAAGGATAAACTTTTTTGCCTTCAGCTTCTAAAGTTTCTAAAGCTTCAAGATTAACGTTTTCAATTTCAATGGTTAAAACGTCAACTTGGTTTCCTAAATCAATAACGGTTTGGTAATCGTTTAATGAACCCTGAAAGAATTTTGTAGCACCAAATTGGCAAGGAGCCTCAGAACTTGGATCAACTACATAAGTTTGAATATCGAATTTTCTGGTTTCAGTCAACATCATTTTACCTAATTGGCCACCACCTAAAATTCCTAATTTAAAATCTGAAGAAAAATAACTCATCGTTAAATTTTTAATTGTGTTGTTTAATTTGCAAAGATAAAGTTTTAAATTGTACTTTTAAGTTGCTTTTTTAACTCAATATCATATTGTAAAATATAAAGCTTGGTTAGCTTATAAAACTAGGTTTAACTCTTAATAAAAATTCAGTTTAAGTTTTTTTATATTCCATAACTGTTTCTAGCTCGCCTGTATTTTCTTCAATTTGTTCGTTTTTGATTAGAAAGTCTTGACTTATATAAAAAGCAATTGACTTTTTGTTTTTTGAATATACGTTTAAGATGAGTTCTGGATATAATTCTTTAGCATGTTGTAATAATTTTTTTCCAAAACCTTTTCCTTGGCTTATGGGATGAACAAAAATAGCGGCAATGTAATTTTCTACTAAAGATATAAAGCCTACGACAAAGTTGTTTTCTTCGATTACATACGAGTTACTTTGAGGCAAGTAAATATCACGCATATCGTTTATCTTTTCTAACCAATAGCTTTGGGGTATAAAATCGTGTGAAATTACAGATGCATTTAACCAAATTTCTAAAACGCTATCAGTATCTTTTTTTTCAAATGGTCTAATCATGATCTTTAAAGAAGATAATATCTTTATATTAAGTTGATTTTTTATGGTTTTTGGTGTTTTTCTTCCTTAGAAATTTTAGAAAGAATTTTTTTTGCTCTACTTACAAATGAAGGTTCTTTTGATTGTACTTGCCGATCAATTATTGCTAGTAATTCAGATGTAATCCATTCGGCTTCGTTTCTTAGTTCAAATAAAACACTTAAACAATTCACTCGAGTTGCTACAAATGAATTTGATATTAACCAATCAAAATGTGTATTTACCAGAGTGTCTTTTTGATTTTTTGTAAATTGTGATGGATTTTTCATTAAGATATGATAGAAAATTCTGCTACTTGTACGTTTGCAAGTTTCATTTGTAAACTTCTTTTGCAACTCAATGAAACGACTTAAACAGTTGTTTAAATAATCAGTATGCTCATCAATAATGAGATCTAAAACACAACAAAATAAAATTTGTGTTCTTTCATCAGAATTTTCAATATGGTCTAAAATTTTTTCGGCAGAAATATTAGAGTCTAAGATTATATTCTTAGCTAATTTTCTACTATTTATACTCATATCAATTTTTAAATTTGATAAAATTTCCGAATCTGTCATGTAAATCTTTTTTTCGATAATTTTAAACAAAGAAAAAACAAATAATCATAAAATTGTGTATAAATAAATGAAACTCATCTCAATTTCATATATTTGCACTTTATAAGAAATTAGATGATATGGAAATTCAAATTTTAGATAAAGTTTTTGTGCCTTACATTTCTGAAGAAGAAATTCAAACGCGTTTAAAAAACGTTGCAAAAGATATGATGCGCGATCTTGAAGGAGAAAATCTGGTTTTCATTGGAGTTTTAAACGGTTCGTTTATGGTACTTTCTGATTTAATGAAGTATTTTACGAATCCGTGCGAAGTATCTTTTGTGAAAATGGCTTCATATGAAGGAACTCAATCTACAAATGAAGTAAAACAATTGATTGGTTTAGATGTTGATTTAACTGATAAAACTGTTGTCATTGTTGAAGATATTGTAGATACTGGAAATACCATCGAAGTTCTTGTACAACTATTTAATAGATATAAAATTAAAGGTCTAAAAATTGCTACTTTGTTTCATAAACCTGAAGCTTATACCAAACAAATTCCGTTAGATTATGTTGGATTTAATATTCCTAATAAATTTATCGTTGGTTTTGGTTTAGACTACAACAAACAAGGAAGAAATTTAACTGCTATTTATCAAATAAAATAACGAAAATATTATTATGATTGCTATTGTTTTATTCGGAAAACCTGGTGCTGGTAAAGGTACACAGGCCGAGTTTTTAAAGGAGAAGTATAATTTAACTCATATTTCCACTGGAGATATTTTTCGTTTCAACATTAAAAATGAAACGGAATTAGGAAAAAAAGCTCAAGAGTTCATCAACAAAGGTGAATTGGTTCCTGATGAAATAACAATCAATATGTTAAAAGCTGAGGTTGAAAAGAACATGGATAAAGCAGGTTTTTTATTTGATGGTTTCCCAAGAACAATTCCTCAGGCTGATGCTTTAGATGCTTTCTTAAAATCAATAAATTTAGAAATCACCGCAACTGTTGGTTTAGATGCTAATGATGATGTTTTAGTAGCTCGTATTCTTGAAAGAGGAAAAACTTCTGGAAGAGCAGATGATCAAGACGAAGCTAAAATTAGAACTCGTTATGAAGAGTACAACGAAAAAACAGCTCCGCTTATCGAGTACTATCAAAAACAAAATAAATATTACGCGGTTGACGGAATCGGTACTATTGCCGAGGTTACAGAGCGTTTAAGTAATGTTATTGATAAATTATAAAAATAACATAAAGTAAATTCACTTTAATCTTATCTTTGTTAATCAGAGATAAGATTTTTGTGTTTAAATAACTTTAATCAGAACAACTTGGAAATACTCATTATTTTCTTCTTAATTATTTTAAACGGTATATTTTCTATGTCGGAAATGGCATTGGTTTCCGCTCGAAAAAACCGATTAGAAATTGCTGCCAAAAAAGGAAGTTCAAGTGCTAAAGCTGCTTTAGAATTAGCAAATAATCCAAATAACTTTTTTTCAACTGTGCAAATCGGTATAACCTTAATCGGAATTTTAACCGGTATTTATTCCGGTGATAATATCACAACTGATGTTAAGGATTATATTTCACAGATTCCGCAATTGCAGCCTTACGCAGCTTCGTTAAGTGTTGGATTAGTATTGTTTATTCTAACTTTCTTTACATTAATTTTAGGAGAATTAGTACCTAAACGTTTGGGATTAAATTTCCCTGAAGCTATATCAAAGATGGTAGCTTTACCAATGACGTTGATTTCTAAAATCGCAGCGCCTTTTGTTTGGTTACTAACAAAATCTACAGATGGCGTATTAAAGGTTTTAAACATTCGTCCTACTGCAGACGGAAAAGTAACAGAAGAAGAAATACGTTCAATTATTCGTGAAAGTACTGAAGATGGTGAAGTTCAAGAAATTGAACAAGATATTGTAGAACGTGTTTTTAACGTAGGTGACCGTAAAGTAAATTCGTTAATGACACATAGAAAGTCAGTAGTTTTTCTTGAATGTGATGATGATTTACAAACCATAAAAAATAAGGTTGTTGATGAATTACATTCATTTTATCCGGTTTGTGAAAACGGATTAGATGAAGTGATTGGGATTGTAACTTTAAAAGATTTATTTTTGCTGTTCGAAAATCAAAATACCGATATTCGAAATATTATAAAAGAACCAATCTTTATAATCGAACATACATCAGCGTATAAAGCGTTAGAAATGTTCAAGTCAACAAAGGTTCATTACGCTTTAATCACCGATGAATACGGTGTAATTCAAGGAATTATTACTCTGAATGATATTTTGGAAGCTTTGGTTGGAGACGCTTCTGAATTTGATGAAGAAGAATATCAACTTCAAGAAATTGGAGATGGAAAATATATAGTTGATGGATTTTATCCATTACATGATTTGTTTGCTTATTTTGAATTAGATGAGTTAATGCAAGATTACGATGTAACTACCGTTAGTGGTTTGGTTATGAAAGAATTAACTTATATTCCAAAAACAGGTGAAAAACTTATTTGGAATAAAATGGAATTTGAAATTCTGGAATCTAACGGTGTTAAAATAAGCAAAATAGAAATAAATTTATTAAAAGAATAACTTGTTTTACAAGTAAAATAAAACAAAATGACAGAAGGGAATTTCGTAGATTACGTTAAAATATATGTAGCGTCTGGTAAAGGTGGTAAAGGCTCTACACACTTACACCGTGAGAAATTTATTGACAAAGGAGGTCCAGATGGTGGAGATGGTGGTCGTGGAGGTCACGTGTATTTAGAGGGTAACGAAAGTTTATGGACGTTACATCACTTAAAATTTGCACGCCATATTAAAGCCGGTCACGGTGGTGATGGTGCAAGTGCGCGTAGTACTGGTGCAGATGGTGAAGATAAAATTATTGAAGTTCCATTAGGTACTGTTGTAAAAGATAAAGAAACTGGAGAAGTTTTATTTGAAATCACAGAACATGGTGAGAAAAGAATTCTTGCTAAAGGTGGTAAAGGAGGTTTAGGAAACTGGCATTTTAGAAGTTCTACAAATCAAACACCACGTTATTCGCAACCTGGAATTCCAGGTGAAGAATTGGATGTAATTTTAGAATTGAAAGTACTTGCAGATGTTGGTTTAGTAGGATTTCCTAACGCAGGAAAGTCTACATTGCTTTCTGTTTTAACTTCTGCAAAACCAAAAATTGGAGACTATCCGTTTACTACATTAAAACCAAATTTAGGAATTGTAGCTTATCGTGATTTTAAATCGTTTGTAATTGCTGATATTCCTGGTATTATCGAAGGTGCTGCAGAAGGAAAAGGATTAGGACATTATTTCCTACGCCATATTGAACGTAACTCAACTTTATTATTTTTAATTCCGGCCGATGCTCCAGATATTAAAAAAGAATATGAAATTTTGATTGGGGAATTAAGTCAATACAATCCTGAAATGTTAGATAAAGATCGTTTAATTGCTATTTCAAAATCTGACATGTTAGATGATGAACTTAAAGCAGAAATGAGCGTTCAGTTAGATAAAGATTTTGATGGTGTACCTTATATGTTTATTTCATCGGTTGCACAACAAGGATTAACTGAGTTGAAAGACAAACTTTGGTTAATGCTTAACAAATAGTTTATGAAAATCTCTTCTTTTGAAGAGATTTTTTTTATTTTTAATAGTGAAAAAGAAATTTATTTAAAACGCTATGAAAAAAATTAAACTATTGTTTTTGTTGCTGTTGTTTCCTTTAGCAATTAATGCACAAATAATTAAAGCCGAGACTGCTTATTACAGTGATCCAAGAATTGAAATTGATACATTGCACTTTTATTCAGGTAAACCTCAAGTTTTTTTAATACAAATTAAAGATCCTTCAGATTATTTAGATTCGAGTGAACTTGTTGAGAGAAATGAACTTAGAAGAAATTTTGATTCCTCAGATTTCGAATTTAATTTTATTACTAAACACAGTTTTCTTCGTTTTGAAAATGGTCAATTTATTGATGTTAGTGACCCAAATAATACTTACGGTGCTGTTGTTTTCTGGACAGGAAACTCATCAGATAAAGTAAAACTACAAGAAGGTGTAAGATTAGCAACTGAATTTGTTTCAGCTCAACTAAATCTTAATAAAAAGTCTTCTTACATCGTAAATTCTGAATTCTACAAAAAAGAGATTGCTCAACTTTCTAAAAAAGATGATTTCACAAAAGATTCAGAAAAAGTGATGAATCTATTTCTGGAAAAATATTCAGTTCCAGAGGTTTGTACTATCAACGATCAAAATATTTTTAATCGAAATTCCGACAAAGTAAAAACACTTACTGGTTTCCTTGTTAATTCAAAAGGAAAAAAAATTAAACATGAAGAGTTTTCATTCAACGAAAAAGGTCATCCAACAAGAATTATTCGATTTGATGACGACGGCAAAACAGTTTATTATACTACAACGTTTAATTACGAAAATGGAATTCTAAAATCTATTACAAAAAATGATCGAGTTGACCACATAAAATACAATAATAATCAACTTTTTTATACTTCTGATTTGGGTGGCGGAAACGAAACTACAATATTTGAATTGAATGATGGAGCGTTATTGATGAAACGAATTTTAATTATGAATAACGATGAAGGCCAAGAAGAACGAAATTTTATTGTAGAACAACGCATCGAGAACGATTGTATTCACTATTATATAAACAACGAACTTTGGACAATTGATTGTTCTTCAGAAATCGGAAAATTTCCATATACTCATAAATATACTTCATTTCAAAACGGTGAAGTTCTCCAAACAATTGATTATAAAGTAAACAAAATAGATAATTCTAAATTTCAAATACAATCAAAAAGTTCAGAATCTAATTCAAACGGCACAACTACAATTCTTTTAAATGATCATGGTTTAGTAGAATCTTTGACTTATAAAGAAGGAAATGAAACAGAAAAATATCAAATCGAATATTCATATTATGAATAGTTTTGAGATATTTTAAAAAATATATGTTTTTATACACTAAAAATATAAATAGAAGTTAAAAAACAGGTTTCTGTTATATATAATTCGTTTTTTTTATAAAATCGATTATCTTCGCAAGAGAAATCATTTAATATAAATATGAAAAAATTAGTTCTAATCTTCACAATGGCTTTAATGGCATTACCATTAAAAGTAAAAGCTGATGAAGGTATGTGGTTTTTAATGTTCATTGAACGTTTAAATCACCGCGATATGCAAAAAATGGGTCTTCAGTTAACTGCTGAAGAAATTTACAGCATCAATAACCATTCATTAAAAGATGCAATTGTTCAATTTGATGGAGGTTGTACAGCTGAAATTATTTCTAATCAAGGATTGGTTTTAACAAACCACCACTGTGGATATGATAAAATTGCTGAGTTATCAACTCCAGAAGATGATATTTTAACTAACGGATTTTGGGCTAAAAACAAAACTGAAGAACGTGCTCCAAAAGAAATCTCTGTTCGTTTCTTCGTTCGTATGGATGATGTTACTAAACGTATTTTAGGAGTTACAAACCCAAACATGACAGAAGCTGAGCGCGAAAAAGCGATCAAAGCTGAAATTGCTAAAATTGAAGAAGAAAATAATGAAGGCGGAAAATATACTGTTTCAGTTCGTTCTTTTTTCCAAGGAAATGAATATTACTATTTCGTTTATCAAGATTTTGAAGATGTTCGTTTAGTAGGAACACCTCCAAATGCAATTGGTAAATTCGGTGGAGATACTGATAACTGGGAATGGCCACGTCATACAGGAGACTTCTCGTTATTCCGTGTTTACACTGATAATGATGGTAACCCAGCTCCTTACTCACCAGAAAATATTCCAATGAAACCTAAGCATCATTTACCAGTTTCTATGGCGGGTATTGATGAAGGTGATTTTTCAATGATTTTAGGATATCCTGGTCGTACCAACCGTTGGATGCCAGCTCAAGGAATCTCTCAAAATGTTTATTTTGCTTATCCTGCTTGGGTTGAAGGTTCAAGACTTGGAATGGATGTAATGAAAAAGCACATGGATCAGAATGATCAAGTACGTTTAAATTACGCAAGTAAATATGCAAGTGTTGCTAACTATTGGAAAAACCGTCAAGGTATGATTGATGCTTTAAAAGAGCACAAAACTGTAGATAAGAAAACTAAAGAAGAAAAAGATTTCAATAAGTGGGCAAATAAAAAAGCAAATAAAGCGACTTACGGTGATGTAATTGAAAATATTAATAAATATTATGCAGCAACAAACGAAAAAGCACGTCATGATAATTATTTAATGTTAGCTCTAGTCCGTACATCAGATATGGGAGCTTTACCATACAGCTTTGGAAATGCATTCTTACAATATGCTGAAGCTGATGCAGAAACGAAAGCTCAAATGAAACCTGTATTAGAAAATGCAATTAAGGAATCATACGCTACTATTTACATGCCTTTAGAAGAAGAAATGTTAGCAAGACAATTAAATTTATATGCTACAAAATCTACAGGTTATGATATTGCACCTTATGTAAAAGAAGTTGGTTCAAAATCAAATAACGATTTTACAGCTTACATTAATAATGCTTTTGCAAATAGTATTTTCTCTTCAGAACAAAAAGCTTTAGCTTATTTAGAAAATCCAAATGCAGAATTAGTAAGCAACGACGAATTGTTTAAGTTATCATCTGACTTAGTAAGACAATACAATACTGTTCCTGAAAATATTAAAGCGTTACAAAACGATTATCAAAAATCTTATCGTTTATTAGTTGACGGATTAAGAAAAGCAAATCCAGATAAAAAATATTATCCAGATGCCAACTCAACGTTACGTTTAACTTATGGTACAGTTCGTGATTTACCAAGAGGAAACAAAGTTAACGATGCAAAAGAAAACTGGTACACAACTTTAGAAGGAACTATTGCTAAACATAAAGCAGGTGACGAAGAGTTCGAAAATCCACAACGTTTAATTGATTTATACAACGCTAAAGATTACGGACCTTATGCTGATAAAGACGGAACTTTACACGTAAACTTCTTAACAGATCATGATATTACAGGTGGTAACTCTGGTTCTCCAGTTTTAAACGGAAAAGGTGAATTAATTGGTTTAGCTTTCGACGGAAACATTGAAGCTATGGCTGGTGACGTAATCTTTGATCCAGAATTACAACGTACAATTAACGTTGATATTCGTTACGTATTATTCATTATCGATAAATACGCAGGTGCAACAAACTTAATTGAAGAAATGACTATTGTGAAGTAATTCATTTTATAAATAAATTTTAAAAACCGTTTCAGTTTATCCTGAAGCGGTTTTTTATGCGTTTATTTTCGTAAATTTAGTCTATGAAAAAAATCTATTGCCTTTTAACTCTATTGATATTTTTAAGTTGTTCAAAGAAAGAAAATGACATTCAAACATCATTCTATTATTGGAAAACCAATTTTAATGTAGATGCGTCTGAAGTCGATTTCTTACAGCAAAACGATATCAATAAAATGTACGTTCGGTATTTTGATGTGGTTTTAAAAGGTGGAATTCCAATTCCAAATTCAGCAATAACTTTCGATTCAATTCCTAACAATCTTCAAATCACACCAGTTGTTTACATTAAGAATGAAGTAGTTTTAAAACCCAATTTAAATGTAAAAGAATTGGCATCTCAAATGGTAAATTACATAGGGCAAATTAATGAAGCTAATCACATTAGTATAAATGAAATTCAGCTTGATTGCGATTGGAGCTTAAACAGCAAGAATCATTTTTTTGCTTTAGTTGACGAAATAAAAAAGCAAACCAAATTAAAAATGAGTGCAACCATTCGATTGCATCAAGTTAAATATTTTGAAAAAACAGGAGTTCCAAATGTAGATGAAGGTGTTTTGATGTATTACAATATGGGAATAATTTCTGCCGATTCGTTAAATTCAATTTATGATCGCGAAGTTGCTCTGAAATATATTAATACATTAAATCGTTATCCGTTGAAATTAAACATCGCGTTGCCCGTGTACTCTTGGCTGGTTCATACCCGAAATAAAAGGCCGATAAACTTAATAAGTCGAATAAGAACAGAGCAATTAGATACCATTTCAAATTTCAAAAAGATTGATAACAACCGTTATTTAGTTTTAGAACCAACTTCACGATTTGGAACCTACTTTAAGAAAAACGATTTACTTAAAATTGAACACACAACTGCAGAACAAGTTCAAGAAATGATTTCAGATTTGAGTAAGAACATGAATGAAAAACCAAACGATATTATTTTCTACGATTTCGATAAAACCAATACCAACAACTATGAAAATGAATTTTTTAAAAAAATGCTTCGTAGCTTTTAGTGCAACTGCCATTTTTGGTTACGGAATCTACGCTTACGGCTGTGCAGATGGATGGTGGGGAAATGGATATAACTCCATGTTCACACCAGAAACTTTTGTTGACAATTCGTATAAACCAATGTTTTTTGATGCGTATTACAGATTTTACGACAATCATGATTTATCAGATTACGTTTCCAAAAACAATGACGACGTACTTCAAGATTGGGTAGATTATATTGGAAAATCTGAATCAAAAGAAGCAATTGCTTATTATTTACTTAATGATACGGCAAGTCAATATATTTCAAAAATAATTAATCAGCAAGCAATTGATGGTGCAAAATATCGCTTGAATACTAAAGACCAGCAAAGTAAAGATTTTTTAGAGTTTTTACAGATTGCAAAAAAAGTTGAACAGTATTCAACAAATTCATACTATTATTGGAATTATGAAAACAGAAATATTTCAAAAACTGATGACAAAGTTATTGAAACAATCGAAGCTTATTTTAATAAAATTCAAGATCGTAATGAATTTTACAAAAACAGAATTTGGTTTCAATTAATGAAAGCTAAATTCTATTCCAACGATATATCTCAGACCATAAAATTCTTTAATAAAACTCAAGCCAATCAACCTAAAAACATGCTGTACTATCGAGCATTAGGTTATGTTGCAGGTGCCTATTATCAAATGGGAGATTTCGATAAATCGAATGTTTTATTTGCTCAAATTTTTAATGAAATTCCTAAACTTCGTCAAGAAGCAGTTTATAATTTCCATCCGGTAGATGATATTAAATTTAAAAAACAAATTGAAGCTGCAGAAACAAAAGAAATAAAAGCTGCTTTATGGGCAATGAACGGTTATTACAAAGATGAGTTCAAAGCAATGCAAGAAATTTATAAACTCGATTCAAAAAGTGAACATATCAATTTCTTGCTAACGCGTTGGGTAAACATTCAAGAAAATGCTATAAATGTTTATCAAGAAAAAGCAATCTCATCTCCCAAAAATTATTATAAAGAGGTAACTAAAGAAATAGATCAAAATCAATTTAAATGGATTAAAGAAGTTGCTTCAAAACCCGAGTTGTTACAAAATCCTGAATTATGGTATTTAACTTCTGGTTATTTAAATATTTTTCAAGGGAATCATAAAGAAGCTGAAAAACAGTTTAATTTGGCCAGTAAATTAGTTAAAAAGAATAATGAATTAGCTAAAAATCAAATTCGAATATTAAACTTAGTAAACAATGTTTCTCAAGTAAAAAAGATTACAGTAAAAGAAGAAGCAAGTTTAATTGAAGATTTGAACTGGTTGTTTTACGAAGTTTCTAAAGAATATAATTATGGCGATTCGTTTCGTTATGATTATGCTAATTCTTGGGTAAGAAATTATTTATCTGCTGTTTATAAAGAACAAGGAGATAAAGTAATGGCCGAGTTATTAAAATCTGATAAAATTTTTTATGAGAATGATAAAAACGGACAAGCTATGGAAGATTTCTTTTTAAAGAAAAACAAAACAGCTTGGGAAGAAATTTTCATTGGTTTGTATCCGTACAACATCAGTGACATTTACGAATGTAGAGGAATTAATCTGTTTTATAGCGGTAAATTAGATCAGGCAATTGCAATGTACGAAAAAATTTATCCTATCAAATTAAAAGCGTATGATTACGAAAAAAGAGGATATATAGATAAAATGGTTGATTATAATGATCACCTACTTTACGGAAATCCGTTTAACGGAAAAATTAAAGATTGCAACGATTGTGATCATGCAGCAAAACAAACCGTAAAATATTCGAGTTTAAGCTTACTTAAAAAAATGAAAGAAATGCAACAAAATGTTACTGAAGGTAACGATGTTTTTAACAATGCATTGCTTTTAGGAAACGCCTATTACAATTTGTCTTATTTCGGAAATGCCCGTGCGTTCTATTACAATTCTATTTTCGGAGAATACGGAAGTAATTACATTTCTAAAGAAAATCAACCTAAATTGTTTGATTTGTCTCAAGCGACTAAATATTACGAAATTGCTTTACAAGCAGCTTCAGACAATGAGCAACGTGCCAAAATAACTTATTTGTTAACTAAAATTGAACGTAATAATTTCTATTACAATCAATATTTCAGTACCGATTCGTATTGGGGATATGGCGATGTAATGTTTAAGAAATGGAACGGTTTCAAAAAATTAAAACAAGATTATTCAGATACCAAATATTATCAAGAAGTAATTAAAGAATGTGGTTATTTTAGAAAGTATTTAGGTTTAGAAAAATAATTTTTGTTGTAGATTTACCATTATTTTTTAGTCAAGAAAAACAGAAATCAAATGCGTGTACATTTTATAGCAATTGGCGGAAGCGCTATGCACAATTTAGCATTAGCTTTACATGAAAAAGGTGATGTAGTTACCGGAAGTGACGATGCTATTTTTGAACCTTCGAAAACCCGTTTACAAAACGAAGGTTTATTACCAGAACAAATGGGTTGGTTTGCAGATAAAATAACTTCAGATATCGATGCAGTTATTTTAGGTATGCACGCAAAAGCAGATAATCCTGAACTTTTAAAAGCGCAAGAATTAGGTTTGAATATTTATTCATATCCAGAATTTATTTTCGAACATTCAAAAAATAAAACACGCGTAGTTATTGGTGGTTCACACGGAAAAACTACCATCACATCTATGGTGCTTCACGTAATGCATTACCACAATCGCGCGGTTGATTATTTAGTTGGTGCGCAACTTGAAGGTTTTAAAACCATGGTACATTTAACTGAAGATAACGATTTTATTGTTTTAGAAGGTGATGAATATTTATCTTCTCCAACAGATTTACGTCCGAAGTTTCATTTGTACCAACCAAATATTGCTTTAATTAGCGGAATTGCTTGGGATCACATCAATGTATTTCCAACGTTTGAAAATTATGTAGATCAGTTTAAAATTTTCATTGATAAAATTACCGATGGTGGAATTTTAGTTTATAACGAAGAAGATCCAACGGTAAAACAAATTGTTGAAGAAGCTACAAAGCCAATTCGTAAAATGCCTTACGAAACTCCTGAATATTCAATTGAAAACGGAATTACGTATTTAGAAACTCCAGACGGACCAATGCCAATTGAAGTTTTTGGAGCGCATAATTTAAATAATTTGGCAGGAGCAAAATGGATTTGCCAAAACATGGGAATTGATGAAGAAGATTTCTATGAAGCGATTCAAAGTTTTAAAGGTGCGGCAAAGCGTTTAGAAAAAATTGCAGAAACAACTTCGGCAGTTGCTTATAAAGATTTCGCGCATTCGCCAAGTAAAGTTAGTGCAACTACGCGAGCAGTTAAAAAACAATATCCGAATAAGAAGTTAATTGCGTGTTTAGAATTGCATACCTATTCGAGTTTAAATGCCGAATTCTTATCGCAATATGAAGGTGCTTTGGATGCTGCTGATGTTGCTGTTGTTTTCTATTCGCCAGATGCCGTTGCTATTAAAAAATTAGAAGAAATTTCAAAAACACAAATTGAATCAGCTTTCAACAGAAACGATTTAATTGTGTATACGAATCCAGCAGAATTTCAGAATTTCTTGAAAGAGCAAGCGTTTAACGAATCTGTTCTTTTGTTAATGAGTTCAGGGAATTACGGAGGTTTAGATCTTGACGAAGTGCAAACGATCATTTCATAAAACATAAAAGCGACTTTTTTAGGTCGCTTTTTATTTTAAATTAAGTATAGTGCAGATTACGCTTTTTTAGGAGGAAGATCAAATGCAACAGCCTCGTGTTCAAAATGTCCTTTGTGAGAGCCATCACAAAAAGGTTTGTTTTTAGATAAACCACAACGACAGATCGAAAGAGTCGTTCTACCTTGTAATCCATACATTTTTCCGTTTTTATCTACGATTTCAAAATCGCCTTCTATTTTTACCGATCCATTATCATTAATGGTAAGTTTAGTTTTTGACATAGTTTAATGTGTAATTAGTTTAATCACAAAACTATGAATAAAGATGCGTTTATTTAATTACATGTTTAATTTAGAATCGTTCCTTTTTGTGTAAGATTATAATTGAAATTTGATTTTTAATAGCAAGCTTTTTTGTAAGTTTGTTTAGATTGATTTTTAATTTATGACGAAAAAAATTGAAGAACGTTTTATAGGAAAGTGGAAAGGTTCAGATGAAGGACGTGTAGTTCCAGGACAAATTAACTTTTGGATTATGGATCGTAAAGCGGATGGAACTTTTGAAATATTTTTTGAAACGCATTATGATAACGGAAAAATAGAACAATCTTATGAAGATGGCATTTGGTACGTTATTGGAGATGAGTTTTATGAATATCGCGAATCGGATGAAAAGCTAGATTCTTATCATTTTGAGTTTTTATCTCCCAGAATTATTCAATTTATTGATATAGATTCAGATAGTGAAACCCCATATATGTTTAAAGATTACAAAGTAATTGAAAACTAAAAATCCTGATGTTTCTCAACATCAGGATTTTTTTATAACAAATTGTTTCTATTAAACATCGTCGTAATCGACATAAATTTCATCTGAAGTAACAATTGCTTGGCAAGATAATATCAAACCTTCTGCAACTTCTTCATCTGATAAAATAGAGTTTTTTCTCATTTCTGCAGAACCTTTAATAATTCTACACATACAAGAACTACAAATTCCACCTTGACAAGAATACGGTGCGTCGATTCCATGTTTTAAAGCGGCGTCTAAAATGTCTAATTTTTTCGACATTTCAAAAGTCGTTTCTTCATCATCAACTAAAACTGTGATTTTTGCCATTCCACTAGCATCAATTTGTTTTCCTGAATCCGAACTAGGAGTGAACAATTCAAAGTGAATGTTCTTTTCGTTTACGTTGTTTCCTCTTAAAACATCACTAACCAAGTTAATCATATCTTCTGGTCCACATAAATAAAAAGATTTAAACTCTTTTTCATTATGCTTATTTTTCAATACAAAATTAATGGTCGAGCGTTCTATTCTACCAAACAAACTTCCTTCTGGATGTGCTTTTGTAAATGTATAATGAACAAAAAAGCGTCCAACATATTTTTGCTGTAATTCGTGAATCTCTTTATAAAAGATGGTTTCTTCCGGAGATTTGTTTCCGTAAATCAAAACAAAAGAACTGTTTGGTTCGTTTTCTAAAACCGACTTTGCTATAGAAATAATTGGAGTTATTCCACTTCCGGCAGCAACACCACAATAATTATTTTGTTTCGTTTCTTTAGGCTCAAAAGTAAACTTTCCTTCTGGTGTTCCAATTTCTAATTGATCACCAGCTTTTAATTCTGAGGTTGCATATTTAGAAAAAATACCATTCTCAATTGCCTTAACTACAATTCTAAAATCACCGCTTTTAGGAGAAGATGAAATTGAATACGAACGACGAATTTCGTTTTCGTTGTGTTTCATTTTTACAGTAACATATTGTCCTGCAATAAAAGTATAAGCATCTTTTAACGTGTCAGGAATTTCAAAAGAAATCGAAACTGCATTTGGCGTTTCGTTACGAACCTCCTTAACGGTAAGTAAATTAAATGTTGACATAATCGTTAATTTGTGCAAAAGTACGAATTTTTAACTAGCTTTTAATATGATGAATGTCAGCTTTAGAAAGAAATTATACCTAAATTTTTGATGTATAAGAAAATTATGTATATTTGACATACCTAAATATCAATAGTATGAAAAAGCAACAACAATTGTATAAAGGAAGCTTAAATACCATTATTATGAAGCTTTTAGAACAAAACGGAAAAATGTACGGTTACGAAATCACTCAAAAAGTAAAAGAAATTACCGAAGGTGAAATGAATATTACCGAAGGTGCTTTATATCCGGCTTTACACAAAATGGAAGCCGAAGGTTTTTTAGATGTGGAAATGGATAAAGTGGATGGTCGAATTCGCAAGTATTATAAACTTACTGAAAGCGGTGAAAAGGAAACCGTTTCACGCATGGAAGAATTAGAAAATTTTATTCGGAACATGCAAAATATTGTTTCTGGTCCGGATTTAAAAACGATTTAAATGAGACTAACCAATCAACAAATAGAACAAGTAAACCAAAAATTAATTGCTTACGGTTTTGGTTTTATAGATATTCGAATTGAAGTTTTAGATCATTTAATTTGCTTGCTCGAAGAAAAAGAATTTAATGATTTTGAAACTAATTTAAACGCTGTTTTCACAGAACAAAACGATTATTTAAAAACACAAAAACGATCACAATGGAATAAGTTAACTTCACAAAGAATTTCTGTATTTCAAGATGTTCTTTTAAATCCTGTTTTTATTTCCCTTTGGATAATTATTTTCATGATTTTTTATTGTTTACCCTTTAAAAATCATCAAGAATTAATAGCTGATTTAGATGTGCTTCCTGTAGCAATACCTATTATTAGTTATATTGTTTTCGGAGTTTATTATTTTGTTTCCAAAAATGAAGTAACGACTACATTTGGTGCATTTTTTACTATATGTTTTATCTTGATGTTTTACTTGTATTTCGGTATTCATTGGGTTAGAAGATTTTCAGAACTTCCTTCGTTAATCATATTGTCAGGTTTTACAGCGACAAGCTTCATGTTTTATTATTTACCTGTTTATTACAAAATTAAAAATGATAAAAAATTCCAAACTTTATTTCAATA